>JANWYO010000085.1 GCA_025055215.1 Gemmataceae bacterium
CGCTGCTCACCCCCCCCCCCGGGCCCAACCTTGTGGTTTTCCGGTTTTTTTCGGTGGGGGGCGGGGGGCGGGCCCCCGGCCCCCCCCCCCGGCGCCAGTCGCGCTCTCCTGTCCGCCCCGTCAAATCTGGCGCAGACACTCTTGCTCGTCTCTGCTATGGTTCCCGCCCGCGTCGTCCGTTCGGAACCGAAAGAGGAGGGACGAGTATGAATTACCTGCAATGGCCCGCCCTGACGGCCGCTTTGGTATTGCTGGTTGCCGGCTACCCCTGCCCGGCGGAGGATGGTCCGTCAAGGACGTCGGCAACGCGCACGCTGTGCACGCCGACCGGCACGGTGCTCAAGGTGTCCGTCGAAGTCGTCGAGCCGAGCGCGGTTCGCGGGGACTTACCCCCGTGCACGTGTCCGCCGGGGAGCAAGTGCGCGGAGGGCTGCAAACCCGAGGCCTGCTGCTGCAAGAAGGCCGCGGCGGCCCAAGAATCGTGTTGCCCGCCGTGCGGTACCCCTGGGCCCTGCCCGAACGCGGAACCAGCGACTACGCCAATCTGCCCCTGCCGTCCCGCTGTCAAGATGACTCAGGTTCTCCCGACTGCCGCGGCCGCGTGCGCCAGTGAGGGGAAGGCCAACTGCTGGAGCATCACCCTGCCTTACGTCATCTGGTCCGGCGGCATGATGCCCATGGTGCCGTTGACCTGCTTGGGCACGTCCCTGCCGCGGATCTTGCAGCAGGTACACGCCACAAGAGAGGCGACTCCCGCCGTTCCTGCGATATCGGCTGTCGGGGTGGCCATGCCGATAGCGATGCCCTCGCCTCCAGCTTGGACTTTCCGCCACAGCTGCGAAGGGATTCGCGTCACGGGGCAGTGCCTGGAGGGAACCTGCGAGGCGGTCCATGTCCAAGGGCCGGGCGGCGGATTGGTCCTGGAGGGGAACGTGCGGCTGAAGTATCAAAAGGACGGCGAGACAGCGGAAATCTCGGCCGACAAGCTGTCCCTGTCCGTGGACCAGGGGGGCATTCGCGTGTGCCTGCCGACTGGTCCGCTGCCGATCAAGCCGGCCGCGGTGCAGCCGGTCAGCTATCCGAAGCCGGCAATCCGTTAATGGCGCCACTGCCGATCGCTTGGGGCCGGAGGCATGAGACGTCTCATGCCTCCGGCGGGTGATCTTTATAGAGGCGATGTTGGTGGATGTACGCTTCCACCGCGGCGGGAACCCAGTAGCGAATACTGCGTCCCTGGAAAACGCGGCGGCGGATTTCCCGGCCGGAGATGCCAATTATCGGAGCATCGATCTCTTGATAGCGAAGAGAAACCTCCGGCGGCGCCCGAAGGGCCGCCCGTAGCGATTCAGCATCGAACCGAGGGCTCCCGTAGCGGGGAAATACCAACAGGATCGCCTGCTGGATGAGTCGAATCGGCTGATACCACAGCGGCAGGTCAGCCACACTGTCGGCACCGATCACCAGATGTAACTCCGCATCGGGAAAACGCTGGCGGATTTCCGCCAGCGTGTCCACGGTGTAGCTGGGGCCCGGCCGATCCTTCTCCACCTCTTCCACCCGGAAGGCAGCGTTGCTGGCCAAGGCCAGCGCCAGCATTTCGACTCGCTGGCGAAAAGAAGTAATCGGCTGGTTTCGCTTGTGCGGCGGTCGCGCAGCCGGAATGAACCAAACCTCGTCGAGTTGCGCTTGCTCTCGGCATTGCTCGGCCATCACCAGATGGCCGAGATGGACGGGGTCGAACGTGCCGCCGAAGATGCCGATCCGCCGCATGGCCCTCCGCATCCTGCCCGCAACGGCAAGCGCCTCGGGGCCGAAACTCAACCCCGACTGCCCGGACACCGACAGCCTCAGCCCACCTTGCTCGCTGGCTCTTGCCGGGGCTGCGCCGCCCGCTCTTGCGTGGCCATCAACTTTTCCAACTCCTCGACGCCGGATTGCTCCTCGAGGAGGAGGTCTTCCAGCAGGATCCGCAGCGGGTGGTTGTCTTGGGCCAGCTCGAGGGCCTCGGTGTACAGCTGCACGGCCTTGCGCTCAAATTCCAAGTTGAAGCGGAGCATCTCCCGCAGGTCCGTGGACTGGCGGATTTCGGCGCGCTCCACCGTGGGCACCCCGCCGAGGGCGACGATCTTGTCGCCGATCAGGCGACAATGTTTCATCGACTCTTCGGCCGACTTGCGAAAGAACGAGGCATAAACCTCGCGCCACAGATCCTGCACCAGGAAGCTGTGCTGCGTGTACTGGACAATCCCGGTCCACTCCCAGCGGACGATGGCATTCAGTTTGTCGATGACTTTGGCGGTGTCCATCAGGCTCTCCTCCACGCGTGGACCGGATCGGGCGGAACCGCACGGGCTGCGGTCCCGCCCCAGGTCGTTGTATCGACGGTCGGACAATCCTCAAGCACGTTCCGGGGTGAATTCTTCCAAAGGCAGCGGCTCGACGTCATCGCCCACGACCCGCGCCTGCCACGTTCGCGCGCAGTTGGGACACTCGAAGACGACCCGAGGCGTCGTCGGCGTGATGCCGCGCCACGCCGACTTATCGCCCCGAGGGAGCAAACTCCCCCGCCAATCGCAACCGACGTGCGGGCACTTCACCATGTAGCTGGTCAGCATGGTTTGGCCTCCGACTAGGAAAAGAAAAAGACGACACGCGCCTGGCATTCTAACACCAACCCAGCAGGCACCCAAGCGGAAAATTCATCACCCGCGACCAAACGACCGATTCGACCGAGACCGGGGCATGAACGTTGGCCGTCCACGGTAATGTCCTGACGCAGCGAGTGCCGCAGCCGGGCGGAGCGCGCGTCGATGGTCTGACGGCCTCGTCCTCAACGGCGCGCCTCGCCGATCAGGGGCTCCGGTCAATCGTTGTCCTTGTGGCAGTGGACGGTCCTCGCGGCGAGTCGTGCCAAGAAGCGCACCTTTTGATCAGCACACAATTCATCGGTAAAGCGCTCTCGGGCTGCCTTGATCCAGCGAACCGGGCGCTTGCCGTAGTCCACCACCACACGCGTCAATACCGGCCCGGGCAAACACAGCGCGGTCTGGATGCCCGCATCGAGGTCTTCCGTGCGGCAGATTTCGTGGTAACCGACGCCGAGCCCCTGGGCCAGTGCGGCGTAATTCAGCCGCGCCAACACCGTGGCCGTGGTCCGTAGGTACGCGGGCTTCTGGAGGGCCTGCATGTAGTGGTACGCCTGGTCGTCGAGGACAAAGAACTTGACCGGCAATCCCTCCCGCGCGGCGGTGGAGATTTCCATCGCCGACATGAGGAAACAGCCATCCCCGGTGATGGTGACGACTTGGCGACCGGGACAGCCCCGCTGGGCGCCGATAGCCGCGGGGATCGACCAACCCATCGACTGATTATTGGCCGGGTTGAAATACGTCCGCGGCTGAAAGACCGTGAACGCCTCGCCGGCCCAATGTTCGCACATGGTGACGTCGACGAAAACCAGGGCGTCTGAGCTGGTTCGTCGCCGCAGGGCCAACACGAACGCCATCGGATCGGCGGCGCACCGGGCGTAGACCTTGGCGTGCTCGCGGGCCTCGTCCGCCTTATGTTTCTGGATGGTAGCCAGGAGCTTCGGATCCGGGGGCCGGCGCAGCTGGGCCTCGCATTGCAGGAGGCGATGAAGAAACACACCGGCGTCGGCCGGGACGCAAACCGCGGCCTTGACCACCGCACCGAGATTGTGCGGGTTGATGTCCACGTGCACCACCCGGTGACTCGGAATCGAATAAAAGCCGGTCGAGACCTCGCTGTACCGCACGCCGATGGCCAATACCAGGTTCACTTTCTTGAAAATGGCCTCGGCTGTCTCGGTTCCCTGCGGGCCGTAGCCCCAGCCGACGGCCAGGGGGTGGCACTCGGGGATGACGCCTTTGCCGGAAATGCTGGTAGCCACCGGGGCTTGCAACATTTCGGCCACGCGGACCAGGGCCGCAGAATGGTCCATGCACCCCAGGCCGGCGTAGATGCCGACTTGCCAGCGGGTTGCCAACAGACACAGCGCACGCTGAAACGCCGCCTCGTCCCATGGCAGCGGCGGGGGTTCGACCGGCGGCACGTGAAACTTGTGCGCCTCGATCAGGAGGTGATACGGGACCACGACCGCCACCGGCCCCGGCTCGCCACTGCACGCCAGGCGAAATGCCTGGCGAATGGCCAACGGAATGTCACCGACGCCGCCGACGGCGATCACGCCCTTAGTCACAGGCTCCAAAAGCGGCACGCTCGGCAGGGAGTGGACTTGGAACGGCCGATACCGGCACCCTCGGGCGATGTCGATGACGATCGCCACGACGGGGACGCTGTCGAGCAGCGCTTCGCCCAAGCCAGTGAGGGCGTTCGTGATGCCAGGGCCGGGCACGACGCACAACACGCCGGGCTTGCCGGTCGCTCGGGCTGCTCCATCGGCCATGCAGGCGGCGGAAAACTCGTGGGCCACCAGGAGGTAGCCCACCCCTTTGGATTTCATCGTGTCCCAAAGCTCATTTCCTTGGGCGCCCGGAATCCCAAAGACGCAGTCGGCTCCTTCCTGGAGGAGGGTTTCGCAGATGGCCTCCGCCCCCGTCATCTTGCCCGAAATCCAACCGGGCGGCGATGCTTCGGCCGAAGCCCCACCTCCGAGAGGTGTCGCGGCAACTCCTTGGGCCACGAAGGTCTTAAGCAGATCACGCCGAGACAGCGGTTCCCCCATGAGCGCCCTCCTTGGCTGGCGGAATTTCGACCGTTCTTGACGGACTGAGGCGACTCGATCCTCTTTCGGCTTATCGGTGGAAAGGCAGGGAACCTTGACAAGCCGGGTCGCCGCCCGGCGTGTTCACATCGTGGCGGCCGCGATTGCCGCGGTTTCGGCGGGACGTACCGCCCGTGCTGAGCGGTGGCGTTGCTCCAGACGGGGAATGTCGTTTCAACGAACGCATTGACTGAGAACGAGTTACAATTGACTCGGCAAAATTGAAGAAAATCGACAAGCTGCCGACACTTTTTCGCCTGCCGGCGGTTTAATGGATGTGCATTTACGCACCGGGCTGGGATCCTGCTGGTTTCGACCTGCTCCGGTGCTGCCCGCCGAGCGTCGGCCGGCCGACGCGTGATGCCCTCCGAGGATTGAAAATGTTGCTCCCCGCCATGATGCGATTCGCACTGATCAGCGCAGCGACGTCGCTCCTGGGATTAGGTCTCGTGCCCTCCGCCCGGGCTTCGGTCGCCCTCCCCAACGGAGGAAGTTTGTCCTCCGTGGACTTTGAACGCCACATCATGGGCCTGTTCGGCCGGCTCGGCTGTAACTCCGGCTCGTGCCACGGCTCCTTCCAGGGCAAGGGCGGCTTTCGCCTCTCCCTTTTCGGCTACGACCCGGAGAAGGATTATTACGCCCTCACCCGGGAGGTCCTTGGTCGGCGCATCAATCCAGTCGATCCCGACAACAGCCTGATTCTCCTCAAGGCCACCGGTCAGGTGGAACACGGCGGAGGTCGGCGGATTGGCAAAGACTCCTGGCAATATCAGGTCTTCAAGGAATGGATTCGCGCGGGTGCCCCGTGGAAGAAAGGAAGCGGGGCGGTGGCCGTCATTCGCATGACCCCGACGGAGCACGCCTTCCGCAAACCCGGCGACAAAGGCCAGCTGACAATCAAAGCGACCTTTGCCGACGGCACCGAGGAAGACATCACTCCCTTCTGCGACTTCCGTGTCCAAGACGATGCCGTGGCCGAGGTCAGCCAACTCGGTCTGGTCTCGGCCCGGCAGGCCGGCGACACAGCGGTAATCGTATCTTACCGAGGTAACATCCTTCCGGCGCGGGTCCTGGTTCCGTTTGATGCTCCGCCGGGGTTCAAATACCCGAAGGTGCCGGAAGTCAACTACATCGACCGTGAAGTCTTTGCCAAGCTCCGCCGGCTGAACATTGTCCCCTCAGAGCTGTCGTCCGACGCCGAGTTCCTGCGGCGCGTGACCATCGACACCATCGGCGCCCTGCCCAAGCCCGACGAAGTGCGCGCCTTTCTCGCCGACACCGACCCGAACAAGCGAGCGAAGAAAATTGAGGAGCTTCTACAGCATCCGCTTCACGCCGCCATCTGGGCCACAAAGTTCTGCGACATCACGGGGAACAACACCGACCAGCTGGAGAACCCGCAAAACCTGCGTCCCCGTCGAAGCCAGATGTGGTACGACTGGCTCCGCAAGCGCTTCGCAGACAACGTGCCCTACGACGAGATCGTTCGCGGCATCCTCTGCGCCACCAGCCGTGACGGTCTCTCTCCGGAAGAGTGGATCCAGCAGGTCAACGCCATGGACCAAGCAATGGAGAAAGGCTTCGAGACGCCGTATCCGGAGAAGAAAAGCCTCGACCTCTTCTGGCGGCGGCAGAACAATGTCCCGATCGAAATGTGGGGGGAAAAGGTGGCCGCAGCGTTCATGGGCGTCCGCATCGAGTGTGCCCAGTGCCACAAGCACCCCTTCGACCGCTGGACCCAGGTCGATTACCGCAGCTTCGCGAATGTGTTTGCTCAGGTGTCCGTTGGAGTGTCCCCCGAGGCAAGAAAGGTGATCGACGGGGAAAACGCGGCCCGTCGTTCCCGGCAATCCGGGGGTCGGAACAACAACAGGCAGTTGATCAGCGTCCGCGAGGTCTTCATCGGTCCAAGCCGACGCACCTTCAACCACCCCGAGACCAACGCCAGCCTGCCGGCAAAGGCCCTCGGCGGTCCCGAGATTCCGCTGAAGGACGGCCAGGATGCCCGGGAGCAACTATTTGACTGGCTGCGCTCGCCGGACAATCCCTTCTTTGCCCGCAGCTTCGTCAACCGAGTCTGGGCGCATTACTTCGGAAAAGGAATTGTCGACCCGGTGGATGATTTCTCGCTGGGCAATCCACCATCGAATGAAAAACTCCTGGATGCCTTAGCGCGGGATTTCATCGAACACAAGTTCGACATCCGCCGCCTGGAACGGACGATCCTGAACTCGCGGACCTACCAACTTTCCTCCGACGTCAATGAAACCAACCGGTTCGACAAGAACAACTACTCCCATGCCTATGTGCGGCGGATGATGGCCGAGGTCGTCGTTGATGTCTTGAACGACGCCTTGGGCGTGACGGAGGACTTCGGCAGCGACGCCCCGCCCGGTGCTCGGGCGATCGAGGTCGGGGCCAGCCGCCCGCAGAATAACTCCTTGGCGTACGTTTTCCGCCTCTTCGGCCGACCACCGCGAACGACGGCCTGCGATTGCGAACGAGCGATGGAGCCAGCCCTGCCGCAGACCTTGTTCCTGATGACCGACCAGACGCTGCTCAGCAAGTTGGAGCGCAGCCGGCTGCGGAACTTACTCAACGCCAACAAGACCGATGACGAGATCCTTGAGGAACTGTTCCTCGCAACGTTGTCGCGCTATCCCACCGAGTCTGACAAGCAGCTGGTCGCCGCGTATCGCGCGAAAAAGTCGGACCGGCGGGCGGTGTTTACCGACATCCTGTGGGCGTTGATCAACACGCGGGAGTTCATTCTAAACCACTGATCGGGCGATGAAACGCCTTGCGACCGGGCACGGCCGCTCGTACCATCCGTGCCGGGGCGCGAGTTTTGGCTTCACGGTGCCCGCCTGGGTCTGCTCCGGGGGGCGGCGCACGCATTGGGGGGAAATAGGCCTCCGGAGCGAAAAGGACGAAATCTCATGGCAGCTCACTGTTGGATGGATTGCGAAGGTTTCAACCGCCGTAACTTCCTCAAGATCGGGACAGCCGGCCTGTTCGGTTTCGGGCTTTCGGACCTGCTCCGCTACGAGGCCCGGGCCAAGGCCGTGGGCGCCTCCGGCGGCAACGGCAAGGCCAAGTCGGTAATCCTCGTCTGGTTACCCGGTGGTCCCGCCACGATCGACATGTGGGACCTCAAACCGAACGCACCGGAGGGGATTCGCGGCCAATTCAAGCCGATCCCGACAAACGTGCCCGGGATCGAGATCTGCGAACACCTGCCGCGGATGGCGAAAATCGCCGACAAGTACACCATCGTCCGCTCGCTGCACCATACCGTCCCAAGCCATGGGGTCGCGGCGACATGGATGACCACCGGCAACAAGCCGACGCCGGCCCTGCAATACCCATCGCTGGGCTCGCTGGCCGCGCGGCTCTTGCCGGTCCCGAAGGGAGCGCCGGCTTACGTGACCTTCGGCAGTGGAAACTCAATCGGCCAGGCGGGCTACCTCGGCACCGCGTACAACCCGTTCGTTGTCGAAGGGAGCAGTGGCGGGAGGGGCGGCCTGCGCGTCCGCGGCATCACCTTGCCCACGGGCTTCTCCCTCGAAGAGTTGGAAGACCGGGACCGACTCCTGCAAGGCTTCGACGCGGGCTTCCGCGCCCTGGACAAGGCTGCCGACCTCGCCGACGGCCTCGACGCCTTCCACAAGCAGGCCATTGAAATCCTCCGGTCGGACCGCACCAAAGTCGCCTTCGATCTGAGCAAGGAGCCGGCGTCGGTCCGCGAGCGTTATGGCAACACGCCGAGCGGTCAGGCGGCCTTGGCGGCCCGCCGCCTGGTGGAGGCCGGTGTCCGCTTCGTGACCCTGAGCACGGGCAGCTGGGACACGCATCAGAGCAACTTTGAGACCCTGAAGAACCGCAACCTTCCGCCCCTCGACCAACTGCTGTCGGCCCTGATCGAAGACCTGGACAGCAAAGGGTTGCTCGAGAGCACCATCGTCTACTGCGCGGGTGAGTTTGGCCGCACCCCGAAGATCAACAGCCGCGGCTCGCAGCCCGGCCGCGATCACTGGGCCCGGTCGATGGCGGTGGTCCTGGCGGGCGGTGGCTTCAAGCGGGGCTATGTCCACGGCAGCACCGACTCGCAAGGCATGGCCCCGGCGTCCGAGCCGTGCACGCCCGACGACATCGCCGCCACGATCTTCAGCTGCCTGGGGATCGATCCGCATTCAGAACTGATGACCTCCACCGGCCGGCCCATCACCCTCTTCCGCGAGGGCCGGGTCATCGACAAGCTCCTGGCGTAAGGCCGGGCCGACTCGTCGGCCATCGGGCGGTCGGGGCCGAGCAATCGGCCCCGACCGTTTTTTTCCGACTCACCAACCCAGGGCCTGACGTAATTCCTCGAGCCCACCGCGGTAGGCCTCCTCGACGCTGGGGTAGACCGTGCCCCGGTCGAGCCGTCTGCCGTTATTGGTCTGGAGGATGGTGCAGGTGTGTCGGCCCGCCGCGGGCCGGGGGGTCAGCAGGTAGTGCGGTTGCCCGGCCACCAAGACGTAGCAGCTTCGGCCATCAGGGGCGAGCCGCAAATCGCCGCCGCGCCGAGCCAGCCATTCGGGAACGGTTAACGTCATGACTTCCCTCCGCGTCTAGGGCCGCAGCCGAGGACTCGGGGGCGCCGCCCGGATTTCCCGGAGTGTTCGGCCGGACCGCTGTTTCTCACTCGGGCAGCGGCTGGCCGCGCGTCTCAGGAGCCAAGGGCAGCACCAGCAGCCCGATGAGGAAGAATGAGCACATCGTCACACCGGTATAGCGCCACGCCATGATCTGGCCGTGGTGGCCGAAGACGGTGCTGATCAATTGGCCCATAGTCAATGGTCCGATGGCGGAGATGTACCGGCCCACGTTGTAGCAGAACGAGGTGCCGGTACTGCGGAGCCGGGTCGGGAATAGTTCGGGGAAATAGATGGCATAGCCGCCAAAGAGCATGAGCTGGCAAAAACCCATCAGCGGAATCATCCAAAACACGTCCGAGAAATGCTGGAGGAACCAGAAGGTTCCCGAGGTACTAAGGATGGCGAGCAGGAAGGCAGCGGCGAAGGCGGGCTTGCGGCCGATTTTTTCGGTCACGGCCTTGAAGGCGTAGATGCCGAGGGCCCCGCCGATGTTTTGCAGCACGGAGACGATGCCGACCAGTTGGGTCAGCTTGCCGCGGATCTCCTCCGGGGACAAGCCTTGTTGCTCATACGTCTGGCGGAAGACCGCGCGGACAAAGTCGTAGCTGAAAAAGCCGATGCCCCAGAGCCCAACGACGCCCGGCACGGCCAGGCCGAGACCGATGAGGGTGTGCTTGCGCCAGCGCGGATCGCCGAAGAGTTCGCGCATAGAGCCGGCCTTCTGCCGGGCGCCTTGCGTGGCGACAGCTTGCTGCCAGCGCTCTGGCTCCCGGAGCCGGTAGCGGATGACGACGGCCAACAGGGCGGGGACGGCGCCGATGACAAACATCATCTGCCAGGCTTTCCAGTCGCCGCTGAGCATCCCTTCGCCCTCGGCGATGCCGAGGCTGATATTGATCAGGGCGGCGGTGATGTTCCCGACCGCCGACAACGCCTGGAGCCAGCCCAGGGCATGAGGCCGGGCCTTGTCCGGCATGACTTCCGCCACCAAGGCGACGCCGACGGCGAACTCTCCGCCAACCCCCAAGCCCGTGAGGAAGCGATACAAGGCGAAATCCCAAAAGGTTTGCGACAGGGCGCTGAGGCCGGTGAACAGCGAGTAAAGGAGGATGGTGATCATCATGGTGCGTGCCCGGCCGATGCGGTCGCCGAGGACGCCGAAGAGAAGCCCGCCGGTGGCCCAGCCGACGATGAAGATCGAGGTGGCGTAAGCACCGTATTCGTCGATGGTCGTCTTGCTCGCCTCCGGGCCGAGCAGATCGGTCATGGCGGGGTTGCGGGCCAGGGTAAACAGCTGCTGGTCCATGGTGTCAAAGAGCCAGCCCAGGGCCGCGACGACCAGCACGAACCAATGGTACCGGGTCAGCAGTCGCCACCAGGGTTGGTCATTGTCTCGCGGTGGCAGTTCGGGAGGGGGCTCGGGGTAGTGCATGGTTCCTCACGGTGTCCACAGGGCGGGCCCTCGCGTGGTTGGCAGGGCGTACCCACATTAATCCCCAGGATTGGGAAATGCCAGTGGCCCACCGCGACTTTTTACCGCCGGCCGGCCAATCGGCCATCCGGCTGAGGTGTCCCTCGAGATGCAGGCGAGGCAAAGGTGCAACGGCGGAAGAGGGATGGATCGGTTCGCGCTGGTGCGAGAACGGCAGCTGCGTGCGACGCACGCAGGAATCGCGAAACGATCAATACTTGACCCTGATACAAGGAATCGGAGGGAGCGAGGAGAAACTACCGCCTCGTGCGCTCACGCCCGCCTCAAACGATAGGCGCGCCCTCTGGCTGAGCCACGCCACCGTGCCGAAACGGCGACGATCGGGCGGGCCGCCGAGCATGGCGGCGCTCAAAAAACCGCGAGCACCGCCGGCCACGCGGTGCTCGCGGGAGAGGGGTCGGTCCCTGTGGCACCAGGATTCGCTTACTGACTGCTCGTCAGAATAACGTGGTAGTACATCTTCTGCTCCGGCGTGTAGGCTATGCCGATGCCCACCTCGGTCCAACTCTTCTCCTTGACGCCGATGTTTTCCATTACCTGGCCGATGGTCAATTTCTCGGCGGTCCCTACCTGGTTCGAGATGGACGCCGTCGGCGTGTAGCCCACCTCTTGCAAGACCTGGTTAAGCGGTTTGCCGTTGATTTCATAGCTTTGCCTGTCTGCCTTGGCCATTTCCTCGGCATGGGCCCGGGCGATGGCCATCAGCTTGGGATGGGCTTTGAGCATCGGCAGCTTGCGTCCCTTGCGCTCCTCGTTCAGGGTATCCAGGGCGAACTGTTCGTCCTTGGTCAACGGCCCCTCATATTTTTTCAGGTCGGTGGGCATCGCCGGTTTCACCGGGGGCATGGAAGGCATCGGCGGCGGTGGAACGGGAGGATTGTTCATCACCACCGCCGCTGGGTTGAAGTTCAGGAAGAAAGCCGCCAGCTGGGGCGCCTGTTCGATGCTCGCTTCCAAAGTCACCAGTTTCAAACCCAGCGACACCTGGGCGATCAGGCCATCCTGTTCCGCTTTGAAGCTGTCCACCAATTCCTTGCCGAGGCTCCGGACGATGGGCGGTGTCCCCGGCGGCAGTGCCTGTAGCTGCTGGGTGACGATCAACTTGCCCTGAGTCTCCCAGAGGTTCTTCACCGCGTCCGTTAAGTCCTTGGCCCCAGACTCGTCACCGCAGGTCAGCCCGAGGTAGACTCGAAGCTGATCGCTGGGCACATTGAGCCAGAATGAAACCGCCTTCAGTTTGGCGAGGGCAGGGAGGACCGGCTTGATTTCAGCCGGCAGGGGGGCCAGCTGCAATAAGGCCACTTGGGTAGCCAATTCGGCCTGGATCGCTGGGTCAAAAGCGAAGCTCATCCAGAGATGATTCGTGCCGAGCTTGCGAATCGTGGCGACCGCCTCAGGCGCTAATGTCGGCTGAGGTGGCGGCGACAACAGCGCGGCCAAACGACTGTCCGCCGCATCCGCCAGGATCACGGTCCGCCCGAAAACGGCAAGGATCGTGGACGACGGACTTCGCGGATCGGTCGCCGGCAGCTGAAAATAGGTCTTTCCTTGGAAGCGTTTCTCCACGACACCCGGAACCGCGCGGATGATAGGCCCCAGCTCCACTGGGATCCGTGTCTGGATGACGACGGTCACCAGCTCCGGTTTCGGCGGCTCCTGGTTGGCCATCTCCCGGTTCGGAGGGGGCGTCACTTTCATGCCGATGACGACCCGCTCGAAGAGGTCCTTCACCTCGGAGCCGATTAGGCGCTCGACTTGTTGGAGCTGATCCGCCACGGCCTGGTTGTTCTTGAGCGCCCCCACCAAGATCGGCCCAACCGCAGGATGGCGGAACAGGCCGCCGAGGTCGATGCCGGCCACCACATTGGCCTCTGCCGGGATCCAGACCAACGGATCGGGGAGCGGTTCCTCGACCGCGGGCGGTTGGGCCGGTCGCTGCGGGGGCACTGGCGTGACCGGCGGCGGCACCACGGGAGGTTTTGGCGTCGGGGTGACGCCGGTGTTCGGGGTCGCGGGGGTTGACGGGGTCGTCGCCGGGTTGGTGTTCTTGGAGGTCGTCTGCGGCGGGCTCGCCTGGGTCGTCGGCCCGGCGGCCAAGCCGTCTTCAGCCCCCGTGTTCGACTTTTTCAAGAGCACGACGGCACCGACGATACCTCCGCCAAGGACCAGCAACAGCCCGAAACTGGCCGCCGCCAGCATCAGCTTGCTGCCGACGCCCGCTGACCGGGCCGGTCGCTCCAGCGGATCTGTCACCGCGGTGAAATCAAACGCATTGGTCGACGCCGGCTTAGGTACCGCCCCGCTGGCCGGGCCGGTCTTGAGCCCGGCACCCATGGTCAACGTCGCGGCGCACTTGGGACATTTGAACTTCATCCCCGGGGCGATGCTGCCTGACAGCTGTAAGACGGTACGGCAATGGGGACAGCCAAACTTCGTCGCCAACATAGTTGGGCACCTCGTTGGTTGCTCACCGGACGAACTTGGCAGCGACCTCGCCACCTGCCCGGGCGACGAACTGCGCCCGTTACGCTGCCATCGACTCGGCTACGCCGCGTATGGCAGTCCTCGACTTGACTTGGCCAGATCCGGCTGGTTTCTATTTGCCCAAAACCAGTAGAAATGCTCGGCAGCACATTTGCAAGTGAAAACTTGCCGCGGCCGGGTCTCCCGGGTCTGCCGTTCATGGGTCATCCCCAGTTTTGGACGGCCTGAAAGAAACTTGGCGGTTCCTCGCAAGGCGTCCTCGGGCACAAGGCTTCCTGTAAAACGTCCTTCGCCTAGCCAAGGAGGAACCGCCATGAATCGCAAGGAGGCGACCACGATGAGTGGTTAGCGGAGCCTTGCGTCGCAGCCAGGCCAAAACCCTCGGTGAGCTGGTAGGGGGCCGCGTTGCAGGTCGGCCGGGTGAGTCGGTCGGCCATCGGCCGCGCGCTGAACCCCGGGACCACCGCCAAAGCTCGCATCCAACGCACCTGGCGGTTCACCTCGAACTCGCGGGTGATCGTCCGCAAGGCGATGCGGTGAGTCGTGGCCCTCCTGTTTGCAAGAAGAAACACCCGTTGGTGCCGATGCCTGATCGGCGGTGAGCGAATGGTCGTGCCGCTTAGTGCGGAATGCTACCGGGTCATGACATGCTTAGCGGAGAGGGCGGGATTCGAACCCGCGGTGGGGTTTGACCCCCACACGGCATTTCCAGTGCCGCACCTTCGGCCGCTCGGTCACCTCTCCGGGATTCGGCGGTCTGCAACGTCGGTCCGTCTGCTGAAGTCGGCGCGTTCGAGCGAACTCGGGGTCGTCGGGGCCAACAGGCGTTCGGGCTGTATGTTGCCGGGAGCTGCCACGAACACAGCCGAGTTTCCATTTGATTTTATCCGTCACCTTGAAAGCGGTCCATCGTCTCACCTTACAGTGCGTTCCGGGACACAGAAATCTTGCGTCGCGACCGTCAGCAACGAAGGACGGCCGTCCTTCCCACTCGGATCGGGAATGATGCGCTCGAAACCAGCCGCGGCTCGCCGGGCGCCGGTGTTTTTCTTTGCGCTGCTGAGACGTCCACTGTTCCCGGGGCAGAGGGAAGAGCGTCCCAACGCGACACGGTTCCCTCACGCCTCGGCGGCTTCACGAAACCCGCATGGGGCCACGATCAGCCGACCATCGCGGGGATGGGTTCCGCTTGGTTCACAGCGGCACGAGTTGTCGGCCGCTCGTCGGGCGGTTGTTCCGCGGAGAGGTCAGGTGATACAACAACATCCGATCGGCATCCGAACCTTGGATCTCGGTCTGGGGGACAGCGGCGTGTGGTGCAGGCGGCGTCTTCAGGCGGCGTCTTGACGACGACCGACAGTTCCATGTTTCCCGCCTTTATCGCTGAGTGGTTTTATGAGGAAGTCAACGGCACGGTGGTTTATCGCGCCATGCCCGTGCTGTTGGGGGCGTTGTGTGTCCTGGCCTTGGCCTATCGTTATTACAGTGCTTTTCTGGCGGCCAAGGTGGCAGCGCTGGACGATCGCCGCGTGACGCCGGCGCATCGGTTCCAAGATGGCCATAACTACGACCCAACGGGCCGGTGGGTGCTGTTTGGTCATCACTTCGCGGCCATTGCCGGGGCCGGGCCGCTCATCGGGCCGGTCTTAGCGATCCAGTACGGCTATTTCCCCGGCATCCTTTGGCTGGTGGTCGGCGTTTGCTTCGCCGGGGCGGTGCAAGACATGCTCGTGCTGGCCGCGTCGGTACGCCGCGGCGGCAAATCGCTGGCCGAGATCGCTCGCGCCGAGATCGGTCGGCCGGCGGTGGTCGTCGTCTCGGCGGCCATTCTCTTCATCGTCATTATCGCCCTGGCGGGGCTTGGGTTCGTGGTCGTCAAGGCCCTGGGAGGCGACGAGGTGCGCCTGGCCGAGGGAACGCGCATCGTCCTCCCGGAGGGTGGACAACTACGGTCTGAGCCGGGCTGGGAAACTTCCAAGTTCGCGGTCTATCGTTTCCCGGAAGGCTGCCAGGTCCATCACGCCGCCGGGGCCGTCACTTACCGCTCGGAGTCGTTCGTCATTGCTGTGCCTTCCGGCAGCGAACTGCCGCGCACCGCTCAGGGCGATGTGCTGCTCCCGAAAGACGCCAAGGAGTTGGTTCCGGGCAGTTCGTGGGGGACGTTCACCATCGCGTGCACCATCCCCATTGCCATCGTCATGGGCCTGATGATGCGCTACGGCACGCGGTGGATGAGCCACCGAGCGGCCACCGTGGCCGCCTCGGTGTTTGGCTTGATCGCCGTCCTGGCGTCGGTCATTGTCGGCAATTACGTCCCCGGCTCGCCGCTGGAGAGCTGGTTCTCCCTCACGCGGGAGCAGACGATCCTGGCGCTGACGATTTACGGCTTCAGCGCCGCGGTGCTGCCGGTATGGCTTCTGTTGCTGCCGCGTGACTACCTCTCCAGTTTTCTCAAGATTGGCACCGTCGGCCTGATCGTGGTGGGCGTCTTTGTGGCCAATCCGCGGCTGGAGTGTCCGCCGGTCAACCACACGTTCCTCAACGGCGGACCGACGTTCCGCGGGAACATTTTCCCCTTCCTGTTTATCTGCATCATGTGCGGTGCCGTGTCGGGATTTCATTCGCTGGTTTCCTCCGGCACCACCCCGAAGATGGTGGACAAGGAGAGCGACGTTCGACCGATTGGCTACGGGGCGATGTTGATGGAGGGGCTGGTGGGCGTGGTGGCCCTGATTGCCGCTGCGTCGTTGCCGCAGGAGCTGTACTACGACATCAACACGCCGTTGCCGGACGTGCCCCGGTTCCAAGAGCGGCTGAACGAGCTGTACGCCTCGCTGGGCATCCGGGAGGGACGGGACCCGCTGCACGCGGCCAACGTTGATTCGCCGACCCATTTGCCGGTGGACCTGAACAGTGTCGAGCGGATGGTCGGTGGCGAGGCGTTGCGCGGGCGAACCGGCGGGGCGGTGACACTGGCCGTGGGGATGGCGTTCATCTTTTCCAAGGCCCTGGCCTGGACCGGGCTGGCTCTCGAGAAGGTGATGAGCTACTGGTATCACTTCGCCATCATGTTTGAGGCGCTGTTCATCCTGACGACCATCGACGCCGGCACTCGGATTGCCCGCTTTCTCCTGCAAGAGGCCCTGGGGAAGATCCACCCCAAGTTCGAGCAGACCAACTGGCCTCCCGGCGCCTGGCTGGCCACCTTTCTGGTGACGGCGGGCTGGGGCATCCTGATTCACGGCGGGTCCATCGACACGATCTGGCCCATGTTCGGCATCGCCAACCAGCTGTTGGCGGTCATGGCCCTCGCCCTGGTGACAACGATGCTCATCAACGCCGGTCGCCTGCGTTACGCACCGGTCACGCTCCTGCCGATGCTGTTCGTGACCTCCACCACCATGACCGCGGGCGTGGAAATGGTGGGCTACCAATTCCCGGCGATGATCGCCGCGGGGCAAGTCTGGAAAGGATACCTGAACATCGGATTGACGCTGTTTGTGATGGCGAGCGTCGGCTCCCTGTTGTTGATGGCCGTCAGCCGCTGGGTCGGCGTGGTGGGCGGTCTGTTGCCGACTCGCGTCGAGGAAACCGCGCCCTCGGTGGGCTAGCAGCTGGCGATCGGGGCCTCAGCGGGGTGGGGAGGGGATTTCACACCGAGCTGTGATCGCGGGCGACCAGGCGCCGGGCGGCCGTCAGCTGGGGATGCTCAAAGAACAGGGTCGTGCGGGCGAAGCCGAACTGAGCAGCGAAGTGCTCGAGGAAGCGTTCGCGTACCAGGGCGGGCCGCAATGGCCCGCGTCGCTCCCGCTCCAGAGAGGTCATGGGGCCGGCGTCGGCGTGGCCGAGGCGCACCCAGCGGAACGGGCGAAGGTCGGGATGCACGTTAAAGATGGCGCCGTAATAGCTGACCCAATGACGGACGGCAACGCCGATGGGAGCCAGCGGGCGATTGCCGACCCAGACGCCGGCGTGGCTGGCGTGGAGGTGGCTGGGCACGTAGAAGTCGGCGAGGACGGCACGGGCGACGGTCTCCAGCCGGCGGACGTAGGCTTGCAGCCCCAGGCCGAGTCGGTCGAGCGGCAGCACGGCATAGATGGCCAATTGTCCGGGGGCGTGCAACCAACAGCCTCCCCCGCGGTTGACCCAGCGAACCGTCAGCTCGCGGGAGCGCAGCTCGTCGAGTTCGTAGAGGATATGGGCGCGGCTCCCTTCGCGGCCGACGGTAATCAAGGGGGGATGTTCACAGAGGATGAGGACGGCCTGGTCGCGGTTGCCGGCCACCTCGTAGACGAGCCGTTGCTGCACGGCGAGCAGGGCCTCGAAATCGACCTGGCCGAGGAGGTAGGCCTGCAGCGTCGAGCCGGGTCGCGGCGGGGTCGGCAAGTAGCTGAAGTTGGAGCGCATCCGGGACCATCCCATCCGTGTCAGGGCATGGCATCAAATATACCCGTGGAGGGGCGTCGGGCCAAGGGACGGGGAAGGTCGGCGGAGCGGGGGCGGCTGTTCAGCGGAGGGATTGGGCGGCGGCGAGCCATTGGCGGAGGCGTTGTTCGACAGCCGCGGCGGCTTCGGCCGCCGCGGCCACCGCGGCCTCGGCCGCCGGGGCGCCGTCGGCCCAGTGCCGCAGCTGCTCCGCCAACCGCCGCAACTCCGTCGCCCAGGCCGCCGCATCGGGCCCCGCCTCGGCAGCTGCCTCCTCCACAGCGCGCTGGCGCTGGGCCGCGGCGGCCTCCCAGTCCGCCAGGGTTCGCGCCACCGTCTCCAGCACCTCGGTCCATTCCGCCGGTAAGCGACTCGTGGCCATCGACTCACCCCTTGCGCCCCGCCAGGGGCGGGAGCGCCCTTCGACCCTAATCACCCAGCAGGGGCCTGAATTCGGAAAAATCACGCAGCAGCAGGTCCGGTTGATGCACCGCCAAGTCGGCGAGCGTGTGCCAGCCGGTGGCCACCGCAGCGACCCTCGCCCCGATGGCTCGGGCACAACGGATGTCCAAGGGCGTGTCGCCGATGACCCAGACCTGCTCCAGGCAGATGGCACCGCTCAGCCGCCGCCTGACTTCCCGCAGCGCCTCCCGGGCGACGTCGTCGCGGTCGAGGTGGTCGTCGCCGAACCCCCCGACGGTGAAATAATGGTCGATGCCGAAGTGCCCGAGCTTGATCCGCGCCCCGTCGCGGATGTTCCCGGTCAGGAGGCCCAGGAGGACGTCGTCGCGGCCGTGGACGCTCGCCAGGAACTCGGCGATTCCCGGCAGAATTCGTCCCGAGGAACGGTCAAGGCAGTCGGGGAGGTGCCGCAGGTAAGCGCGGCGCAGTCGACCCCAAGCGTCCGCGGCGTCGCCCAGCCCGGCATGGCGAACGAGGTCGAAGAGGATGGCGCGATCGGTACGGCCGCTGAGTTGGACCTTATCGATGACGTGACAAATGCCGAACTCCGAGGCCAAGGCGGCCTCCAGGGCCGCCTTGCCGGCACCGCCGCTGGAAATCAGCGTCCCGTCGATGTCGAACAAGTAGACGTTCATCGTCGTCCCGGGGGTCTGGGCCGCCGCCCTGCCGGGGCTGCGGTCTTTCCTTATACTGAAAGCCTGGGCCGTTGGAAAACCCCGCTTCCTCCTTGACCTTGGGTTGACACCACGCCATGCGCGCCGTCCAGGCCGTCATCGTCGAGCCGTACCGATTCGAGGTCCGAGAGGTCGAGCTGCCGCCGCCCGGCGAGAACCAAGTCCTGGTGGCCACGGAGGCGAGCGCCATCAGCGCCGGCACCGAATTGGCAGTCTGGACCGGCACGCACCAATGGCTCCACGACCCGACGCTGCCGGAGTGGAAATTCCCATTTCGCCCCGGCTACAGCGCCGCCGGGCGGATCGTAGCCGTCGGCCAAGGCGTGGAGGGCTGGAAGCCGGGGGACCGCGTCAGCTATCCTGGCAACCATGCCTCGGCCGAGTTGCTGACGCTGGGGCACGAGCGCGGCCGATTGTGGCGGCTGCCGGAGGGGGCGGTCGCCGAGCAGGCCGCCTTGGCGTGCATCGCCCGCTATGGCATGGGCGCCGCCATCCGGGTGGGCATCACCCTGGGCCGATCGGCGGCCGTGCTCGGGCTGGGCATTATCGGGCAGTTTGCCCTGCGGTGCCTGTTGGCGGCGGGTGCTTACCCCGTGGTCGGCATCGACAGCGTAGCCATGCGCCGCCGGGCGGCCCAGGCCGCCGGCGCCCATCATGTCATTGACCCTGCCGCCGGCGACGTGCGCGGCCAGCTCAATAGCGTCCTCCGTCGCCGTGGCGCGGAAATCGTGGCTGACGCCACCGGCGTTCCCGAGGCCGTGCCGCTGGCCTTGGCCCTCGCTTGCGACGGCGGCCAGGTGGTCATCGTCGGCAGTCCCCGCGGCAAAGCTCGCGAGGTCAACTTCTACGACGACCTCCACCGCCGCTACCTCGAAGTCACCGGAGCGCACGGCAACATGCTCTTCGAGCCGGCCCATACCCGGCTGGCGGGAGCCTGGGACATCGACAAGGCCCAAACCTGGCTCCTGGCCCAGATCGCCGCCGGCCGATTGAACCTTGCCGGCCTGGTGACGCAGACCATCGGCGTGACCGACCTGGCGACGGCCTACGATGGGCTGATGAACCGCAAAGAGGAGTACCTCGGCGTCGTCCTCCGCTGGTGAGGCCCCAGCCCGGGCGGCGCCACCGCTCGCGAGGGAGGCGGGCGGTAGGACGAAAGCCTCAGGCGGGCCCCGTGCCGCTGGCGGACGCGGCCAGGGCCCGCAGCGTCGGCCGTAACCGCTCCAAGGCCCGGGCGCGATGGCTCAGGGCGTGCTTGACCCTCGGGCTCAGCTCGCCGAAGGTCCGGTGGTATTCCGGGACCAGGAACAGCGGATCGTAGCCAAACCCCCCCTGCCCGCGATATTCGCGGATGATTCGGCCATGACATCGCCCCTCGGTGGTAGCGACGACGCGACCCTCGGGATCGGCGAGCACGGCGACACAGACGTAATGGGCGGTGCGTTGCTCATCCGGCACATCGGCCAATTCCGCCAACAGACGGGCGTTGTTGGCGGCGTCGTCGCCATGCTGGCCGGCGAAGCGAGCAGAGTAGACCCCCGGTCGGCCCCCCAAGGCATCGACGACCAGGCCACTATCTTCCGCCAGCACCCAACGGCGGAGCCGTTGGGCATTCTCGACCGCCTTCTTCCGGGCATTGGCCTCAAAAGTGGTCCCATCCTCGACGACCTCGGGGAGGTCCGGCCAATTGCTCAGGTCCGCGAATTCCAGGCCGAGGCCGTCCAGAATCTCCACCATTTCCTGTCGTTTCTTCGGGTTGCGGGTCCCCAAAACGAGGTGGAAGGGCATGTCGGACCATTCCTCCGAGGACGCGTTCAGCTGGGCAGCAGGGCCGGATTGGCCATCACCGGGTTCCATGGGCGGATGACGTAGCTGACGAAGATCCCCTCGCGGTGAAAAGGATCATTGCGGAGAAGCTGCTCGGCTTCGTCGCGCGAGGCCGCTTCGTAGACGATCAGGGCGCCGCTGTCGTCGGTGAACGGGCCGGAGATGGCCAGCTTCCCCTGGTCGCGGAGGCTGGCCAGGTATTGGCGATGCACGGGGCGGACGGCCTGAATCCGGGCGGGGTCGGGGACATACTCGATGATGGCGGCGAACTTCATGGGATCGACTCCTCGAGGGCTAAGGGTTCCCGGCGGCGGCAGGATCAGGCCCCCAGGTGGGGCTTGGCTTGGCGGCGGCGGGGGGGCCCGGCCCCCCCCCCCCCCCCCGCCCCCCCCCCCCCCCCCCCCCCCCCGCCCCCCCCCCCGCGGCCCCCCCCCCCCCCCCCCCCCCCCGCCCCCCCGCGCCCCCCCCCCCCCCCCCGGCGCGGCCGGGGCCAGTGGCGGTGCGCTCGCTACTGGT
>JANWYO010000072.1 GCA_025055215.1 Gemmataceae bacterium
GTGCGCAACTCGATCCTGGCCGAGAATTTGGTAGAGGCGGACGTGGATGACTACGCCATCGGCGGCGGGATCGCTCATATTAGCGGGCAAGGCTTAACGCTGATCGACACGTTCGTGGAGCGCAACGTCGCTTCGGTCGAACATAACGGAGGCGCGGACGCAGGGGGTGGCGGCATTTACGCGGAAGCACCGTGGCTCCACATCCACAACACCAGCATCGGCAGCGGCGGGATTATTGAAAATTCGGTGTTTGGGGGGAACGAATCAGCTGCCAACGCTTCCGGTGGCGACGCTCTGGGCGGCGGCGTGCTCTTCTTGGGAGCGTTCGTCGACGACATTCCGCAAGTCACCATTTCCCACGGCCGGTTCCTCCGAAACCGTGTCCACGGCGGCTTCGCTTGGGCTCCCGAAGGGGACGACTCCTACTCTTCGGCAGGGGATGCTTGGGGAGGCGGGCTACTGGTGTTACAAAACGAAGCACCAAACCGAGTTACCGTCAGGTTGGTCGAGAGCATTTTTGAAAACAACCGTGCCTTCGGCGGGTCCTCCGCCTTCGGAGTTGACAGCCGAGGCGGCTTGGCCGCCGGCGCGGGCGTCGGCCTCAATGGGGTCTTGGCCTTTATCACGGGCGGCGCCTTTTCCGACAACGCAGCCGTGGCCGGCAGTAGCCTCGTCTCGCATCTCGGCACAACCCAGGCTGGCTCCGCCTATGGCGGCGGCCTGCATGTCGGCGACCTCTTGGGCGATGATCCCCGTTCGAACTTCCTCGTGGTCGAAGACGTCGTTTTCACCAACAATAGCGCTACGGGCGGGAATACCTCGGGACTCGCCTCCGTACACCGCGCCGGCCGCGCTTTCGGCGGGGGCATGTTCGTTTCCGACAACAAGGAAGCCCTCGAAGTGTCTATCGACAATACCGCCTTCCGCCAAAACCGGGCAACCGGCGGCATTGCCGGCGGAAATGCGACCGAATTCGGATCGGGCGGCGACGCCTACGGTGGGGCCTTGGCCGTCTTTCCTGGCAGCGGGCAAGACAGCGTGGACAGCGTTTTCATTTTTCAGTCCGAGTTTAGCTCCAACGAGGCCTCAGGAGGCAGAGCCTTACGCGAGGTGCGTAAACCGGAAGGCGGCTTCGCCTTCGGCGGGGCCATCGCCCTTGCGGGAACCAACGCCTTTCTATTCAGCCTGCGCAACAGTACGGTCCAGAACAACGCCGCCCGCGGCGGCCAGGTCGAGGCGCTGGCGCCTCCAGATGGCGTATTTGCAGGCTCGGCTTACGGCGGAGGCATCTATCTCGAGGGCGGAGGGGGATCAGCGAGTGGCTTCGTCGAACGGTCCACCCTTGCCGGCAACCAAGCACTCGGCGGCCGTTTATTCGGGGACAATTTTGGAAACAACGTACAGGCCATCGGTGGCGACGCCCACGGCGGCGGGTTGCTCAACAATATAGACGGCACGCTGGAGGTGATCAACAGCACGGTGTCCGGCAACTTGGCCCGCGGCGGGGATGCCCAGATGGACAATAACATGGGCCAAGTGAAGGCCGGTAGTGGGCTGGGCGGCGGCATTTACTCCGAAACGAGCGGCGTCAGCCGACTCGTCAACGTCACGGTCACGCAAAACGCCGCCTTCCGCGGTACAGCGCAGGGACCGAACACCTCCCCGGGCGAGGGTCGCGGTGGCGGGTTGGTCAACGACGCTGCAGCGGAAAGGTTCAGGGTCTGGAACACCATCGTCGCCGCCAACACGGCCTCTGACCCCAACTCGCCGGACCTTTTGTATTCGTTCATCACGGAGGGGAACAACCTCATCGGTGCTAGCGACGGCAGCAACGGCTTTACCGACGGCGTGAATGGCGACCAGGTCGGCACTCTCGCCAGTCCCATCAATCCCCTGCTGGGTCCGTTGCAATTCAACGGCGGGCCGACCAGGACGCACGCGCTGCTCAGCGGCAGCCCGGCGCTCAACGCCGGGAACTCCAGCGTCGCGAACGCACCCTATAACTTACAAACCGACCAGCGGGGGCCTGGCTACGCGCGGCTCTCGGGCCCGGCGGTGGACATCGGGGCCTACGAACACCAGGAGAGGATCTTTGCCACCGGTGCGGGTGAAGGTGGCGGCTCGCACGTCCGTGTCTTCCGCGCCACCAGCGGCGTCGAGTTGTTCAGCTTCTTCGCCTACCCCGGCTTCCACGGCGGCGTGCGCGTGGCCACCGGCGACGTCACCGGCGACGGCACGGAGGACATCATCACCGGGGCCGGACCGGGGGGCGGCCCGCACGTTAAGGTCTTCGACGGCAAGACGGGCGCGGAAATCGCCAGCTTCTTCGCCTTTGACCCCAGTTTCAGCGGCGGCATCTTCGTCGGCGTGGGCGATTTCGAGACCGACAACGACCTGGAGGTCATCGTCGGCGCCGGCCCTGGCGGTGGCCCGCACGTCCGCGTCTTCAATATCGCTGGCGGCACCGGCACCCCGATCGCCGGCGCGCTCGGCAGCTTCTACGCCTACCACCCGTCGTTTACCGGCGGCGTCACTGTCGCGGCCGGCAACTTCGACGGCTTGCCCGGCGACGAGTTGATCACCGGCGCCGGCCCCGGCGGCGGCCCCCACGTCAAGGCCTTCCGCTCCGACGGCACCCTGGTCGCCAGCTTCTTCGCCTACGCCCCCAGTTACACCGGCGGCGTCTTCGTTGCCGCCGACGACCTCGACGGCGACGGCCAGGCCGAGATCATCACCGGCCTGTTCGGCGGCACAGGGGTCACGGCCGAGGTCCGCATCTTCAACGGCGGGGATGCCGTCTGGGAGGCCAGCTTTACGGCCTATCCGCCGACGTTTTACGGCGGGGTCCGCGTGGCCACGGTGGACCGGGACCACGATGGCCTGCCCGACATCCTCACCGGCCCCGGGTCGCTGGCCCGGGCGTCGCTGTACCCCAAAATCAACTTCGGCGGCACCATGCTTGTCCAGCCGGGCACGCCGGTCGGGCCGTTGGTCCGGCTGCTCGACGGCGTGACGCTCGGCCAACTGGACAGTTTCTTCGCCTACGACCCGGCGTTTCACGGCGGGGTGTTCGTTGGCTGAGGGGGAGCGGGCTGCTGCTCGGGGTGTCCCGCCCAGAGGACGGAAGTTTCACGGGGATGTTCGTTGGCTACGGGGGGGCGTGGGGCCGCTGGCGGCCCCACGCCCGCCGCCTTCAACGATGGCAGGCGCTTACGGGCACGCAGGGAGATTGCCTGGTTGGTCCTCGCTGCGTGCCCCGCGAGCCTCGGACATCCCCGGTGCAAGCGCGAACTGATGAATCGGCGCGTCGGTAGGGAAAACCGCGGCCCGGAACGCTCACCCCTGCCTCCAACCCGCGGCGCGCCACACCCTTGGCCTTTTTGCTGGCGATGTCGGCTGCGGCGCGTATCATGGCGTTCCAAGGAGGGACCAGCCATGAACCTATCGCAAACTCCCAACCGCGGCCGCCGGACCTTCCTGCACCAAGCCGCCTTCTGGGCGGCCGGTGCCGCGGGAGTGCCCCACGCCGCCGCGGCCGCGCCCGACCCGCCGCTGCTGCCCACTATCCGCCTCGGCCCCCATGCTGTCAGCCGACTGATCCTGGGCGGCAACCCAATCTACGGCTATTCGCATTTCAACAAGCTCTTGAGCCAGCATCAGATCGCTTGGCACACGCCAGAGCGGGTGCTGGCCCTGCTGCGCCGCTGCCAGGAGGTGGGTATCAACACCTGGCAGAATAGTTATGCCGAGCGGACGCTCGAGGACGTGCAGCGGATGCGGGAGGCAGGGCTGAAAATTCACTGGCTCTGTCTCGGCAAGCCGGATTGGGACGCCGCCCCGGAAAAGATCGTCGATGCGGCGCGGCGCGGGCCGATCGGCATCGCTCCGCACGGGGCCTTGGCCGAACGCCTCCACCGCGCCGGCAAAATCGCCGTCTTGCTCGACCTGCTCAAGCGCATCCGCGACCAGGGGGTGCTCGTCGGCTTGTCGGCCCACAACCCGGCACTCATCGACTTGGCCGAGGAAAAGGGGTGGGACGTCGATTACTACATGTGCTGCCTGTACTACCTGACCCGACCCAAGGAGGAATTCCGCCAGCTGCTGGGAGGGGCCGAACTCCCCCTGGGCGAAATCTACCTGCCGAGCGATCCGCCGCGGATGTTCAAAAGCGTGCAGGCCACGCGCAAGCCGTGCCTGGTCTACAAGGTGCTGGCGGCGGGGCGGCGGATCGGCAGTCCGACGGAAATCCGCCGGGCCTTTGAAACCACCCTGGCCAACATCAAGCCAGGCGATGCCATGATCGTCGGCATGTATCAGCAGTTCGGGGACCAGGTGGGAGAGAACGCGGCCCTGGTGCGTGAGCTGACGGCCCGCCGTTGACCCGGCCAGGCCGAAAGGCCGGCCGAGGGAGTGAGGGGGCTCAGGCGGCGCGGGCGGCGGGTAGGGCCGGCGTTGGCTCGCGGCCCAGCAGGGCGCGGGCGAAGCGCTCGACCTCCAGCCGCAGGCGATCGCGCTCCTTGACGTAGAGGTCGCGCTGGACCACGGCGGCTTGGAGCTGATGCCGCAGGCGCTGGTTGATATCCTGGGCCAGCAGCTGCCGGCGCTCCCAGGCGGAGTAGCGGTTGGCCAGCTCCGCTTCGATGGCCGCCAGCTTCTGGGCGCGTGCCTGGAGCCTTTGGCGTTGATGCTTGAGCGATTCCAGTTCGTCCCGCAGGGCTTCCCGCTCTTGGTCCAAGGCCCGGCGGGCCGCCGCCGAGGCCGCCACCCACCGCCGCCGGAGCTTTTCGATGCGCTTGGCAGCCGCCGCCGATTGTGGCGACCGCCGCAATAATTCCTGGCGGTACTGCTCCACGGCCAAGGCGCGCTCGGCGAGGGATCGCTGCTCCTGCTCCAGGGCGGCGTTGCGGCGGAGCCATTCCTGCCGCAGGGCCACGGTTTCCTCGTAGACCTTGAGGTTGGCGGCTTGGGCGGCCTGGAGCTGGCTTACTTCCTGCCGGCGCCGCCGCACCCAGCGCTCGTGGAGCGCGTGCAGGGCGTGCAGCCGCCGGGCCACCAGCTGCTCCCGCAGGCGAATGTCGGCCACGAGGCGTTCGCGTTCGCTCTCCCAGGCCGCCTCGCGGGCCCCGAGGCGCAGCTCCCAGCTTTCCAGCTGCTGGCGGGTCTGGGCCACCTCGGCCAACTGGTGCCGCACGCGGCACTCGTCGATTTCCAGGACCCGTTCTCGCTCCGCCAGGCGTTGCGCTACCGCGGTGAGGGCCGCCGCAGCCGCGTCGTGTTCGCGCTGCCAGTTCTCCTGGGCTTGCACAAGCCGCTCCAACTGCTCCGCCAAGTGTAGCCGTTGGTCGGCGAGTTCGCTGGCCAGCCGTTCCAAGAGTTCGAGGCGCTGCTGGGCCTCGTGTTCCGCCGCGGCGATCTGCCGCTGCCGCTGCGCCAGCGGGTCGTCAGCGGCGGCGCCGGCCCCGTCGGCCGGC
>JANWYO010000091.1 GCA_025055215.1 Gemmataceae bacterium
GACGACCAGGCCGCGATGCCAAGGATGACGTAACCCATATGGCTGATCGAACTGTAGGCCACCAGCTTCTTGAAGTCGATCTGGGCCATCGCCGCGAAGGCGCCATAAACGATGTTGATGACGCCGAACAGACCCAGCCACCAGGCGAGTTGCTCCGCCGCCCAGGGGCAGATGGGGTAGGCGATGCGGAGGATGCCGTAGCCGCCCATCTTCAACAGCACCCCCGCCAGGATCATGCTGATCGGCGTGGGGGCCTCGACGTGGGCGTCGGGCAACCAGGTGTGGAAGGGGAAGACCGGCACCTTGATGGCGAAGCCGACAAACAACAGGAGGAACATTACGTACTGGAACGTCGGCGTGAAGAACACTTGGCTTTTGAGCCGCTCCGCCGCCTCGCCGACATGCTGTTGCGCCTCCGGAGTGCCGTACCGGCGGATGACCTCCTCGGCTGCGTCGCCGTTGAGATAGGCCAAGGCGGCCCGGCCCACCTTGTGGAGGGCGACAATGTCGAAGGAGTTGTGCGGCTCGTTCGGCTGGCCCGCCGGGGTGAAGTCGCGGATGTCGGTGAAGTAGAAGCCCAGCAGGGCAATCAGGATGAAAACGCTGCCCAGCAGGGTGTAGAGGAAGAATTTGATGGCGGCATATTCCCGCCGCGGCCCGCCCCAGACGCCGATGAGGAAGTACATCGGCAGGAGCATCACTTCCCAGAAGATGTAGAACAGGAAAAAGTCGAGGGCCAGGAACGTCCCCACCATGCCGGTTTCCAACAGCAGGAACAACATGCAGTAACCGCGGACGTACTTGTCGATGTTCCAGCTGGCGAGCATGGCCAGGAACGACAGGGCCGTGGTCAGCAACAGCAGGGGCATGGAGATGCCGTCCAGGCCCAGGCGATACCAGATGTTGAAGTTCGGGATCCAGGGATAGCGGGCATACCAGTCGCGGCCGCTATGGCCCTCGGCCTCGCTGGCTTCCAAGGCCCGTTCGGCGGCGTAGGCCCGCGCGTCGAGCAAGCCACGGCGGATGTTCTCGCCGACGTTCTTGCCGTGGAAGTCGTACACGTCGCGGTAATAGTCGATGAAGATGATGACGCTGAGGCCGAAGGTGACGGCCGTCCCCAGCAGCGTGAACCAGCGCATCCATTCCTCCGAGCCACGGGGGAAGAAGATCAGCCCCAGGGCGAACAGGCTCGGGACGAAAATCACCAGCGTCATCAGGAGTGTGTCATACATAGGAGGATCAGCCGTCTGGTTCATTGCCCGGCGCCGGCCCCGTGGCGGCGGCGCCGTTCGTCGAATCCGGGCTTTCAACCCGCGTTGACCAGGGACACGAAGTACGACAGGGCCGCGAACAGGCCGACCGCTGCCAAGGCAAGGAACAGGATGTAGCTCCGCAGGAAGCCGGTCTGGACCCGGCGGAGGGCGGTACCGGTGGCGAAAATGGCGTTGCCCGTCAGGTTCACCAGACCGTCGATGAAGCCGTTGTCGAAGCGGCCATGACCGCGGGCCACGGCCACTGTGGCCCGCCCCAGGGAGTCGACCACACCGTCGATGACGCGCGTATCGAAGGCCCGGCACCAATTGGCCACCGTCAAGGCCGGCCGCACCAGCACCGCGCTGTACCACTCGTCGAAATACCACTTGTGGGCCAGGAAGCGGTGCAGACCGCCAAACTGCTCCGCCGCCTCAGCCGGGTCCAGAGTGCGGAAATAGTACACGCTCAGGGCAAAGATCGCCCCCAGTCCGGCGGCACCCAAGGCCAGCAACCCCGCCCAACCGTGGTTCTCCAGCACCTTCAGGCGAATGTTTTCATGCTCCGGCTTCTTGACGCCGTGCCACATCGGATCGACGATCTTGCCCTCAAACACGCCCACGTGGCCGATCTCGGCGTGTACCGAGTAGTGTTGTCCGTGATGGATGTGCTTTTCCAGGACGCTTTCGTGCGCGTCCCAGATCGGCCAACCCCAGCCGACCATTACGGTGAACACCGCCAGCACCACCAGCGGTAGCGTCATCGTCCAGGGAGATTCGTGGGCAAGTTCGTAAACCTGGCGGTCCCGAGGCTCGCCGGTGAAAGTCAGGAACCACATGCGGAACATGTAGAACGTCGTGATGCCGGCGGTCACCAGCGGCAGGACAAACAGCAGCGAATGCTGCGGATAGACGACGGCAAACCCCAATGCCTGGGCGATGATGGCGTCTTTGCTGTACCAGCCACTGAGCATCGGCGTGCCGGCGATGGCCAGGCAGCCGATGAGCATCGTCCAGGCGGTGATCTTCATCTTGGAGTACAGGCCACCCATCCGGGTCATCTCTTGCTCGTGGTGGCAGCCGTGGATGACGCTCCCCGAACCGAGGAACAGCAGGGCCTTAAAGAAAGCGTGGGTGACGAGGTGGAACAGGCCCGCCGCCCAGCCGCCCACCCCTAGCGCCAGCATCATGTAGCCCAGTTGGCTGACGGTCGAATAGGCCAGGACCTTCTTGATGTCGGTCATCACGATGGCGATGGTGGCCGCCACGAAAAGCGTGATCCCTCCTGTGTAGGCGATCACCAGGCGGGACTCGGGGGTAAAGAGGGGGAAGACCCGGCCAACGAGGTAGACGCCCGCCGCCACCATGGTGGCGGCGAGGATCAGGGCACTGACCGGCGTCGGGCCTTCCATCGCGTCCGGCAACCAGACGTGTAAGGGGAACTGGGCCGACTTGCCCACGCAGCCGAGGAAGACCCCCAGGCCGGCCGCCACCAACAGCCAATAGGGCATCACTCCCCAGCTCGAGGCCTTGTTCTCCCCGACCGTGATTTCTGTCACCTGCTCCTCCTGATCGCCGATGCCGTGCAGATGGTCGGTCACCGGGAACAGGGCCACGTGCGAGCCGCTGCCGTCCGGGGTCCAGACGAAGGTCTGTCGGCCGTCCTGCGGTTCCCCCTTGGGTTGGACACGCACCACTTGGCCGGCCAACTTGTACTCGGGATTGTGGCCATCCGACAACGGGGCGCGGATGCGGGCGAAAATCTCCTCGAAGTTAAACGTCCCCACATAAGTCCAGAGGATCAGCAAGCCGATGATGAACCCGGCATCGCCGACCCGGTTGGTGATGAAGGCCTTGTTGGCGGCGTTGGTAGCGCTGCTCCGCTCATAATAAAAGCCGATCAACAGGTACGAGCAAATGCCGACCAGCTCCCAGCTGACAAACACCTGGAACAGGTTGTCCGCCAGGACCAGGTTGAGCATGGAGAAACAGAACAACGAGAGGAACATGAAAAACCGGCCGAAACGCCCGCGCCGGTGCAGATGTCCGTGGGCGGTGTGGACCTGATGGTCGGCCACCTCGCGGTCGAGTTCCTCGCTCATGTAGCCGATGGAGAAGAGGTGGATGAAGCTGGCGATGAATGTCACCATCAGGAACATGGTGATGGTGAGGTTGTCGATGCGGTAGCCGAGTTGGAGCAAGGTGCCCGGCGCGGGATTTTTCTCCGGGCCTCCAGGCTGAAGGTGCTCCCAGGACCAGAGGTAAGCCCAGTCGTAGCGTCCCGACCAGCGTTCGTGGAGCTGATGTTCGAACTCCTCGAATTGGTGCCGTTTCTCGTCCACTTGGGCCTTCAGGCGGGCGCGTTCGTCTCCCTTGGCTTCCGGGATCCGCTCTTGAAGGGTAGCGATCTCGTCCTGAAGTTCCTGGACGTGGTGATGGTCACTGAGGTAGGTGAGGCTGCCGACCAGGCTGCACGCGAAGGCCAGGGCGATGGCCGCCAAGGCGACATAGGCCGAAGTCTTGCCGGGCTGATCGCCGCCCAAAAGGTCGAAAAAGACCGCGCCGTAACCGCCACGGTTCTTAGAGGCCCGAGCCGCAGCTCGCACGCCCCCCGCCAGCAGGAGCAGGACGAAGGATCCCAACGGCAAGAGCGTCGCCCACACAAACCAGAGGCCGGGCTTGGCGCCGACGTCGAACATGGGTCACCCTTTCAGCTCCTCGGCGGTGTCCACGTCCACGGTCAGGTGGTTGTTGTAGAAGTTGAGCACGATCGCCAGGGCGATGGCCGCTTCGGCGGCGGCCAAGACAATCACAAACAGGGCGAAAATCTGGCCTTCGACCTGAAAGGTCGGGCTGAACTGGGCGAATGCGACAAAGTTCACGTTCGCCCCGTTGAGCACCAACTCCACTCCCATGAGGATGCCGATGCCGTTCCGCTTGATCGCCATGCAGAGCACGCCGCAGACGAACAACACCGCGCCCAGCACCAGGTAATGCGTCAAGCCGATGTCAGTCATGCGGCCATCCTCCGGCGCTTGGCCCGGGCCAGGTAGGCGGCCCCGACCAGCACCACCAGCAGATGCACCGAGACGATTTCAAACGGCAGCAGGTAGGCTACCCGCGTCCGAGCCCCCGGCTCGGCCCGGTCGGCGACACCCGTCAGGGGGGCCTCCGCCGTCGCTTCGACGACGCCGAGGAAGGCCTTACCCAAGACGGTGCTGCTGTTTTGGTCCGCCTTCAACGGCTGCGCCTGCTGAAAGGCTGGCTCGCCCATCACGCAGACGACCAAGACCCCGAACAACAGCAGCCCAACAACGGTGGCCACCGCCCACTCGACGGCGCTGGTTTTCATGCTGACGAAGGGGCCCTGGGCCGTCAGCATCACTCCGAAAACCACCAGCACCAGCGTGCCGCCGACGTAGACGAAAACCTGGGTGGCGGCCACGAAGTCGGCGCCGAGGAGGAAGAAGATCCCGGCCGTCCCCGCCAATGAAAAGAGCAGCCAGACGGCGGCTCGCACGATGTGCTGCGTCACGACGACGCCTATGGCGGACGCCGCCGTGACGCCCGCGACCAGCCAGAAGAGGGATGCTGCGAGTGTCATACGCCTCCCGTTGTCGCCAACGCGGCTTCGGCTCGACGCGGACCCGGACGCCTACCGTTTCGCCAGTTCGTAACCGGGCCGACCAAGGGCCGGACCGAGGCTAAGCGCCTCGCCGGCCGGCGGCTTTCCGGTCACCAGGCGGATCAGCAACGCCAGCCAGCCGCAGGCGACGGCCCCACCGATGACATATCTCAAATAGTTCAAGACGAAGACCGGCATCAGCAACTGCCAGAGGCTTGCCCCCAGCAACAACACGCAGCTGATCGGCAGAAGATATTTCAGGCAGGTTTGCATCACCTGGTCGATCCGCAGCCGCGGCAGCGTCCAGCGCACCCACATCATGACGAAGACCAGGAGCCAGCACTTGACGATAAAGACCGCAACGTTCAGGACGTTACCCGCTATCGAACCGAAAAGCTGCGTCAGGTCGGTTGGGACCAGACCGGTGTGCCAGCCTCCCAAGAACAGCAGCGTGGCTATGCCGCTGACCGCGAACATGCTGGCGTATTCGGCCATGAAGAAGAACGACCAGCGCAGGCCGCTGTATTCGGTGTGGAAGCCGGCGACCAGTTCGCTCTCCGCCTCGGCGAGGTCGAACGGGGCGCGTTTGCAGCTGGCGGTGGCGCAGGTGAAATAGGTCCAGAAGGCGGCGAACAGGAACGGGTCACGGAAGACGTTCCAGGAGAAAAACCATCCCGCCTGCATCTGGCCGATGCGATTGAGGTTCATGGTGCCCACCACGAGCACCGGCACCAGCACGCAGATGGCCATGGGGACTTCGTAACTGACCACCTGGGCGGCCTCGCGCATGCCGCCAAACAGCGACCATTTGCTCCCCGAGCCGTAGCCCGCGAGAATGACGCCAAACACCTCGACCGACAGCACCGCCAACACGAAGAACACGGCGATGTTCAGGTTCTGCGCCACCACCCCGTTGCCGAACGGCAACGCGAGGAAGCCGAGAAACGACGCACAAAAGGCGATGTAGGGGCCGGCGCGGAAGAGGAATTGGTCGGCGGTCGCCGGGATGATGTCTTCCTTGACGAGCAGCTTGATGCCGTCGGCGATCGTTTGCAACCAGCCAAACTTACCGCCGACGCGGGTGGGACCGAGGCGATCCTGGATTCGGCCAGCTACCTTCCGCTCCAGCCAGATGAAGAAGATCGCCGACAGGGCGACAAAGGCGACCAGCACGAGAGCTTTGATGATGCCGGCGACCGGCGGGGCAAGGTCCGGTCCAAGGACCGGGGCCAGGATCTCTACCACGGAAACGTCCCTTCGCCGCTGGGAGAAACGGTCTGTGCAGCCGGTGCAACGGGCGTTACTTTATGGGGCTGGCGCAGCATCGGCAAGCAGCCAAAGGGAGGAAGCCCGCCATGTCTCGGAATCTTCTTGAACGCCGCGATTCGCGGTCCGTCGGCCGGTGGCCAGACCCTCGTCGGCTGCCGACCAACCGCCGTTTGCCGGCAATTTACCACCAAGCGGACGACCGACCGCCGCTGGGGACGCCCTCCTCCGATGACAGCCTGACGCGCGACCCGGCGGTGGCGCAGGTGGAAGCGGCCTTGCTGGCAGCCGACGAGCCGTTGGCCGCGCGAAAGCTGGCCAAAATCGCCGGGCTGCGCGACGGCACCGAGGCACGGCGACTGGTGCGACGGCTGCAAGCACTTTACGACCGCGACGGCACGGCTTTTCAAGTCCACGAGATTGCGGGCGGCTTCCAACTCTTGAGCCGACCGGAGTACCATCCGTGGCTGGCCAAATTGCGCCGCGCCCAGGCCGATCTGAAGCTGTCCGCCGCCGCCCGCGAGACGTTGGCCATCATCGCCTACCGCCAGCCCATCATGCGGGCCGACATCGAGGCGATCCGCGGCGTGCAGTGCAGCGAGGTCTTGCGCCAGCTAATGGAAAAAGGGCTGATTCGCATCGTCGGCCGACACGACTCGCTCGGCCGGCCCGTCCTCTACGGCACGTCACGTAAGTTCCTCCAGGTGTACGGCCTTAAAGACCTCACCGACCTGCCTCCCCTTCCGGCGACCGATCAACCAGAGCGATGACTTCCAACGTCGGGGATCGCTCGAATCGCCTGACCGGACAACTCCCCGTGGTTCAGCTGGACGCGTCCGGGTCACGGTCGCCTCACCTTGATTCTGAAAGGGATGGGTGGCGGCAGCACGCGGCCAAGCATTCGCGCAGCGAGGCCGCCACCGCTCGCCACGGATAGGAGTCATACCCCGCGGGGTGCTTCGAACCGGACGCCGGCCGAGAACCAGCTCCAGCGGCGGTGCCGATTTTACCGGCAATGTCCGCGAAGTTGGCGACGCCTCTTCGAAAATTAATTTGACTCACATATTGTCCAGTTTTACCATCCATCCTAGGTTTTCCATGAATCTTGAGTAGTGCGGCCTCTCCCGGAGAAGGGTCGCGCGAAGCGTGTTGGGGTTACGTTTACAGGGTCACGGGTGCGGAGGTAACGCGACGATGTACAGCGTGGTGTTGATGGCGGCGTTGACATCCGCCACGGAGGCGCCCGGCTTCTGCTGGCGCAGCTGCGGCTGGGGTTGCTACGGCTACGGTTGTCATGCGTGGTATGGCTGCCACAGCTGGTGCGGCTGCTACGGATGGGGCCACGGCTGGTGTGGCTCCTACGGATGGGGCCACGGCTGGTGTGGCCACTATGGATGGCACGGCTGCTATGCGTGTCACGGCTCCTACGGCTGCTACGGTTGCTACGGCTGCTGCGGGCACAGCGTCGTCCCAGCTCCAGTGGCGCCAGTGACTCCGCCCGCCACTCCCCCAGCGAAGCCCGAGCCCATCCCGCCTCCGAAGAAAGAAGGGGAAGGCAACGCCGCCGCTCGGCTCATCATCGACATTCCTCAAGGTGCCAAGCTGTACATCGACGATCAGCTGATGAACGGCACGGCTACGCGGCGGTTGTTCAACACCCCCGTTCTGGAGCGGGGACAGATGTACTACTACATGGTTCGGGTGGAACTGGAGCGCGACGGGCGGACAATCCGCGATGAAAAGCCCGTGATCGTTCGTGCTGGGCAGGTTGCCCGTGCCGACTTCGCGGAACTCGGCACCAAGGATGCCGCGTCGGCGGTGGCTACTGCGACTCGCTAGCCTTCAGCAAGACGCACCGACGTTTTCCGCGGCCCCCGGTCCCACACCCGGGGGCCTTTCGTTTGATCGGCTAATCTTGGTCCTCGAGCCGGATGGCCTGGGGCGGGCAGACCACCACACACACCCCACAGCTGACGCACTCGCTTGGCCGCGGCAGCCACGGCACGGCCCCCCACATGCCCAGGCATTCGACCGGACACACCGCCACACAGTCACCGCAGCCGGTGCAGCGCGATTCATCCACCACCGGCAACTCCGCCATTGGCCTCATGGAGCCGCCTCGTTATCAGGTGCAATGACCACCGGGGCACTGCTGCCAGCCTCGCCGAGGGTGCGTTCCATCAGGTGCGTGACCAAGTCGATCACTAGAGGCAAGGGATGGGGAGGAAACAGGACAAAGCGGGCACCCAAGTCCCAGGCCAAGCCCGCCAGCGGGGGGTCGTCGGTCTCGCCGACGACCAGCGTGTTGACGTCGGGCAGCAACCAAGTCACTCGGTCGAGCAGCTCGATGGTGTCAGCCAGCCGCCGGCGCTGGCCGGCCAACTCCTTGTACGACGCCGTCAAGGCGTCGAGCATGGCGGGGTCGCGAACCTGGGGCCGGTGGACCTTCAGGACCAGGACAGCCGGGCCACCGCGGCGGAGGAGCCGTAGACACGCCCCAGGCTGCCTAGGCTGGCGCAGTAACCATTTCCGCTCCCGGCAGGTGTCGGTCAGGATTCGGGCCAGCTTTCCGTCCTCTTCGTAAACGACCACTTGGGGGCGGCGCATGGTCAGGGTCCTTTGGCGGCCGGGCGGAACATGACCAGGTCATGCCGGCGAATGAGGACGCCCGGCTGGTTGTCGGGGCGCGGTCCCATGGTGTAGACCCCGAATTTGCCGGTGGTAGTCTCGGCTACGTACAGGGCCGCCTGCCCTTGGGAAATGCTGCCGGTCGTCATGAGGAAGTGGACATCTTGCCGGGCGGCCAGCCCGAACTCCTGCACCAGATCGACCTCGGCCCAGCCGACCAGCTTCCCCACACTGCGATCGATGACCGTTCCCAGGAGTTTGCCGGTCCGATAATCGAGCAACCAGACCCCGTCGGTCGGGGCGCGCGGCGAGACAGCGACGGCCCCGGTGCAGAGGATGAAATCGCCGTGGCGGTCATTGGCGGCAAAGGCCCGGGGCTCTCGGCAGACGATCCAAGTCCCCAAGACTCCCAGGAATAGGCCCGCTGCCAACCAGAAGAGGCGGCCTGTGTCGGTCATGTTCTTGACCTCCTTCCCAGGGCCGGGGCGCCTGCTGTCGGCCCGTTTGCCGCCGCGGACCGAGCCGGGCAGGCAGGCGGCGCGGCCCAACGGGAGCGGATTATAGCATGGCCAGGGCACCGAAATCATGGCCGGTCCCGTCGCTTTGGGACACCTTAATCCAGGAAAAGCGGGCGATCCTCTTGGGTTGGCCTGTCCCGTTAAAGGGCAAGAGCTAAGCCGGCGCTGCCTTGCCTCGGGTCGCGCCCCTTCGTCGCCTGCTGTGACGCCGTTGGTTGTGGGCTTGAAAATGATTGCCCCGACATCTACTCTTTGTCCAAGTTTGGATCGGTGTGTCGGTAGAGTGACACGGTGACCGGACCGATGGCAAGGGGGCACAGCGGTGGTGCTTGACTTAGAGGCGTGCCCGGTCCGGTTGCCGTGCCTGCCGATTGTCTGCTCGGAAAGGTCCTGCTGTTATGGAACTCCCCAGCCGTGCCAAGAACGACCGCTACACGCGGCCTGGCCAATACAACGAGTTGGAACGCCGTCTGCGGCTCTACCCCGACAATCACAACATTCCGATTGTGGTGGCTTATGCTTTCGACCACCGCACCCGCCTGGGGCCGTTTTTGTTCGCCGACATGCGCTTGCTGACGGCCGGGCCGCGGGCCATAGCCGCGGCCCTGTACAACGCCGGGTTCGTCAAGACCCGCATCGTCCTGCGGCAGTGGAATCGCAACTTCCGGCCGAGCGAGGCGCGGTTGGACGGCGACGTACCGCAGATGCTCTTCGTCTCCAGTATGCAGATTCATAGCGCCTGCGCCTACGAGATGATCGCCGACGCTTACAAGCTCGGTGAGCAGCGGCCGCTGATCCTCGCGGGTGGGGCCAAAGCCATCTACGAACCGTGGGACTTCTTCGGCTGTGGCCCGGAGGGTAAATACAGTGCCGATGTCGTCGTCACCGGCGAAGAGTTCGTCGCCCTGGAGCTGCTCGACCGGATCATGGAAGCCAAAGGGCGGAACGAGCATCCGCGGAAGACGTTTCACCGACTGCGTTTATCGGGCTTGCTCGACGACATCCCCGGCCTGGTCTTCCGCGAGGGGGACGAGCGCGAGCCATTGGGTCGCCTCATCAACACCGGAATCCAACGCCTGGTGCAGAACCTCGACGAATTACCGCACCCGATCGTCAGCCTCGGACTGATCGAGCCGCCTCACCGCCGCCGTACCTTGTCGCGTCGGCCGATCCCGGTGGAGCAGATGCACCGGCACGCGGGCATGATCTCGGTGGTGACGACGCACGGTTGCAAGTTCCATTGCCCGTACTGTCCGATCCCCGCGTACAACCAATTCACGTTCCGGACCAAGAGTCCGGAACGGCTGGCCGACGAATTCCGCACCCTGGCGGAAGCCAGCGGCATCTCGAAGTTCTTCGGCACTGACGACAACTTTTTCAACACCCGCGACACCGTTGAGGAGACGTTCGCCGTCCTGGCGCGGAGTACCGTTCGCGGCAAGCGGTTCCGCGACGCCATCTTTTTCGGCACCGAGGCCACGGAGTTCGACGTTTACAAGAACCAGGACCTACTCCCCCTGGCACGCGACGGCGGCCTGCGGGCCATCTGGTTCGGCATCGAAGACATGACCGCCGAGCTGGTCAAGAAAGGCCAGAGCCCGGAAAAGACTCGGACGCTCTTTCACATCCTCAATCGCCTCGGCATCTGCCCCATGCCCATGATGATGCACCACGACGGCCAGCCACTCTACAGCCGGGGCAACCTCTACGGCTTGCTCAACCAAGTCAATTTCCTCCGCAAGTCTGGCTCGGTGAGCGTGCAAGTGACGATCCTGACTCCGTCCGTCGGCAGCAAAGGGTACGAAGAGCCGTACGAGAAAGGCATGGTCATCGAGCAAGCGGGCAACCAGACCCTGCAAGACTACCAGTACGACGGGAACCACTGCATCGCCACCGAAGATCCGCACCCCTGGCGGAAGCAGCTGAACCTCTACCTGGCGTATGCCAGCTTCTACAACCCGCTCAATTTCGTCCGGGCGGTCGCCAATTGGAAGGATCCCGTCTGGAGCTACCGAGTGATGTATCAGGCCTACGGCATGGTCGGCTTGGCCCGGTCGCTCGTGCAAGGCTTCGGCTGGCTGAAGAACCTGTATCGGGGGCCGATCAAGAAAATGCAAGGTTTGCCGAAGCCCCGGCTGCTGATGGTGCCGCCGGTGACGTCCAACACGCTGACGGGCACCAGGGGTATGCAGCCACTGCCGGTCTGATTCTTGGCGGAAGGGAGTCGGCGCCTTGATCCGCCACCCGCGTGCCGGGGGCCATGCGGCCGCAGCCGGTCTGGTCCCACGGCGGCTGCGCCGTCAACGCCGGGTTGCCCGCCACGGCATCCCATTGGTCCGGTAGCGCCACCGCTCCTTGCCGCGGCGGTCAACTTCGATCACCTGCCGCTCCGACATCGACGCAATCAGCGTGTTGCCGTTCGCCAGACGGGCGGCCGAAGTGGGGTTGGTCGTGTCATACTCCCAGATGACCCGGCCGCGGGCATCTAACTCGACCACCTTGTTGAGGCCCGCCGCCGGGATCAAGAGGCGATCACCCGACAACACCTCGAACTGGCAGAACATCTGGGTAGGGCCAATGGGAATTTGCTTTTGCTCGCGAGCGTTGCCGTCCAGACGCAGGCAGACCCCTGACGTGGTCACGACCATCATCCCGCCGTCACGGAGCTTTTGGGCAGCGGCGATGTCGTGGTTGTTGCGGACGAAGTTGAAGACCACCGCCCCCTGGGGCGTGATTTCCTGAATCCGATTGCGGGCCACCATGATCGTGTTGCCGTTGGGCAGGCGGCGACAGCCGACCACTTGCATCATCGGCCGCTGCCAGAGCACTTCGCCCTTCAGGTTGCGCTCGGTTATCTGGTTGGCGACATGCTCGGCGATCAGGACACGCTCGCCGGGAAGCACCTGAGCGTCCACGGGGTATTGCAACTTGGAGATTTTCCAAACGACTTTGTTGTCGGGTCCGATCTCGAAAACGTCGCCCTCTCGGCCCGTCCCGTCCAGCTGCACGATCAACGTCCGGCCCAACAGGCGAGCGCCGTCGAGTCGGCTCCAGTCGATCCGGTCGCCGTGCTCCTTCCACCACGCCGCCCAGGCAGCGCTGCACTTCTTCCGGGCTTCCGCGTCCGGACCGAGCGATACCCCCGGGGCCTGATCGCCCGCCAACCGACACAGCACGTCCTCGGCCTGCCAGCCGAGGGACTGCGGCAAATCCGCAAGCAGGGCGATCAACACCGGCACCCCCTCCTTTTCCTTGACGTCCACCAAGGCTAAGGCGACCGCGAGCCGGACGGTAAAATCCGGATCGTTCAAGAGCTTTCGCGCCGCTGCCCGGTGCTCGGCGGGGCAACCCCGAACCAAGGCGGCGCCGGCCACGGCCCGACGCAGCGGCAGCGCGTCCGAGATGGCCTCGAGCAGGGCGGGGTCCGGCTTCCCGTCCCGCAACGCTGCGTGCGTGCAGGCCGTTTGCACTGCCTCAACCACGTTGTCATCTTCCGCCAGGGGAAGATAGGCCAATAACAGCCGGCAGGCCGTCGCCGGTTGGCGGACGGCCAGCAGCCTGGCCGCGGCAGCCGTAACCTCACTGCCGGGGAATCGCAACTTTTGAAGGCACTGCGTGGCCTGATAGGCGACTTCCGCGTCTGATCCGTCCGCAATGGCTTGACGCAACAGCGGTCCTACCTTCGGGCCCAGAAGGACCAACTCGGCCGCCGCACGTTCCCGCACCGAAAACGAGTCTGAGCCTAAATCGCGGATCAACCGCGCGATCTGGGTGCGTTCCTGCTCCGTCAGCATGCGCTGTTCAAAGAAGGCCGTCAGATCGCGCCCTTCGCTGGCCAGCTTTGCGTTCTTCAGCGTCTGAACATCGGCAGCCACTTGTTGTTGATCGATCGCAATCGCTGACCATGCTGCCAGCGGCACCAAGCCGAGGCCGATCAACACCATCAGCCGGCACTGCCTCATGGTTGTTCCCCGAGAGATCAAGTTAGGGAGGGTCGCCCTACGTTAGGGGCCCGTTGTTTATTATGCTGTCCCGCCAGGGCAGCGAACAGCATAATATCTGACGCCTGGACAGGCCCCGGGGAGTGATGCTTCACAGAATGTTCACTTGATGTACACTATTTGCTCATGATAGTTTCGCTTTCCGCGCCGTGGTCAATGGCCGAAAACAACCAGCCAACGTGAGACCGATGATGGGCGGCACCCAGATCACTTGTGCCAGCTGCCGACACCAATGGTCGGCAGGGTTTGAGCTGACCGTCTACGCCCAAGAAGCCATCGAATCATGTCCCTGCCCTCTGTGTGGGGCGTACACCCTCAGGTGTCAGCGGGCCGGCGAAGCACCGACTTCCGGCTCGCGAAGGGGCAGCAATCTTCCCTGTCGACAGTCCCCGACGTTGGCTCGGCGTTCACCCTGGCAATCTCAACCGTAAAGTTGGCCGAACTCAGGCTACACTCTACTTGCCACTAAGGCGCAGGGCGGATAGTTTAAGGCTGTCGCCAATTCGTCGCGGAGTGACCACGTAGGTGACTATCGGCTCGCTGCCTCCCGTCTTGCCGCCTAAATTGCCGCGCTTTGTCGGCCTCGCCGATGACGAGCGTGGGCGGCGGTTTCGTTTTCGGTTGTGGCAAGTCTCGTTGACGGCCTTGGTCGTTGGTGTTACCGGCTGGTTCGTGACGCTCGGTCCGGTTTCGGCGATTCTGGCGTTGATGGTTGCCAAGCATGTCCTCGTGGCCATTCTCGTGATGGACCTCGGGGTCGATGCTCCTCGGCAGACCTGAGCTACCATTTCCTTTGCTCCCGAATCCGCCAAGCTGAGAACCTCGCCTGACCGCTTAGGCCGCGCTCGAGGGGTGTGATCCTCGGCCCGGCCGGATCATTTTGCGATTCACCGACGCGAACGCCCTGGCCCGATTGAGCCGAGCATGGCACGGCCCTTCCGTCTGACCGATGGGTCGATTTCGTTCCAAAGGGGTTGACAAGGGAGCCGGAGGTGGTAGGATAACGTCGTCTATTAAGACAGAGTCTCAATAGCAACAATCGGCCGGAGGATTGGCCGGGATCGTCCCCTGTGGTGAGGAGCCTGGGTCTGTGCGTCGCGAGCCGGACCTGGGCTCCACTTGACCTGCTCTTCCCCGACCGCCCAGCCTCCAACCCCCGGAGGACACAGCCTGGGCGGTCTCTTTATGTCTCCTCGGTGGAAAAAAGTTATACGACGTCTTGACGACACGTTGATGAGCTTATAGACTCATCTACAGTCTGACTTCGTATTACTCCACACGGTCCATTGTCAAGGAAGGAGGTCAAGATGTCGCACCTTTATTCTGGAAACCGTGTTCGGCGCAAGGGTCAGGCTCTGGTCGAGTATGCGCTGTTGCTCGCAGGGATCGCCCTGGCTTGCGTGGTGGCGGTGGCCGTCATTGGTCACAAGACGGCTGACGTGATCGCCGTGATGGCCGGCATCATGCCCGGGGCCCATGCTGACGATAATGCCCCGATTCAGGCTGGGGAAGTGATCCCGTTTGAAAGCAACGGCTCGGCGCTGGTGCTTGACAGCTCGGAATTGGTCAGCTCATCGGGGCTCGACCGCATGCAGAACGTGCTGGGAGCGGGCGGCGGTGCGTTGCTCGTGCTCGATTGACGGCCTGACGGGCGACGGCTGGGCTTCCTGGTCCCCGTCGGCGTCGCGTGGCTCGGGTGCCCCCGCCTGACACCGGCGCTGGGCGGGGACCCGGGTGCCAACGGGCCAACCCATGGAGGGACCGGCAACTCGCACAGGGGTAGTCCCAGCGCCGATACATAACACCCTTTCCCCGGGACTCGGCGGAGCTGCCGAGTCGCCGGGGTATTGCCGTTTTGTGGTCATCGGGCGGTCGCGTAGCCTAGGGTTCGCACATGCTGTTGGAAGCGGGGCCGATGATTGAGGCGGCAGCGGGCTCGCGGGGGCTGGCGGACGCCGGCCCCCGCGGCCGCTCGGCCAATGTCCTGATCGAATTCGCGCTGGTCGCGATTGTCTTGTACCTCCTACTGGCCGTCACCTTCGACTTTGGCCGGGCCTTGTACTGCGCCCAAGTGGTGCAGCAGGCCGCTGACGTGGCTGCCCGTGAGCTATCGCGGACGCCCCTGCCCGCCGCCGGGACGCTCCGCTCGGCCCTGCAATCGAACCCTGCCGCCCAGCAGGTCTTCAGCGAAGACTATCTCGTCATTACCCCGAGCATGATCGGCAGCCTGTCGTTGCTCGACTACTTCGCCGACAAGCCGATCGTCAATCGGCTATTGGCGCCGCTGATGATCACCCGGCAGGTGAATGGGCAAACCTGGATTCACTATCCTGGGCAGCTGGTCGCCGACAGCTCTCGGCCCAGCGGCTACACGGTCGTCATTCCGATCATGACCTACACCTCCGGCACGGAAACGCTGGTTAAGGTGGTCCCCGTGCTGGAAGAGATCAGCGTGGACCCGAACGACGATCCCTTCAACCCCAGCGAAGCGAATTCGCCGTTCGGTTTAAGCGGTGCGAATGTTCCGCCGGGCCAGCGCGGCTTGATTGCGGTGCGGATCAACTATCCGTTTCAGGCCGCGGCGTTGACGGCGTTCACTTACGACGGCGGTGGTCCGCAGCCGGTTCAGGTGAGTTCCAGCGACGGAACCTACGGTCCCTACGCCGGGCCGGAGGGGTTGGGGCAGCAGGCGGCGCTGGTCCGTGACGTGAGGCCGTTTCGGCGCGTGGTGTCCGGCCAGGGGATTTATCGTCGGGAGATCTTTCAGTAGCGACGCGGGTTGCGTTCTGGACACAGACGCATTGAGGTGACTCCATGAGATCGGCATCGACGTGGCGTCGCGGTCCGTCCGTGGGGCGGACGCTCGCGTGGACGGCCGTCGCCGCTCTTGGCGGCGCGGCCGCCGTCATTGCGACACTCTGGGCCCTGGGAGTCGAGCTGCCCTTTCTGGGGAGCAAGGCGGTCGCCAAGACACGCCGGGCCGGCATTCCCGTGCCGCTGACCAGCGTGGCGATTCCCGCGTACACACGCATCATCCCCCGCGAACACCTCGTCGATTTGAAGACCGGCGAGCCGACGGTCGAATACTTTTCGGCCGAGGACATCCGGCGGAATGGCTTTATCACCGACCCGAATTTGATCCGCGGCCGGGTACTGAAACGGGACAAGCTGGCCCGGACGGCGTTCACCGAGGACGACTTCTTCCCGGAGGGGACGCGGCCCGGAGTGGTCGCGGGGGTGCCGCCCAGCAAGCGGTCGTTTGTGCTCCAGGCGGATCGTGTCTCCGGCATTCACGCGTTGAAGGCGGGCGATCATTTCGACCTCATCGGCACGATGCCCGTTGATTTCGACAAGGCCTTGGGCAAGTACCGGGCACCAGGGCTGCCCGAGGCGGTCCTGCCTTCAACGTCGCACCTGCCGAAGCGCGCCAGTGTGAAGGTGCTGGTGCATGATGGGGTCATCGTCCTGCCCGTGACAAGCCGCGAAGTACCGGTCGGCACGCCGACGCGGCCGGGCATGCCCCAGCCGACGCGGACGATCCAGGAGGTGACGATCGCCATTGCCCCGGAGGAAGTGGCCCCTTTGGCCGACGCCCTGACCAGCCACGCCGAGATCATCTGCATCGCCCGTTCCGGACACCCGGACGATCCCGGGCCGTCGAGTGTCACGCCCAGTTCCATCGCCACGCCGAACGTGACGGCCATGGAAACCATCGTTGGAAGTAAACGAACCGTGCTTGTGTTCCCCACCCCGGGGGCAGGACCGGTCGAACCGTCGAGTCCCGCCGCGACCGCTGAGGCCACCACGAGAAATCGGCCATGACGCGCCCAAGTTCCCCGACCCGCCTGCCGGGCTCGTGCCGGCGTGGCATGGTGCTGGTGCCCGCCGCGTTGATCTCGTTTGCCCTCTTCGCCCTGGCGGCGATGGTCCTCGATCTCGGCATCGTCCGGGTGACGCAGCGACAGATGCAGACCGGTGCCGACATGGCCGCCTTGGAGGGGTTCCGGGGCACTCGGACCGACGCCCAGCTGATGGTTCGCTGGGCCTATGACGACGACTTCGCCAACGATCCGACGCCATTTGCCGATCCCCTTCAGTTGGGCGCGGGTCCCCGCTTTGAGTTCAGTCCCGGCGTGGGATCGGCGAACGCCTGGCAGACCATCACCCCCCCAAAGACCCTCCCGGTGGAACGGCGGGTCTATAAGCCGCTCTTGGCGCTGAACCTCGACAATCAGCCGCACGGTGACCTGGTCTGGGGTCGGTTCGCCCAGACCAATTTGGCCCAAGCCATCGGCCCGAGCGACACGTCGCTTGTGGTGGTTTCGGCAGAGGGGTTTGCCGGACTGGGCCCAAGCCCATTCGACGTGCTTGTGGAGAACGAAATCGTGCGGGTGACGGGTGGGTTCGGCACGCCAATGTGGACAGTGACGCGAGGCCACCGGGGCTCCACGGCAACGGCCCACCCGCAGGGGGCTGTCGTCCGGCTGTTGGAGCCGCCCACCGAGTCTGCCACGTATGCGCGCAACGACTTCGCCCCGCAGAGCGCCACTTTGGCCAACGACGTCGGCCCGTCGGACACGACGCTCAACGTCAGCTCCGCCACGGGCTTTCCCACCAGCAACGGCTTCGCAGTTCGGATCGACGACGAGTGGTTGGCGGTGATCGGCGGCGCGGGTACGACCAGCTGGACGGTGCAGCGCGGCATCGGCGGCAGCGCGCCGGCGGCCCATGCCGCCGGCGCCGAGGTGATCGCCACCGACGCCGCCTTTCTAGCCCGGTTACGGTGCACCAAAGACCTCCAGGGAAATCCCCGCAATCCTCTCGACGAACAAGCCGGCATCAGCTCGGCGGATAACGCCTTGCCGCTGCTTTTGGGGCGAGCCTCGCTGGTTGCCGGGGCCGACCCCAACGCCGGGTATTCGGTCCGGCACCACGGCATCAGCGTGCGGGCGACGGCCATTGCCTCCGGCCAGCGCGTCAAGGCTGCCGGAGCGCCGCATCCCAGCTATCCGCTGGGAGTCACGCCCTTTGCTTGGTCCAATGACGCCGCCGCCGGGGCGTTCCGCTGGGACAACTTGGCGGTCGGTGTGCCGGTGGAGGCCCGCATCCTTGCGAACGGCGAAATCAGACCGCCTGCCTCCTCGCCCGCCCCGAACCTGCGTGTCGGCCAGGTCATTCGTGTCACCCGGTTGACGGCCGCCGCCAGCAGCATCGCCACGACGCTTCAGGTCGCTTCGGCGACGCCGTTTCCCTCGGCACCGCCGTTCCGCGTTCGCCTCGGCAACGAACTGCTCCGCGTCCTCGCCTTCGCAGACCCCGTGACCTGGGTCGTGGAGCGGGGGATTGAAGGGACCATCGCGGTCGGCCACCCTCTCGACGCGCAGGTGTTTTGGGCCGATTTCGCGAACCTTGGGCAGCCGATTCGGCCCGCCCCCGCCGCCGGCCTGGGGGAGGGCTTCCCTGCGATCGTCGGCTACGTACCGGTCGCCCAAACGCTGGCCGGCGGTGAGGTCATCATCGGCTTCGGGTCCGCCCAGCTGTCGTTTCTGGGCACCGGTTCCGCCGGCGACCTCCGGATCCAGATCACCAAATTCCCCGGCTGCGTGGCCCCTGGCAACGCCACCGCCGCCTTTCGCCCCGATCCCGCCTTGGCCTCCGCTTGGTTGCCGAGCTTGCTCGACGCCCACCGGGGTTTTTCGCAGTCGCTGCTGGCTCCCACCCTGGCCCGTTAGCCCCTTATCGACTCCATGCCCCGCACCCCGAAAATCCTGGTCGTCAGCCCGGATGATCGCCTACAGGCGGAATTGACGGCTGCCTTAAAGGGAATCCCTGATCTGGCACCGGTGGTGCATCACGTGGCCGAGATACGCCCAGGAATCGAGGCGGCGCGCAACCGTCGGCCGGACCTCGCCCTGATCGAGATGACCACCGACCTGCGTGCTTTGAAGGTCTTTGCCGAGGAAGTGAGCAGGCTTTCGCCGGAGACGACGTTGGCCGCCGTCTTTTCTCCGATGCTTTTCGGACCTGACGTGTCGGAAAGCGCGATTCTGATCGAGGCGATGCGTGCCGGGATGCAGGATTTCCTCCGTCGGCCACTTTCTCGGGCCGACGTGGAGCAGCTGATCGACCGTCTGGACCGCCGGTCGGCGGGGCCGACGGCGGTCCGCCTGGGACGCATCGTCTCCTTCATCAGCAACAAGGGGGGCGTCGGCAAATCGACCCTCGCGGTCAACGTTGGCTGCGGGCTCGGACAACGCCACCCCGAACAGGTGCTGCTGATCGACGCCTCGCTGCAATTGGGCGTGTGCGCCAACCTCCTCGACCTCAAGCCGGCCACCACCCTGACCGACGCCGTCCAGCAGCGCGACCGGCTCGACGAGACGCTCATCCGCCAGCTCGCGGTGCCGCACGAGTCGGGCCTGCATCTGTTGGCCGCTCCTGGGGATGCGGTTGAGGCCGCCGCCATCGACGACGACACCATGTCCCGCATCCTCACCCTGGCGCGACGGGCCTACGATTACGTTCTGGTCGACACCTTCCCCATGCTCGACCAGGTGATGATGGCCGTCCTCGACTTCAGCGACCGGGCCTACCTCGTGCTCGAGGCGGTGGTGCCGACGGTCCTGGGGGCGGTCAAACTCTTGCAGCTGCTGGACCAGCTCGGCTTTCCCCGGTCGCGACAGCGGATCATTGTCAATCGCTACACTGGATCGACGGACAATCTCCGTGTCGGCGACGTGGCCGAACGCCTTGGCCGCGAGGTCGATCACGTCTTGCCGTATCGGAAAAAGCTGGCGATTGCGGCCAACCTGGGCCAGCCTTTGGTCATGACAGCGACGCGCTGGTGGGGATTCGGAAAAGCCATCTGGGGCCTGGTCGGGGAAGTTGAGGCGATTCAGTCGGCGGGTCGTGGAGCGGCAACCGCGGAAGCAGGGGCGGGCAAGGTGGAGCCGACCAACAATGGGGCGGTTCGAGAAGTCATTCGCCCCGAGGCACCGGGTGAAGCCCGACGGTCGGTCGAAGGGGGTTAGTGCAACGATGAGCGAACCGACACGAGACGGCTTGGGCCTGGGACGACCGCGCCAGTTGCTCCAGCAGCGGGTGCTGGCGGTGCCGACGGCGCGGGTTCAGGAGAAACCGCGCCCGCAGCCTGTTGCCGGGCCGGAGCCGCCTCGCGGCGACCGGCCCGTGGTCCCGCCCAGACCAGCGGAGTACCTGGCGGTCAAAGGTGCGTTGCACGAACGGCTGCTGAATGAGTTGAACGAACGCCGCCTGTTCCAAAGCGGCGAGGAGGCCCTGGCGGCAGCGGTCCGCGACTTCGTGGCCCGCGTCTTGAACGAGGAAGAGTTGCCCTTGAACGAAGCGGAGCGCAAGCAACTGGGGGAGGACCTCTTGGAGGAGACCGTAGGCGTCGGGCCGCTGGCGCCGTTGATGGCCGACCCGGCCGTGACCGACATCCTGGTCAACGGGCCGAACATGGTTTACATCGAGCGGTTTGGCCGATTGGAGGAGACCGACGTCCGCTTCCGTGACACCGAGCACTTGATGCGCATCATCCAGCGGATTGCCACGCGGGTCGGCCGACGCGTCGATGAGTCATCGCCGATGGTCGATGCCCGGCTGCCGGATGGCAGCCGGGTCAATGCCACGATCCCGCCGGTGGCGCTGGATGGACCGACGTTGTCGATCCGCCGCTTTGGGCGGCAACGACTCCGCCGCGACGACCTCCTCCGCCTGGGGATGATGTCCCCCGACATGGCCCTGTTTCTCGAGCACGCGGTCCTGGCTCGGAAAAACATCCTGATTTCCGGCGGCACAGGGGCGGGAAAGACGACGTTCCTCGGCGCCATCTGCGAGGCGATCCCGGCCGGCGAGCGGATCATCACCATTGAAGATGCCGCCGAGTTGATCTTCGACCAGCGGCATGTGGTGCGGCTGGAGACCCGGCCGGCCAACATCGAAGGCCGGGGACGGATCACCACCCGCGACCTGGTCATCAACTCGCTGCGCATGCGGCCGGATCGGATCATCGTGGGCGAGGTCCGTGGGCCGGAAGCGCTCGACATGCTTCAGGCGATGAACACCGGGCACGACGGCAGCCTGACCACCATCCACGCCAACTCGCCCCGCGACGCGCTGGCGCGGCTGGAGACGATGGTGCTGATGGCGGGCGTCGAACTTCCTTCGCGGGCCATCCGCGAACAGATTACCTCGGCCATGTATCTCATCGTTCACGTGCGGCGCTACGAGGACGGAGTCCGGCGGGTGCAGAGCATCACCGAGATCATCGGCCTGGAGGGGCTGACCCCGCTCACCAACGACATTTTCCGGTTTGAGCGGCGGGGCAAGAAAGGGAAGAGCGTGCTCGGAGAATTTGTCGCCACCGGCGTGGTGCCGCGGATGGTGGAGGAGTTACGGGAGCGGGACGTGCAGCTGCCGATGACGCTGTTCCAAAAACCGCGGGAGGGAGCCTGACGATGACGATGGTTGAGGGACCGCGGGAGGGCGGCTGCCGCCCCGGGGCCGCTCCCGCGGCCCCGGGGCGAACAGGCCGATGACCATGATCCCCGCACTGATCCTCGTCGGGTGCCTCGGCGCGGCCGCGGTCCTCATCGGCCGTTGGCGGCGACTCCAGCTGCGCGAGGAGGCCCGCGCCCGGTTGGCGATGAGCGCCTCCGCCGACCAGGCGCCGGTCTCCCCAGCCGAGCCCACGCCTTTTGTCCGCCCGCGCCACCTGGTCCCTTGGACCCTCGGCGCGCTCCTGTTCGCCGTCGGCTACTTCGGACTGGAAATCTCGCTGGCCCTGTCGGCGATGGCCGGCGCGATCGTCGGCCTGCTCGGCGGTCAGTTCGAGACCTGGCGCGTCGACCGGGCCCGCTTCCGCCTTGAATCGCAGCTGGCGGACGCCATCGACCTGATGGTCGCCGCCCTCCGCGCGGGCTCCGGGACGCTCGGAGCGCTTGAGAGTGCGGCCCGCGAGTCGAAGACACCGCTGCGGCCGCAGCTGGAAGAAATGCTTGGTCGCATCCGCTTCGGCGACGACCCGCAGGCGGTGCTCCGCACCTTGGAGCGGCGGGTGCCTTTGGAAACCGTCCGCCTGTTTTCCTCGGCGTTGTCCGTCCACTGGGAAACCGGCGGCAGCCTGGCGCCGACGTTGGCGACCGTCGGCCGAGTCATCCGCGACCGCATCGCGGTCACGCGCCGCATCCGTGCCTTGACCATGCAAGCGCGGGCTTCCACCTATGCGGTGCTCGGCGTGACTTACCTCATCGGCGTGATCATCTGGCGGAACGACCCGAAACGGATGGAAATGTTCCTGGCGACGACGGTGGGACAGACGGCCGTGGCGGTGGCGGTGTGTCTTCAGGCCGTGGGCATGATCTGGGCCGCGGCCTTGAGCCGGTTGAAATACTGAGCGTGGGCTGCGACGGCATCCAGGGGCGTGGCGATGGAGTGGGTGGCGGTCCTGGGCTTGTGGGTCACGATAGTGACGGTGGCGTTGTGGTTGCGCCGCCGCTTGACCGAGCGGCGGCGCACCCGCGAGCGCGCCTTCGAGGATGCCGAAGGCGAGCCGCTGCTGCCGACCGGGGACACCCCCGAAGGGTGGCTGAGCGGTTGGCTGTTCCGCGCGGGCTATCGCAGCCCGCAAGCGGCGCCCATCTTTCTCGCCGCCACCATCGTCATGACTGCCCTGGGTCTGACGGCGGCCTACGCCGTCTACTCCTCCGGCATCACCCGATCAGCCACGCGCCTGATCAACCTTGTTCCCGGCGGCGTGGGCGACCTGTTCCTTCCCTTCGCCCATCTGGCCCCGTGGTTCGCCTTCGCCGTGCCGGCGTGCTTGCCGTGGCTGGTGGTCCGGCATCAGCGCCGGCAGCGCGTCACTCAGGTCGAGCAAGATTTGCCGATCACCCTGGAACTCCTGGCGACGCTGGCTGAAGCCGGCCTCGGCTTTGACTCCGCCCTCGATCGCATCCTTCAGTCGCAAGGCACGCAGCGTCCTCTCGCTCAGGAATTTCGCCTGTTCCAGCTGGAAGTCCTGGCTGGTCGGCCGCGGGTGCAGTGCTTGCGCCGACTGGCCAGGCGACTAGACGTGGCCCCGGTGACCATCTTCGTTTCCGCCCTGGTGCAGGCAGACCAGGTGGGGGCCGGCATGGCCGGTGTGCTGCGGCAACAGGCCGACGACCTCCGCCATCGCCGCCGGGAGGATGCCCTCAGCAAGGCGGCCTCGCTGCCGATCAAACTTCTCTTCCCGTTGGTGATTTGCTTTCTGCCGGGTATCATTGTGGCGGCCCTCGGCCCGACGTTCTATCAAATCTTCCAGTTGCTGGACAACACGGTGCGTCATCGAGGGTTGACGCCGTGAACCGCTGCGGGCGTCTGACCAGTCGGCACAGTGGTGCCGTCATCGCCGAGCAGGTGGCCATCGCGGACGGTTTCTGGTCGCGGTTACTCGGCTGGCAATTCCGCTCCGCCCCGCCTGCCGGGCACGGACTCCTGCTCGTGCCCTGTGCCTCGGTGCATACGTTTGGCCTCCGCTTCCCCATCGACGCCGTCGCCCTGGACCGCACCGGCCGGGTGTTGGCCGTGCACCGCGCCGTCCCCCCGGGGAGCATCCTTCCT
>JANWYO010000121.1 GCA_025055215.1 Gemmataceae bacterium
TACGTCTACAACCTGGCATCACCCACGCCGACGGTGCCCATCGCCATCCTCAACAATCCTTCCCCGGGTGATGGGGACTACTTCGGCCGCTCGGTCGCGGTTTCCGGCAATTATGTCGTCGTCGGCGCTCCCTACGACAACATGGGGGCATTCGAAAATGGTTCGGCCCACGTCTACAACCTGGCATCACCCACGCCGACGGTGCCCATCGCCATCCTCAACAATCCTTCCCCGGCTGATGGGGACCAGTTCGGCTACTCGGTGGCGGTCGCCGGCAATTATGTCGTCGTCAGCGCTCCCTTCGACGACACGGGGGCATTCGACGCTGGTTCGGCCTACGTCTACAACCTGGCATCACCCACGCCGACGGTGCCCATCGCCATCCTCAACAATCCTTCCCCGGCTGATGGGGACCAGTTCGGCCGCTCGGTGGCGGTTTCGGGCACCGATCTGTTCATCGGCGCTCCGTTCGACGATACGCAGAATCTTGACCAAGGCGCTACTTACGTCTACAGTCTCGACACTACTCCCCCGACGGTCAGCAGCATCACCCGGGCCAGCCCCAATCCCACCTCCGGCCCCAGCGTCCAGTTCACCGTCACCTTCAGCGAGAACGTACAAGCCAGCACGGTCAACCCGGCCGACTTCACCCTCACCGCCACCGGCTCGGCGACCGGCACGGTGGCGTCAGTCACCCCCGTCACCGGCAACGTCTATACCGTCACCGTCACGGGCGTCGGCGGCAGTGGCACCCTCCGGCTGGACGTTCCCGCCTCGGCCACCATCCTCGATCTGGCAGGCAACCCCCTCGCCACGCCTTATACCAGCGGCGAGGTCTATGACGTCATCATCCCCCAAGGCTTAAACGTCCGTCTCTTCGACTTCAACAGCGCCTCGAGCAACGTCACCCAAGCTGGCTACACGGGCGTGCTGCGGTCGGAGTTGTATACCGCGGCCAAGGGCTACGGCTATCTCGTGAGCCCCGCCGCCTTGTTCGACCGCACTACCGTGCCCGGGGCCCCGGGCAACGCCGCCCTGCTGCGTGACGGCCATTGGAGCGCCGGCACGGGCAATGCCCGGCTCTTCCGCATCGACGTCAGCTCTCCAGGCACCTATCAGATTTTTGTCACCCTCGGGGACACCTCGGCGCCGCACACCAACATGGCCGTCAGCGTCGTGGCCGACGGCAGTGCCACCGGCACCGCCGTCAGCGGCCTGACCACCTCCGGCAACTTTACCGTTGCGATCCTGTCGGCCGTCATTACGGGAGATCACGTCACTCTCCGCTTTGAAGACACCGATACCGATAGCTCCGGCTGGGCGGTCAACGCGGTGGAGCTGCGCGGCACGGGCACCGTGGGGACGTTCACGCTCCATGGGCCGAGCACCGCGACGGCCGACGGCCTGACCGTTGATACCTATACAGCCAGTGGGGCCAGCCCGGGCGCTTTGTATACCCTCAGCACGACGGGCGTCGCCGGCACGCTGCTTGTCGCGGATGCCAGCACGATTTATCAGGGAGTGCAAGTGCAGGCCTCGGCCAGCGGCACATTCTCCTTCCAGGTGCTGCGCCCCACCGGGGCGGGGGTGGGCACCTATTCGGCCACCGGGCTGGGACACGGCCTGTCCGCGTCGGCGGCCACCACCTATGCTCTTCCCCTGGCTCGCTTTTTCGATTTCAACGGCCCGAGCAACGTCACCGCCACGGGCTATCTCGGCGTCCGAGGGAGTACCAACTTCACCACTACCCGGGCTTACGGTTGGTTGACGGCGCCTCTCGACGCCGACCGGGGCACTTCCCATCCTCTGCACCGCGACTTTGTCTGGGGGAACAGTTCCGCTACCTTCCGGGTGCTGGTCGACAGTTCGGTGAGCTACACCATCAAGCCCTACTTCTTCGACAACCTGCAAAGCTACACCGGCATCAAGGTCTACGTCGATGGCACGCTCCTGACCACGGTCAACGTACCCGTCAACACTCTCGTCAGTCCCGCGATCGTGCTTGGGCCCGCGTATTCCGCCGACGGCGTTCTGGACATCACCATCGAAAAGGGAGGGAGCTTTTTCATTCTTAACGGCTTAGACATTGTCAGTCCGCAATTGGCCGCCGGGGGCGTCCGGACCGACGGCATGCCGGTGCCGGCGTTGACGGCAGCGGAGTTGGCTCCGGTGGTGCAGCAGGCAAAGGCGTGGTGGGTCAGTCGAGGGGCGGACCCCGCGGCCTTCGATAACGTCCGCTTCGAGATCAGCCAACTCAACCGATACGACCAAGGTTATCTCGCCCTCCAGCTGGACCGTCAGACCATTGCCGTGGACGCGTCAGCGGCGGGTCATGGGTGGTCGGTCGATCCGTGGGTGGTGCAGCCGGGACGGGTTGACCTGCTGACGGTCGTGATGCACGAGTTGGGGCATGTGCTCGGGCTCGGCTCGCTCGATCCGCAGGTCTACGCGGACGACTTGATGACAGCAACGCTGGCCCCGGGGGTACGTCGCGGCTGGGAAGGGCCGGGGAATGGCGTGCTCACCCGCCCCGTGACCGATCAATTGTTCAGTTCGTTCCCGACCCTGAACCGGAGCAGCGACGAGCGAGCCAACGGGTGGGCTGCGGTGTCGGATGTCTGGACCCCGTGGCTTGTCGCGGTCAATCCCCTAGAGCCGGTGCATCCTGCTGAAAGCTCGGATGAGCCGGTAATGGCGGGATCCCGCCACCGAGAGACGACGCCGATCGCGCCGTCGACGGCTTCTTCCAGCCCCAGTGCGAAGGGGTCGTTCGCCGGGTGGTGGTCGGGGAGCATGGCCGCCACGTCCTCCCGTCGCCGCGTCGTCCGCTATTCGGGGATGGGCGCGTCCGGGTCGATCGGCGAACCTTCCCACACCGCCTGGCCGGTCTTGGGGTCGTAGGTCAGGATGCGATGAGCGCTCCCTGGTGCGGGCGGCTCATCGACGGCCGGCAACCAGCGGCGGTGCTCGGCCAGCACCGCCGCATAGCGGGGGTCGGAGGCCAAGTTGGTCCACTCCCGGGGATCGTGCCGCAGGTCGTAGAGTTCTTCGGAGCCGTCGGCGTAGCGGATGTAGCGCCACTGCTCGGAGCGGACGGCGTGGTTCCCCTGGTTGTGGGAGGTGATGGCCGGCCAGGGGCGAGCCGCGGCTGCGTCGCGCAGCAGCGGCCCGAGGCTGTGGCCTTCGAGGTCGTCGCGGGGCGCCAGGCCACACAACTCCACCAGCGTCGGGTAAACGTCGAGCAACTCCACCGGGCGGCTCGACCGGCCGCCCGGCCGCACTCCTGGTCCGGCGAAGATGAGCGGCACCCGGGTAGAGCGCTCCCAGAGCGTGTTCTTGCCGGTGATCTGCTTCTCTCCCAGATGCCAGCCGTGGTCCGACCACAGGACCACGACCGTCTGCTTGCTCAGGCCGTTGGCCTCCAAGGCGTCCAGAACTCGTCCCACCTGGCTGTCGGTAAAGCTGACGCAGGCCAGATATGAGCGGACCAGGTTGCGCCACTCCCCGTGCTGCTGGAGCCACTTCAGTCGTGGCTCGGGCAGGCGCCAGTGCAGATACCAGGAAAAGCGCGGGGTGTCGGCCCGGTCGTCGTCCTTGATCGCCGGCAGCACCGAGTCATTGTCGGGATAAAGGTCAAACCATTTGGACGTGGCGTAGCACGGGACATGGGGAAGAAAGAACCCGACCGCCAGGAAGAACGGCTGGTCCTTGGGCACGGAGCGCAGTTGCTCGATGGCCCAGCTGGCGACTTGATAATCTCCCTTGTCGGCATCCTGGTGCGGAAAGGTGCCCCAATCGACCAGCGGATGGTTTCCCATGGGGGTCGGCGGCACCAATTTTTTCGGCGGCTTGGCTCCCGGGCCACCGGCCGGCCCCCAGACGTCGAATTCCTTCGAGCGTTCCTTGGCCGGAATGCCGCCGTGATACACTTTGCCCGCGGTGAGGGTGCGGTAGCCGTGCCGGGCAAAGTGCTGCGGCAACGTCACCCGATCTCGCCAGCGCGGCAGCGTTCGAAACCACGGTGCCAGGCCATAGATACCGGTCGTGGTCGGCCGCAGCCCCAGCATCAGGCTGGTGCGGGATGGATTGCACAGCGGTGCCTGGCAATGAGCGTTGAGGAAGACGGTGCCGCGCTGGGCCAGGCGGTCGATATTAGGGGTCTTGACCAGGGGATGACCGCCGAGGCACCCGACCCAGTCGTTCTGGTCGTCGATGGCGATGAACAGCACGTTCGGCCGCGGCGGCGTCGGCGGGGTGTCTGCCGCCACGACGTAGACCATCCGACCCGCGAGCACCCAGATGGCGACGCTCGCCCACCAGACCCGGCGTGTTACCATGGCCGCATTTCCTCCAGGCGTGGTGCCCGACGCGATTCGAGGTTGGCCGGCTTTGCTCCGCCGAGGCAGCCGCGGCCGGGGTTGCCGGCTTCCGGCGGCGCTTTGGCCGCCGGCCGCGAAAGCGGCCGGCGGTCAAAGTCCGGCCCAGGGGTTGCTGCCCAACTCGATTTTACTAAGCTGGCAACACAATCCGAGACTAACGGCCATCCGGGTGGGTGGGCATGACCTTTCAGCCAGCCGATTCGCTCAAATCTCGGACGTTCCTGGGGTTGATCGTGGCCCAATTCCTGGCCGCCTTCAACGACCAGGCGATTCATATCGTCGCCATTTTCTACGGCACCGACATGCTGGCACGGTATGTCAGCCTGCCCCACGTCGACGAAAAAGTGGTCATCTCCGTCGTCACGGCCTGTTTCATCTCGCCGTTTTTCCTCTTCTCCCCGCTGGCAGGCATGCTCGCCGACCGCTACAGCAAGCGCGCCACCCTGATTTTCTGGAAACTGGCCGAGGTCGCCATGATGGGCCTCGCCTTGGTCGGCTTTCTCCTGCCGCACCTCAGTGGCCTCACCGGCCTGGCCCCCACCACCCTGGCTACCTGGAGCGCTATCCTGGTGATCGCCGCAGTCTTCCTGATGGGCACGCACAGCGCCTTTTTCGTTCCCGCCAAGTACGGCGTCATGCCCGAAATCCTGTTACCCTCGGTGCTGTCCCGGGGAAACGGCTACCTGGAGGGGACGAGCTTCACGGCTCAAATCCTGGGGACGGCCAGTGGTGGGTTTTTGTACGGCCTGTTGAAATCGACGATTGGGGAGCAGGGAGGGGCCAAGGTCCTCGAACCGGGGTGGGAATGGATCATCGGTCTGGGGTTATTTGTCCTGGCGGTGGTCGGGGCCGCTGCCAGCTTTGCCATCGCCCGCATGCCGCCCGCGGCGCCGCACCGCCCCCTGACCTGGAAGCTATGGCAGCCGCTCCGGGCCAACCTCGGCATGTTACTCAACTCTCGGCCGCTTGCCTTGGCCGTCTTGGGGATTGCTTTTTTCGCCTTCATGACGCTTTACTTGCGGCAAACGTTGCTGTATGAGGGCGAGACGGCCAAGGAACTCCAGGTCGCCCGCCAGTGGCAGGCGTCGCAGGGGACGTCGCTGTCGGCCGCCGACGAGGACGAGCTTCAAGACCTCGGCCTGTCGGTCCCGCAAGCCAGTCATGCCCAACAGGCCGAGCTGAAAGTCGCTCTTCTCGTTGCCCTTGTGGGCCTGGGCATCGGCGTCGGCAGCCCGTTGGCCGGCTATCTATCCGGCAGCAAGGTGGAATTGGGCCTGATACCGATCGGTGCCTCGCTGCTGATCCTCCTCACGGCTGCGTTGGCGGTCTTCATCCAAACCACAACCGGGACCGTCATCTGCCTCGTGCTGACCGGGATCGCGGCCGGCTTCTACATCCTGCCACTGTATACCCTCCTGCAACATCGCGCGCCGAAGGACAGCAAGGGAAACTTGGTCGCTACCAGCAATTTCGTGAACGTGGCCGGCGGCCTGGTGGCGGTGCTCGTCTTCTACCTGGTCACTTTTTCGCTGGAGAAATTCTTCGGCCTGACGTTGCGGGAGGAGCAAGTGCGGCAGAACCTGCAACTGCTGCCGGAGTACATTCGGGAGTTGGAGATGCAGGCGCGACTGCCGAGCGCCCTGTTCGTGACGGCCAGTCTCCTGACGGTGGGCATGGTGGGCCTGCTCTGCTGGCAACTCCCGGACCTGCCCCTGCGGACGTACCTATGGTTGCGCTCGCTGGGCCGCTATCGCCTTCAGTTGGTGGGGGTCCACAATCTGCCGAGTTCCGGTGCCGTCCTGCTTGCCAGCAATAGCGCGGACCTGGAAGAAGCGTTGCAGGTGCTGGCAGCTACCGATCGCCTGACCCTGCTGTGGCGGCCGATGCCCGATAAGCCACTGCCGTGGCCGCTCCGCTGGCTGGCCCGGCGGTCGCTGGTGTCGGCCAACGAGCAGGCGGCGCAGCGCATCGCTCAGCTGCTTCGGGACGACCGCATCCTCTGCTTGCCGGTGACATCCAATGGCCTGGACCTGGACCAGGTACTCACCGTGCTCCGCGCCCAGACCCCGGTCAGCATCCTGCCGCTTTATCGCAATGAAGGCGCGGCCCCGCCAGATGGGTCGCGTCGGCGGGTCCGGGTGGTGATCGGCCGGCCGATGCGCCCCGACGCGACGGCAGCGCAGATTCGCCACGCCCTGGGAGTGCTGGAGGATTGGCTGGCCGACATCGACCGCCGGGGCGGAACGCCCTCTACCGTACTGATTCCAGAGGTTTCAGCCGCATCGCCGACCACGCCGGCAACAAGCCTCCCAGCACGCCCATGACGAGGGCAAAGAGCAGCCCCGTCCCCAGGATGGACGCATCCACCACCAGCTTCAAGACAATGCTCTTGCCCCCCCCTTGGCCACCGCTGACAATGCTGCTCGCCGTCCAACCGTTGGCCAGGCTCCCCAAGGCGCAGCCGACCAGGCCCCCGGCCAGGGCGATGAGCATCGACTCCAACAGAAACGACACCAGAATCTGCCAACGGCGGTAGCCGAGAATCCGTAACACCCCGATGTCCCGCGTTCGCTGGGCGATGGCGGCGAACATGGTGTTCATGATGCCGAAGATGCCCCCCACCGCCATGACCACCGCCACGAACACGATGGCCCCAAGAAACTGCTGGTTAGTGGTGGATAGCTTGGCGTAGTATTCTCGTTCTGGCTGGGCTTCGACGGCCGGCTTGAAGCGGTTGCGCAGGTGATAGGCCAGGATGCGGGCGCTGTCGGCGTCACGGGTGCGGAGCACCAGTGTGCTGTAGTTTTCCTTGCGGAACATGGGAGCCACGATCGGTTGGCGGGCCCAGACTTCCGAATCGAACGTCGAGCCGGCCGAGGCCATGACGCCGACTACCACCCAGGTGCGGTCACCCAGCTCGAACGTGTCGCCGACCTGAAGGCGTTGCCGGCCTTGGTACTTGTCCCGTCCCAGCTCGCGGGCCACTCCCTCTCCCAAGACCGCCTCGATGGCCTCGGCCCGGCCCCGGGCCAGCGTCCGCACCCCCGCTTCGGAGAACCACGTCCCTTCCAGCAGGGACAAGCCGTGCACCAGCCCCGCAATCTCTGGGTCAACGATCCCCCGCACCTGGACGAACCGCCGCCGGGGTTGCTCCCCCGGCTGGCGCGGGATCGGCTGGTTGATGACCATGTACACCTCGCGGCTGGCCAGGTAGACCCACTCAGACCCGCGGCGGACTTGCTCCGTGCCGACGGGGGTGGGCAGCGGCTGATCGTTTTCGTCCAGGGTGGCTTTTTCGCGTTCGATGTTGCTGATGTCGCCGTAAGCGAGGCTGCTGAACATTTCGTCGGTGGCGCCGCCCGCCAAGACGATGACATTGCCGGGTTGGCCACTCCCCTCCGTCAAGGCGTACATGCCGTTGACGAACGCGAGCATGACGGTCAACAGTCCGACGATGACCGTGAACGCCAGAGCCGACAGCGCGGTGACGCGCCAGCGCACCAGGAGGTTGCGCAAGTTGTAGCGGATAGGCACCTTGCCACGGGCGATCATGGCCAGCATGACCGCCGCCATAGCCGCCAGGCTGGTCCACAGATAGGCGTGGTAGCTCACGAGGTCACCTCTCGATCGTGCGATCAGCCGACTTTGGCGAAGACCTCGGAGACCTTGACGGAGCGGGCGGTCCAGGCGGGGAGGAAGCTGCCGATGGCGGCCGTCAGGCCGCCGACGGCCGGCCCCCACCAGAGCGCGTGCCAGGGCACAAAGAACGCCGGGAAGAAGGCAATCGGGAACTTGAACCCCCCGATGACGTGATTCACCACCACGTAGGTCAACCCGCAGCTGACCAAGCCGCTCACCGCCCCGATCAGCAGCGCTTCGCCTAGCACCAGGACCAGAACATGTGCCGGGGCGAAGCCAAGCACCTTCAAGACCGCCATCTCGGCCCGCCGCTCCCGGACGCTGATGCTGATGGCATTGGCGATGACCAGGGCCATCGTAGCGATAATGGCCGGGCTCAGGAGAAAGCGCATGCCCCAGATCAGGTCGCGGTAGGCATCGAGCCACGACGCGATGCCCGACGACGCCGTCTCGCATTTGACCGCCGGTGCCGCGAACTTCCCCGGCATGCTGATCTGGGCCGCCACCTCCTCGAAGGCCCGCGACGAGGGCAGGCGCATCCAGAAGAGGTTGAGGGTCCTCTCCGCCATCGGGTGCGCCACCCCCTTGCGGTACTTGTATTCATCCAGCGCCGACAGTAGATAATCTCGATTCATGACCGCGCTTTGGTTGTATCGGCCTTCGGGAAAGACGCCGACGATTTCAAATTCCAGGTCGATCTCCTTGTAATTCAGGCTGGTGACTTTGAAGCGCTCCCCCACGCGCTTGTTCATCGCGGCGAGTTTTTCCCGGCCGAGGATGGCCCCATCGCGCTTCTGCTCCAGCTTCCGCACCAATTCCTCGTCCAGCTCCTCCAGGTCGTCCATCATGGTGCGGAGCTTGCTCGGCTCCATGGCGAAGAAAAAAATCACGTTTTCCCGCGTCCGCTTGGTCGGGTCGAGCGTGCCACCGTAAAACTGCCAAGTCATGAGGTCAGATTCTTTCGGCCGAAGCCCCGGGGGAAGCGACAGCGCCTCGCGGGTCAGGTCGCTGGCGTAGCGAAACGGCATCTGGCTGGGAATCTGGTATTTTTCCGTGACGATCGCCTTCAGGTCCTTCGCCTTGTCCTCGGTCATCCGCGACAGGAAATACAGCACCGACCAGATCATGGTCATTACAAACACGAGCACCATGATGGCCACGCACGTCAGGCCGGTGCGGAGGACGTTCCGCCGCAGGCTCCGAAGGAGGAAACGCCCCACCTGACCCAGAGTGAGCGGGGCGACGGCCCACTCCAAGAGATAGACAAGCAGACCGACGATAAACACGCTTAGGAGCAGCGACACTGCATGGTCGCTAAGCCACACGCCGATTTGTTGCCCGCGACCGATCATGGCCTTTCCCTCACGGATGCAGCGGGTCGGGCCGAGTTTCCGCGGGCAGCCGCTCGCCCGACACGACCGCGGGCCGCGACTCGGCATCCACCTCCAGGCCGTCCTTTTCCACCAGCCGGCCTTTGTCCAGGTGCAGGACACGTTCGGCCCGCTGGGCCGCCCGCGGGTCATGCGTGACGAGGATGATGGTCTTGCGCAGCTCCCGTTGCAGCACGCCGAGGAGGTCGAGGATCTCCACCGCCGACTTGGCATCGAGGTCGCCGGTCGGCTCGTCGGCCACGATGAGAGTCGGATCGGTGACAATGGCGCGGGCGATGCCGACGCGCTGCTGCTGGCCGCCAGAGAGCTGGCCGGGGCGGTGGTGCAGTCGATGCGACAGTCCGACCAGGTCGAGGGCGGTGAGCACTTGTCGCTTGCGCTCCGCGGCAGTCAGGGGGAGCAACAGCAACGGCAGCTCGACGTTCTCGTACGCCGTCAGCACCGGCAGCAGGTGGTAGAACTGAAAGACGAAGCCGATGTGCCGGGTGCGCCACCGGGCCAGCTCGGCCTCACTCATGTGCGAAATCCGCTGACCGCCGACCCACACCTCGCCGCGCGTCGGCGTGTCCAGGCCGGCAATGAGGTTGAGCAGTGTCGTCTTGCCGGAACCACTCGGGCCCATCAGACCAAGGAATTCGCCGTCGGCGACCTCCAGGTTCAGGCCCTGGAGGACGTGAATCTCCTCCGCGCCGCGGACGAACGACTTGTCTACGTCCCGAATGCGAACGATGGGCTCGGCGGTCATGCTTCCTCTCCGCTCCGCAAAGACAGCCAACAGCGAGCGACGGTCAAGACGGTCGGTCACTCGCGGCGCAGGAACGACACCACGGCTCCCATTTCCGGCTTGAGGTAAACTCCTTCTTCCTCGCGCGGCACCGTCACCTTGACCCGCACCGGGATCGCCCCCTTGGCCCGGTCGGCAATGGGCATCAGGCGCGACACCACCCCTTCGTAGGTCCGCTCCGGGAACGCTTCGGCCCGCACCCGGCAGCGCTGCCCTTTAAACACCTTAGCGATGTCGCGCTCCTGGATCGTCAGGTCGACTTCCAGGTCGGACAGGTCGGCCATGTCGCACAAACTGGCCGAGACGTTGAACGCGATGGGGTTGACGATGTTCCCCTCCTCCGCCTTTTTCGTCAGGATCGTACCGGTGAGCGGGGCGCGGACGGTGCAGTTGTCCAAGCGCCATTGCGCTTTGACCAACTCAGCCTCGGCTTGCTCGACCTCGGCCTTGGCTGCGGCGATGCGATCCAACCGCGGCCCCTCGGCCACCAGTTTCAAGGCCAGCCGCAACCGCTCCACCCGGCGGTCCATCGCCTTGTAGGCGCTGTAGGCTTGCTCATATTCACGGGCTGCCAGGGCGTTGCCGGTGCGCAGGTTGACGTTCCGCTTCCATTCCAGGTAGAGTTGCTCCCGCTGGGCCTCGGCCTCTTCCAGCTCTGCCTTGACTTGGTTGATTTCGTCGGGATGGTTGCGGACCAGTTCGTTCAAGCGTTGGCGCGCGGCCGCCAGCGCTGCCTTGGCCCGGTCGACGTCCGCCTGGTAATCGACCTTTTCCAACTCTGCGAGGATGTCGCCCCGCTGCACTCGTTTCCCCTCTTCGATGTACAGCCGCTCCACCATGCCGCTGACCCGGGGGCTGACCTGGACCTGATGGGTGGGCACGATGTAACCTTTCGATTCCAACACCACCTCACCGACAGTAGCCTGCGGTGCCGTGGCCGCAGTCGACACGTTCGCCGTGGCCTCGACGCGGGCCGGCTCCGATTCGGCCGGCGACGGGGTCCGCAGCGACTGAATCGCCGCAATCGCCGCCATCACAGCACACAAAAACCACGGCAACCAGGTGCGGCGACTCGGCCCCGGGCGCTCGGCTCGCTCCTCCAGCCGCAGCGAACGAACACGGTCGCTCAAAGACCCTTGGCCGTTACGCCCCGCCAACTCCGCGGCCCGGACCAGGGTTTGTGGCACGGACTCGTTCATGAACATCTCCTCCGGCGCGATGCCGCCTGCGGCTCCGCCCGACGAGCGACGTGACCATTCCGCCGACCCTGTCCACCCTCCGAGGCAGTCGGCGGCCGGCCCCACAAGTACGTTCCCAACACGTCCAGACACAGCTGCTTCATTTCGGGCACGTCATACGCCTGCGGGTCGGCGGCCAGCTGCACCGCCAGCCCATGCAACAACGCTTGCACGAACGTGGCCAGTGCCCGGGCATTGATCGGTCGCCGCGGCGGACGCCGCACCAATTCCTCAGCCAGGTCCCGGGCGATGTGCCCGCGCCAGTCCTCATACAGGCGGGCCAGCCGCTGCCGGAAATCCTCCCGGTGCCCGATCTGCGACAAGAACGTGTACTGAAGAGCGTGAAATTCCGGGTGCAGCGGCGGTTGCTGGAGGAGTTTTTCCATCACGTATTGCAGCCGCTCCCACCAGCCCGGAATGTCCTCCAGGCAGCGGTCCGACGTTCCCGAGCGCCGGCACATCATCTCCAGCAGGCGGTCAAAGACCGCCAGCAGGATCTCCTCCTTGGAATGGAAGTAATACATCAGCTGGCCGCGGCTCATCCCGGCCCGCTGCTCGATTTCCGACAGCGACAGGTTCTGCAAGCCCTGCTCAACAATGATCGCAATCGCCGCTTCTACGATCTGCTCGCGGCGAATGCTGGCGATGTCGATGCGGCGACTCTTCATGCCACACCCCGGTCGTCACAGACGGGGTCAATTAGACCGATCAATCTATTCATAGACTGAACGGACTAGTAAAGTCAAGGCGGGCCTTGCTCAGATACCGAACCGTCGCAGCGCCTCGCGATTCAGCTCAATCCCCAGCCCCGGCTTCTCAGGCACGTGTAGGTAGCCGTCAGCATCCGGGCGGAAAGGCTCGACGATCAGTTCGTCCAAGTAGGGAGAGGGCGTAAGGTACTCGACGTAGCGTGCCACAGGGAGGGCGGCGGTGAGATGGAGGTCGGCGGCCAGGCCGACGGCTGTATTCCAGCCATGTGGCACGAGGAGGACGTTGTGTTCATAGGCGAGCCAGCCGATCCGCCAGGCCTCGGTCAGGCCGCCGCATTTGGTGCAATCGGGCTGGATGATGTCCACGGCATGCCGTTCCAGGTACGGGCGGAAACTCTGCCGGCGGGTGAGGACCTCGCCGGTGGCAATCGGCAGCGGCGCGTGGCGGCGCAGCTCGATGTAGCCCTCCAGATCATCGGGAGGCAGCGGCTCCTCGAACCAGACCACGTCGTACGCGGCCAGCATCTGGGCCGTGCGCAAGGCCCATTTGTAGCCATGCGGCCAGAATTGCTCGCTCCCCCCGGCATCGACCATCAGCTCGACATCTGGGCCGACCGCATCTCGGGCTGTGCGAATGAGCCGCTCGTCGGTGCGCGGGTCGCGGCGGCCGAACGGCCGCCAGCCCAGTTTGATCGCCTTGAAGCCACGGGCCACCGTCTGCTGCAACGTCTCGCGGAGGCGCTCTGGCTCGTCGAAGAGAATCGAGCCATAAGGCTTCAGTCGGCTGCGATACGCCCCACCCAGAAGGCGGAACACCGGCTGGCGGCAGATCTGGCCCATCAAGTCCCATAAGGCGATGTCCAGCCCGCTGATGGCATGTTCGACGGCGCCGCCACGACCCTGCCAGAAGGTGCTCTGCCGCAGCTTCTCGCTCACCCGGGCCGGCTCATCGGCCCGCTCGCCGATGAGAAGGGGACGAAGGAGCTGCACGGCCGCGGTCACCAGCGCCTTGCTCGTCATGGCGCTGCCGACGCCGATCAGCCCCTCATCCGTAACCACCTCCACGATGGTGTTCAGGTCTTCCTCGGGCCTGTTGCCCTGCGGCCAGCCACCATCGACCGTTCCGCCGGACAGGCCAGTAACTCGAACATCGACGATTCTCATGACGAACCTCCCTCACCGTGGCGCTGCCAGCGTTGTCGTCGTGTGAGGACGCAGGGTATGCGGAGGCTACCCGATCCGCAAGGGGGCGCCGTGGCTGGAACGCCTAGAAACGCCGGGGACTAAGCCCGTACCTGCACCGCGATGTGAAGCAAGCGTGGCTTGGCAGGAGGGGGAAACGTGCCGTCGGACCAAAGGCGGATAAGGCCCCTCCCGGATTCGAACCGGGGAATGGCGGATTTGCAATCCGCTGCCTTACCACTTGGCTAAGGGGCCCTACGCTTCAGGCGTGGTGGAATGGTAGCGGTCCCTCCGGGGTCTGTCAACGGAACCTGCACGCCGCCGCGTCGTTTTGCCGGGGCAGTTTCAGTATTCTATCCCGAGGCAGACTGGGAAGATCGAGGGCCTGACCGAAGCAGTTGCTCATGGAGCGCATCCACCGCGGCCACGTTGTGCCCTACTTCCCGCAGCATGTGAATGACGCTGCGTCGCAACGCTGCCATTGCTTGCGGTGCCGACCCCGGGCCGAGTCGGCTCGGATCAAGACTGACCAGCTCCTGGCCCTCGGGCAAACGGGAGCGGATTCACCACACCACGGTCCGTTCCCACGCTTCAGCGTCCACGGCGCGGAGGATTTCACAGAAGGTGGACGCGGCGTGAGTCTTGCCGCAGTGGAAGCCGGTTCTGGGACGTGCAGGCCGGCTGCAGCTCCAGAGTCTCAAAAGCCCGATCGGCAGCATCCGGGCAGTTGCCGTCAGTCCTGGGGGCCAGGGGCTATTGGCCGAGATTCATCCGTGTCGCTGTTTCACCTGGAAGACGGCTGCGAGATGCAACGGTTGGCCGGACACACCGCCGAAGTTTGGTGTGTGCCCCTCGCGTTTGACGGATAGAGTAGTTTCGAGCGGAGCGGACCGAACGATCCGCTCCTGGCGGTTGCCGCCGAGGCAGCCGGCGAGGGTGAAGAGGCCGAGCTAGGCAGTGCCGCACACGGCGGCACTACACGGGCTTTCCCAGGTTCGTGGCTCACCGGGCCACCGACCGCGGCGGAGCGGGATGGTTCGACCGCGGATGAGGTTCGTCACATCTCGCAACGATCGGTGGATCAAACTGATGGCCAGGGTACGCAAGGGCATTGTTACCTGCTGACTGGTTTACTGGTTTAAGGAGTGATTCATGGTGCGCCTCTTCGTTCTCTGCACGGTGTGTTGGCTAGCTGTTCCTGTCTGTGCGGCTGCCCCACCGCCGCCGCTGGCCGAGAAGTTTTTGCACGACGGCAAGTTCGCCGAAGGTGAAACGGTCTTGCTACTTGCCCTCGATGCCAATCCGGCGGATGACGAGGCTCGGTTTGGGTTGGGGGTAATCCAGTTCCTGCGGGCCGTGGAAAACTTGGGCAAGGCGCTGTACGAGTACGGAGCGGTGTCGGAAAAGGCGCCCCAGCCGTTTCTGCGGCTTCCAGTGCCGCACAACGAAAGGCCCTCAGCTATCAGCTACAAGGCACTCGGCCGGGTGCTGGACGCGTTCGCTGCCGACCTCGGCCGGGCTGAGGCCACCCTGGCCGGCATCAAGGACGACGAGGTGAAGTTGCGGCTGCGGCTGGCAAAGATCAGCTTCGACTTCACCGGGACCGGGAAGGATCGCAAGTCCCTGCTCGAGATACTCACCAAGCTGAACGAGGGGCGGCCATTGGCCTTCCAGAAGGCCAACCCCGACTTTCGCATCCACTTCGACCGTGGGGACGTGGCATGGCTACGGGCATACTGCCACCTGCTGTCGGCGATGGTGGAAGGCTACCGGGCAGTGGACGAGGAGGCCGGGTTCGAGGAGCGCGTCAAGGAGATCTTTCCCAGAGTGGAGGCCCCGGCCAGGAAGGCGGAGCAGGACTGGCTCAGCGGACTGAAGGTGGTAGACGCCCCGCGGCTGCGGCGGATGCGGCTGCACCTGGTGGCAGTATGTGAACTGAACCGGGAGACGTGGAACCTCATCCGCAAGGAGACCGACGACGACTACGAATGGCTGCCGCACCCAAAGCAGACCGACCAACTTGGTCTGCCGTTGACCGACAGGCAGATCGACGTCTGGCTGGCCATGATGGAGCAGTGGGAGGGGCTGCTGAAAGGTGAGCGGCTCGTACCGAGCCAGATGTTTCGGTGGATCAGCCCCGGCCACCCGGAAGGGCAGGGGTTGAACTTCAAGAAGCTTCTGGACAACCCACCAGCCGACCTCTTGAACGCGGAGCGCATCCGGAACCAGGGGATCGATGCTATGTATCTGGAAGCAGAGAAGGGGAAGAAAATGTTCGACGTGCAAGCCGTGATCGCGGTGTTCCGGCTGTTTGAAGGGCCGTTTGGTTTTGCCTACGCCGCCCGGCTCAACTGACCCGCAGGTGGTAATGAGTCTCTGAGGTGCGTGGTCGGCAGCGTGGGGTGAAGCCGGCCGCGCCATCCGCCCCAGCAAACCCGGCCCGCCGTGTTGCTTTCTGGAAGTTCACGCCCGCTCTCAGGGAGCCGCTTGTTGAGATCGATCGACCGGTGTTCCTGCCTCGCGCTACGATGGCTGGGCGGTATGCCGCAAGAAATAAAGGCAAGAGAGGGGTTGAGGCTGAGCGGAGCATCCGTGCCACGCGATCCAGCGGCCAGCGCTGTCTCTCGCACCACCAGGTTCTGACCGCTCAGGAGTTGGACCGGGAGCATAACTGCTTCCGCGTCGATCCGCCGAAAACCACCGAGCGCAGGGTGCCGATCATCCCAGATGCGACACCCTGCGAAATACTGAACAGGCTATGTTGACCTGACCGGATTCGAACCGAGCAATGGCGGATTTGCAATCCGCTGCCTTACCACTTGGACCAGGGGCCTTGGGACCGGGTGAGTCGTAGCGGTTTAGTCCGATGATATTCGACACACGGTCGGGCCAGGTGGCCGCTCTCGACTACGGTACCGCGGGGTGGAGCGGCGCACCGAGATTGATCGGTTCGCGCTTGCGTGAGGGTGCGAGCCGCTCGGTGGGCACGCAGCAAGCGCGAATCGATGGATCAAGAGCGCGAAACGAGGAATCGGGAGCCCGAAACGGGAGTCCGGGGAGGCTGGCGGCAAATCGCTGCCTGGAGCGTGCAACCCCGCCCCAAACGATAGGTGTCCCCGCGACCGGAGTGGTTGCGCGAATTCGCAATCAACTGTATGGTGGAAAGGAGTGCAGATTGCTCGGAGCACGGACTTCTTCCCTCCGAAAAATTCTCTTTTCGCGCCGCCTGGCATGTTCCCTCGACACACTTTTCGTTTGGCGCCTCCTGCACTTCCCTGCGCCGTGATTCATTCCCGCGCGCTGAAGGTGCTGCCCGAGACGGGCAGCATCTGATATCCTGAACTCCCAAACGTCATCGTGAATTGGAGTCGAATCGTGGCCGACGGGGCAACCTCGACGACCGAGCGAATCACGTTGCCGCTCCTGACCGGCGGGGGCGAGGTCGAGCGCGCCGATTCCGAATGGGCAGGTTGGACCGTGGTCGGGGCCGTGCCCGAGCTGCCGCAAGGGAGTTACAATCCGGCGGCGCCTGAGCCAGCCCTGACCCTCCCCCCGGTGGGGCCGCCTACCAATCGGCCCGTGGAACTGCTCGCCCCCGCGGGCGGCCCGGAGGCCGGTTACGCCGCCCTGCATTTTGGAGCGGATGCCATCTATCTCGGCCTGAAGAAATTCTCAGCCCGAGCCGAGGCCGAGAACTTCACTCTCGAGGAAGTGGACGAGATCACGGCGTATGCCCACAGTCTTCGGCCACCGCGGCGCGTCTTTGTCACGATCAACACGGTGATTCGGCAGGATGAATTGGCGGAGTTGCTGGAGGCGGTGGCCGGGCTGGCTGACATCGGCGTGGATGCCCTGATCGTGCAGGACCTGGGTGTCTATTACCTCGTGCGGCAATATTTTCCCCAACTTGAGCTTCACGCGAGTACACAGCTTGCGGTGCACAACCGAGCGGGCGCGGAGACGTTACGGCGGCTCGGCTTTCGCCGGGTCGTCCTGGCACGCGAATTGACATTCGAGGAAATCCGGGACATCACGGCCGAGAGCGGCATCGAAACCGAAGTCTTCATCCACGGGGCGCTGTGCTATTCGTACAGTGGGCTGTGCCTGTTTTCGGCCCAGACGCTGGGTCGCAGCGGCAATCGAGGCAAGTGCGCTTATTCCTGCCGAGATGCCTTCGAGGTCCGCGGCGCGCCGCTGACGTTACGCGATGGTCGGGCCGTCCTCCGCGACCCGCGTCACGGCTTCCCGTTTTCCATGAAAGACCTGGCACTGCCCGACCACCTGCCGGCGTTGCGGTCGGCGGGGGTGTCGTGCTTCAAGATCGAGGGGCGAAAGAAGGGCCCGCTCTACGTCGCGACGACGACCGACTTTTACCGTCGGCTGCTTGATGGCCGACTCCCGGCGGATGAACGTCCGCGGCGTGAAGCCGACCTTCGAACCGTCTTCAGTCGGCCGTGGACCCGGCTGTTCATCCAGTCTCCCAAAGATAAAGAGGTGGCCGACCGCGATACGGTCGGCCACCGGGGAACGCCGATCGGCCAGGTCGAAGCGGTGGTGGGGGACCGGCGCGGCCGGGAACGCCTGCGGTTTCGCACCTCGCGGTCCCTGGAACGTCACGACGGCCTGCAAATCGACCTGCCGACGCTAGGCAAGCCGTTCGGTTTCGCGATCGATCACTTATGGGAACTAACACCCGGACGTCCCAGCGAGCCCCGCGAGGTGCTCCGGGTCGAGGCCGGGGCCCGCGTCGAGGTGGCTTTACCGGCCGAGCATCCGGTCATCCCTCGAGGGGCCACCGTCTATTGCTCGTCATCGCAGGCGGTGAAGCAGCGCTATCGGCACGAGCGGCCCAAGCCGGGCGTGTATCGGATTCGTCGGCCGCTGCACATCGAGGCCGAGTTGAGTGCGGACCGACTGACGGTAGTCGGGCGAGTCGCCTGGGGTCCGGCGAACCTGGAGGTTCGCCGGTCGCTGGCGGGCCCTTTTCCGCGGGCACGTCGGCCGGAGGCGATGGAGGAGACGCTGCGAACCGTCTTCGAGAAACTGGGGGACACCCGGTGGGCGTTGGCCTCGCTGGCGCTGCGAAACGATGGCGGCTGGTTCGTGCCAGTGTCGCGCCTCAACGCCGCGCGTCGGGACTTGGTCGCGGAGTTGGAAACGGCCTGGCAGCAGGTCCGGGCCGCTCAGGTGGAGCGACTCCGCAAGGAGGTCTGCCCCAGTGCTTCCCCGCGGCCCGTTTCTGCCTCCCGCCAGCCTTTCCGCTGGTCGATCATGGTAGACCGGGCGAGTTTTCTTGATGGGCTGGAACCGTCGGACTGGGAAGGAATCGACGAGATCATCATCGACATTGCCCGCGACCATCCGACGCTCTTGCGGCAGAAGCTCGACCTTTGGGCGGAGCGTGTCGGCCGCGACCGCATCCGCCTGGCTTTGCCCGCATTGACCCGGTCCTGGGAAGACCGGGGCCTCCGGTTGAAGATCGAGCAGCTGCGAGGGGCGGGCTGGCATCGTTGGCAAGCGGCGAACCTGTCCGCCTGGGGGTACCTCGAACTCGACCCGACCGAGCCAGTGCCGCCCCCGCTCGATCTGGCCGCCGACTGGTCGCTGTACGTGGTCAATCGCTTGGCTGCCCGGCAGCTCGTGAGCATGGGTGTGAGCCGCTTCACCCTCTCGCCGGAAGACGGCCTCGCCAACCTTCGTTCGTTGGTGGCGGAATTCGGCCCGCGGGCGGTGGTCATCGTGTACCAGGACACGCCCTTGTTCCTGGCGGAATCGTGCGCCTATGCGAACCTGATTGGGGGCTGTCCCGGCAAAGCCCAGTGCCGATTTGAAAGCATGGAGATGGTGTCGGAGCATGGCGAGCGGGTCACGGCGCTGGACTACCATTGTCGAACGATTGTGCTGAACCAGGGGCCATACTGCCTGGCGCCTCGATTGTCCCAGCTGTCGGCTGCCGGTGCCGTCTGCCTGCGCGCCGACTTCGTCTACCGCAGCTACGATCCGCACGACGTCCGCCAGCGGTGGCGGCTGGTCCGCGCCGGGCGGGCGGTTCCCGGCGGGCACGCGGCCAACTTTGAGCGTGGCCTGCTGTGAAAGGCAGCTCCAGAACCGATGGTCCGGCATGACACGTGAGGAAGCCCTCAACTTCTGGTTTGGCCGCATTAATTACGAGCAGCGCGCCCCCAAGCCGAGCGACTTGAAGCTCGACCGGATGAGGGCCTTGCTGCGGCTCCTCGGAGAGCCGCAGCAATCCTTTCGCATCCTCCATGTTGCCGGAAGCAAGGGCAAAGGCTCGACCTCAGCCATGCTGGCCGCCGTCCTGTCCCAGGCCGGTTACCGCACGGGGCTGTTCACCTCGCCGCACCTGTGCGACGTGACCGAGCGCATCCAGGTCAACGGCCAGTGCCTTCATCCCCAGGAACTCACGGCCCTGATGGACGATGTGCGGCCGGCCGTGGAGTTCCTCGACCGCTTGGCGCGCGGTCCGGGAGACCGACCGACTTTTTTCGAGATCGCCACGGCGCTGGGTTTTCTGCACTTTGCCCGTCGCCGGGTCGAGTTGGCCGTGGTCGAAGTCGGCCTGGGAGGCCGCTTCGACTCCACCAACGTCTGCACGCCGCTGGTCGCAATTATCACCAGCATCAGCTACGACCACACGCACATCCTCGGCGACCGTCTGGAGCAGATCGCGCGGGAGAAAGCCGGCATCGTGAAAGCGGGTCGGCCGACCATCAGCGGGGTGACGGCCGAGGAAGCCCGCCGCGTCATCGAGGCGACCTGCCAGCAGTGCCGGTCCCCGCTCCGACAATTGGGCCGGGACTTCGATTACGACTATGAGCCGGGTTTCGTGGACCGTCGGAGCGAGCGGCGCTCGCGCCTTCGGGTGCGGACGCGAGAGCGAACTTGGCCGTGGCTGGAACTCGCCCTGCTGGGGGAGCATCAGGCCCGCAACGCGGCCGTGGTCGTGGCCGTCATCGAACAGCTGCGGCGCGAGGGCTTAGTAGTGCCGGACACGGCCGTGGCGGCGGGTTTGGCAGCGGCGCGTTGGCCCGCTCGGGTCGAGGTCGTCGGCCGCCGCCCCTTGACGATCCTCGACTGCGCCCACAACGTGGCCTCGGCCCAAGCCTTGGTTGAAACCCTGACTGCTTCCTTTCCCCCGACCCGCCGCCTGCTGGTCTTCGCGTGCAGCAGCGACAAGGATATTCGCGGCATCCTCCGGGAACTGGCCCCGGCGTTCTCGGCCTTCTGGGTGACATGCTATAGTCACAATCCTCGCGCGATTCCTCCTGAGCAACTCGCCTCCATCCTGCGCGAACTGACCCCCCGCCCCGTCACGGTGTGCCCGGCAGCCCTCGATGCCTGGCAGGCAGCCCAAGCGGCCGCCGGACCGGATGACCTGGTGTGCATCACCGGCTCCGTCTACCTGGCCGGCGAACTCCGGCCGTGGCTGGTGTCCGATGCCGACCAAGGGCCGGCGGGAAGCGAAGCTTCCCGCCCAGCCGCGTCTCAATCCGTATGATGAGCGACTGAAGCCCACGAAGCGGCGTCGCCGAGAGGGAACATGCCATGCGTCAAGCGATCGTCGAATACCTGCGCGACCTCCAAGACCGCATCTGTCGCGGGTTGGAGGAGGTGGACGGCAAGGCACGGTTTCGGGAAGACCTCTGGGACCGCCCGGGAGGGGGAGGTGGCCGGACGCGCGTCCTGATGAATGGCGGGGTTTTTGAAAAGGCGGGGGTCAATTTCTCCGACGTCCACGGGGAGTTTTCCGAGGAGTTTGCCCGGCAGATCCCAGGTGAAGGGCGGCACTTCACCGCCGTGGGGATTTCGCTGGTACTGCACCCGCGGAGCCCGATGGTGCCCACCGTGCATGCCAACTTCCGGTTCTTGACCAAGGGGGAAAAGGAATGGTTCGGCGGCGGCGCCGACCTGACCCCTTACTATCCCTACCGCGAAGACGTGATCCACTTCCACCGGGTCTGGAAGAGGGTATGCGAACGCCATGCGCCGGTGATTGACTATCGGCGGCTAAAAGAGTGGTGCGACGAGTATTTCTTCCTGGCGCACCGGGGAGAGGCCCGGGGCGTCGGCGGCATCTTCTTCGATTACCTTGAAGGCGACATTCCGCGCCTGTTCGCGTTCGTCCGCGAGGCCGGCGATGCCTTTCTTGAGGCCTACGTGCCGATCGTGGAACGCCGGCGGCACGAGGCCTACGGGGAGCGTGAGCGGATGTTTCAGGAGTTTCGCCGAGGGCGTTACGTCGAGTTCAACCTCATTTATGACCGCGGCACGGTCTTCGGCCTGAAGACGGGAGGCCGCACCGAGTCGATCCTGATGTCGTTGCCCCCGGTGGTCCGCTGGCTGTACGACTATCATCCGGAACCGGGCAGCCGGGAAGCAGAGCTGTATGAGTTCCTGAAGCCGCGCGACTGGGCCAACGAGACGTGACGTCTGTGCCGCGGAGATGGCCGATCGGCGCCGAGTGTGTCCCGGGCGGGGGGGTCCATTTCCGCGTCTGGGCGCCGCGCTGCCATTCCGTGGCCGTCGTCCTCGACGACGGCCCGGAGGTACCCCTGGCCGCAGAAGAGGGCGGCTACTTCTCGGGGTTTTGTCCCACGGCGACCGCTGGTTCCCGCTATCGCTTCCGGCTCGACGACGAGGCTCGAACCTGTCCCGATCCCGCGTCGCGCTGGCAGCCCGATGGCCCGCACGGGCCGTCGATGGTCATCGATCCGAAGACATTCGTCTGGACCGACCAGCATTGGAGCGGCATCGGTCCCAAGGGGCAGGTGCTGTACGAGATGCACGTCGGCACTTTCACGCCCGAAGGGACCTGGGACGCCGCCTGTGAGCAGCTGCCGGAGTTGGCGGCGTTGGGGATCACCGCCGTCGAAATCATGCCCGTGGCCGATTTCCCAGGCCGCTTTGGCTGGGGCTACGACGGCGTCAATCTCTTTGCCCCCTCGCGGCTGTACGGCCCACCCGACGCCCTGCGCCGCTTCGTCGATCAAGCCCATGCCCTGGGGCTCGGCGTGATTCTCGACGTGGTCTACAACCATGTCGGCCCGGATGGCAACTACCTGGCGCGTTTCTCACCTCATTATTTTTCGGGCCGATCGACACCGTGGGGACCCGCGTTCAATTTCGACGGTCTGCATTGCGAGCCCGTTCGGGAGTGGATCGTCACCAACGCGGCATACTGGGTCGAGGAATTCCACATCGACGGCCTGCGGCTGGATGCGGCTCAGGCCATGATCGACTCGTCGCCCGAGCACATCCTGCGGCGCATCGGCCTGGCGGTGCGCCAAGCCGCCCGCGGTCGGGCCACCTTCCTCATCGCCGAGTGCGAGCCGCCGGACGGGGGCCTGGTCCGGCCGGCGGAGGAAGGCGGCCAAGGCTTGGACGCCTTGTGGAACGACGATTTTCACCGCGCCGCCCAGGTGGCGTTGACCGGCCGCGCAGAGGGCTATTTCGAGGACTATCGGGGGACACCGCAGGAGTTGATCTCCGCGGCCAAGCGGGGCTTCCTTTTCCAGGGGCAACCCTATCGGCATTACCAGCACCGGCCGCGCGGCACGCCCGCCTGGGACCTGCCGCCCTGGGCGTTCATCCACTACCTCGACAACCACGACCAGATCTCCGCGTGGCCGTGTGGCCAACGCATCCACCAACGGACCAGCCCCGGCCGCTGGCGGGCATTGACAGCGCTGTTGCTGCTGGGGCCGCAGACGCCGATGCTCTTCCAGGGTCAGGAGTTCGCGGCATCGAGTCCGTTTCTTTTTTTTGCCGATCATCATCGGGACTTGGCCCGGGCCGTGGCCCAGGGCCGTGCGAAGTTTTTGGCCCAGTTTCCCAGCCTGTCGGGGCCCGAGGCGCAGGGTCGGCTGGCCGACCCGGCGGAACTTGCCACCTTCCAACGCTGCCAATTAGATGCCACGGAGCGGCGGCGGCACGCCGCCGCCGTGGCCCTGCACCGCGACCTGATCCACCTGCGACGGCAGGACGCGGTCTTTCGCGACCCCCGCCCCGGGAGCGTTGACGGCGCGGTCTTGGGCCCAGCAGCGTTGGTGTTGCGGTTTTTCGGCCCCAAGGACGATCGCCTGTTGCTCATTAACCTCGGGGCCGACCTGCGCCTCGACCCCATCCCGGAGCCATTGCTCGCCCCCCCTGGGGACGGTTGGTGGGAGGTGGTCTGGTCAAGCGAAGCGCCCCGCTACGGGGGTGGAGGCACACCCCCGCTGCGGGACACGGCCGGCGTCTGGTGCCTCCCCGGCGAGGCTGCCCTCGTGCTGGCCCCGGGGTCTCCACCAGCTGGCTGACGTTCCCAAACCCGCTCCCTGTTTACGGACTGACCAGGTGACAACTCCCTGGTGGCATCACGGAGGACGTGAATGGACAATCCTTCGCCGAAACGCCGGCCCGCTCGCTCGGCCGGTATCCTTCTTCATCCCACGTCGCTCCCCGGTCCTTTCGGGATCGGCGACCTCGGCCCGGTAGCTTACGCCTGGGTGGACACCCTGGCCCGCGCCCGCCAGACGTGGTGGCAGGTCCTCCCCTTGGGACCCACCGGCTTCGGCGACTCTCCGTACCAGTGCTTTTCCGCTTTCGCCGGCAATCCCTACCTGGTCAGCCCCGAATTACTGCTCCGCGACGGCCTGCTGGACCCCGGCGACCTGGCACATCATGGCTTCCGCTACGCCCCCGTCGATTACGGGCCGGTGATCCAGTTTAAGGTTTACCTTTTGGGGAAGGCATGGGCCAACTTCCGCGCGGGCCGCGCTCCCTCCCTCCGCGCCGCTTTTGACGCTTTCTGTGCCGAAGAGCACAGCTGGCTGCACGACTTTGCCCTATTCATGGCCCTTAAAGACGCCCACGGCGGTCGCTGCTGGCTGGAGTGGGGCCCCTCCTTGGTGCGGCGGGAGCCGGCGGCCCTGAAGCAGGCCGAGCAGGAGTTGGCCGACAGCGTCGGCCAGCACAAGTTCCGCCAGTTCGTCTTTTTCCGGCAGTGGGAGGCGCTGCGTCAGTATGCGCGGGAAAAAGGGATTCGCCTGATCGGCGACGTGCCCATTTTTGTGGCGGCGGATTCCGCCGACGTCTGGGCCAACCCCGACCTGTTCCTGCTCGACGCCGAGCGGCGTCCCCGATTTGTGGCCGGCGTGCCGCCCGACTACTTCTCGCAAACCGGGCAGCTCTGGGGCAACCCGCTGTACGATTGGGACCGTTTACAGGAGACCGGCTTCGCCTGGTGGGTGGAGCGCTTGCGCTTAGTCCTGCGCCTGGTGGACCTGGTGCGCCTGGATCATTTCCGCGGTTTCGAGGCGTATTGGCGGATTCCCGCGGGGATGCCGACGGCCGAAGTGGGCGAGTGGGTCAAGGCCCCCGGCGAGGCCCTGTTGACGAGGTTAAGGCAGGCCCTGGACGGTTTACCCCTCATCGCCGAAGACCTGGGCGTCATCACGCCGGAGGTGGAGGCCCTCCGCGACCGCTTCGGGCTGCCGGGAATGCGCATCCTGCAATTCGCCTTCACTGGCGACCCGGAAGACCGCTTCTTACCGCACAATTACGAGGCCAACACCGTCGTTTACACCGGCACGCACGACAACGACACCACCCGCGGCTGGTTTGCCACCCTGCCGGAGAAGGAAGCCTCCTTCCTGCGGCGCTACCTGCCGCTGAGCGGCGACATTGCCGCCGATTTGGTCCGCCTGGCGTGGAGTTCCGTGGCTGATTACGCCGTGGCACCGCTCCAAGACGTGCTCAGCCTGGGCACCGAGGCGCGGATGAACTTTCCGGGTCGGCCCGACGGTAATTGGGGCTGGCGCTTTTTTCCCGAGATGTTGAGCGAGGCCGCCTTGGGTCGCTTGGCTGAATGGACGGAAATCTACGGCCGGGCCCCGTCGGCCCGGCCGTGACCGGGCGCGGCCGCGACCCGTCGGCCCTCGCGACGGAGCGCTCTCAAGCGCTGCTGGGCCATAGTTCGCGCCAGGCGCGCCAGCGGCCGCGAAGGAATGGCCGCAGTTCGCCGCGTTGCCAGCGTCGCCATGCCTTAGCCACCACGACGCCGACATGCAGGGGTAAAAGACCGAGCAACGTCGGCCCGTGGGCATGTCGCCAGAAGACCCGCTCTTCGTTACAGGACTGCTGCTCCAGGAGGGCGTCCCGCGGGGGCCCGTAGGAAGCGGCCCCGTGATGCCAAAGCTGCGATCGCGGTTCGTAGAGCACGCGATGGCCGGTGCGCCGAAGGCGGAGGGAATAATCGACGTCCTCGAAATAGGCACCGAAGTGGACGGGAAAACCCCCGAGGGCGAGAAAGAGTGCTCGCCGATAGAAGCCGCCACAACCGCTGACGGCGAACACCGGCCGGCGCCAGAGCCAGCGACGGGTCAGCGGCCGGCCGTGCCCCCGCTTCCGCGCCACGCCGACGCCGTACCAGTGATCGCCGGCGCTATCGACGGATGGCCAGCGGGGGCCAGCGTCCGCCTGGAGGACCAGCGGGGCCACGGCGGCCACGATGGGATCACTGAAATGGACCAGGGCCGCTGCCGCCCAGCCCGCAGTCACTTCGGTGTCGTCATTGAGCAGCTCGACGATGTCACCTTGGGCGGCGGCCACGCCCGCGTTGACCGCCGCCGCAAAACCCATCCGCTCCGACAGCCGCAGGGCGCGGACACCCGCGAACTCGGTCGCTGCTGCCGAGACGATCTGCCGCGGCGAGCCATCATCGACGACGATGACTTCGGTGCCGGCCGGCGCATGCCGCGCGACGCTCGCCAGGCACCGCCGCAACAGGTCGGTGCGATGATGACTGGGAATGACCAACGACAAGATCGGCGGGTCCAAGGCATCACCGAACGAGAGGGTCCATGATCGCCCGCACCCGGCGCCGCGCCCGATTCGGCCGATTACGCGCCAGGTCGGCCGCCACAGTGGCTAACTCGGCACTCGCTTGGGCCTCGCTCTTGCAACCGTGGTAGAGCGCCCACCAGCGCCGGATCCATCCTTCAAGTCTGACCACCCAGGCGAGGGCATGGAAGTGCCACCTCGGCCAATGCAGGCGCGCATACGTCAAGAGCGAATGGCGCGTCACGAGGCGGAGGGGAGGCGCCACCGTGCGCCGGTGCAGGGGGCGATGGTGAGTCGCGCACAAGCCCGGTTCGTAGCAGACCTGCCAGCCTCGCGTCCAGGCACGCCGGCAGAGGTCCACATCCTCGTAGTAGAGGAAAAAGCGCTCGTCGAAGCCGCCAAGGTCTCGCAGGCAGTCGCGCCGCACCAGCAGGCAACAGCCCGTGACCCACGGCACGCGACAGCGCCGCCGGGCATGGCGCGGCCGGCACTTGCGCCTGGCGCGCGGTTGCAGCAGCCCCGCCAAGGTGTTCCACAGCGTCGGAAAGCTGCCGACCGAATGTTGCCGCGTGCCGTCGGCATGGCGGAGTTGGACGCCGACGATCCCCGTGCGGGGCTCGTCGGCGGTCAGCTGCCGGGTCAGGCTGAGTGCCCGGTCGAGGAAGCCGGGCGGCAAGGTGATGTCCGGGTTCAGCAGGAGCACCCAGGGGGCGAGACTGAGCCGGGCACCCTCATTGGCCGCGCGGGCGAAACCATGGTTCCGCCGCCAGCGCCGCAACGAGACGCCCGGCCAGCGGCGGAGGCGTGGGATGATACAATGCCGCGGGGAGTGGTTATCGACGACGACCACCTCAACCTCGCCGCGTCGGCCCGCGGGGGTGGTCACGACCGAGCGCACCAGAGCCGCGGTGTCGGCCCATTGACAGTAGTTGACAATGACGACAGAGAGTTGCGGCGTCGGAAGCTTGAGACTCCTGTCCGTGCGAAGAAGCGGGGATGAAGCGACGGGGAGCGGCGGGGCCGGGACTTCCGTGCGCATAGTTGCCTTCCTTGGAGTGAGTGTCGGCATCCCGAGACTGAATGAGTATAAATGGGCTGGCGAGGTGGAGGCAATCCCGGATGCTGGCGGCGGCATGCGCCGGCGGGGCCGTACCCCGCCGCCGGGGCTCGCGGCCATTCCCCAGAA
>JANWYO010000145.1 GCA_025055215.1 Gemmataceae bacterium
GAGGAGCCATACCCGCCGCCCCGGCGTTGGCCCCCGGGCCAACCCCGCCTCAACCAACACGCCCAGGTCGTCGGCCTCCGGGCGCGGTTGCACCCACAGACCCGTCAGCGTCGGCCGCACCCCGCCCCGCCAGTCGGCGCGAGCGATGCTCGACCGGGTTACCAGCAGCAGCGTGATGGCCGCGCGGCGCATCATCGGCCAACCCTCAACGCAACACCAGTTTTTTGTGCACGTCGGCCCTGGGGGCCACCGTCAGGTAGACCACGGCGCTTTTGCGACGCACCCACCCCGGTGGCGCATGCTGCCGCTTGACCGCAACCGCGGCCAGCCGGCCGATTGGTTGCGCCAGCAGATCGACGGCAAAGGCGGTGCGCAAGGCTGGGCTGTAGTTCGGCGCTGCCGGGTCGGTCGTCAGCACCTGTTCCACCACGGGATTGACCTCACCTTCGGCCCCGGCCTGCGACTGCACACGGAAAATTCGCAACTCGATGTCGTGCGGCTCCGGCATGTTGCCGGGGTTGGCGCCGGCGCTCGTCAGGCTGGGCGTCACCTCGGTTCCCTCGGCGTTTTCCTCCAGGATTTGCAGCTTGATGATCCCGCTGGAGTAATCTTGCGCGGGAACCACGAGGTCAGGAACCTTGGGCGAGCGGATGGCCAATTGCGGGCCGCTGTGCATCAACTCGAGGTCATTTCCCCAGGCGTCCTTGACAGTGGTCAGCCCCGGCCCAGGCAGGAGGTACGGGCCCCGCCAGCCACTCCCCAGGGTCACCACCACATCGGTGACGGTGTCGCCGTCGAGGTCGTGGGCGAACGTCTGGTTGGTGTACACGCTGCTGCTGGGATTGGTGAGCAACTCGGCGACGGAGACGGGAAGCCGACCCATGTCGGCGAGGAAACCGGCCGCGGTTCGGCCCTGGTCGCGGGGACCGAGGATGGCGTCGCGAACCCGCTCCTGCAAGGCAATGGTGGCGTCGTATCGCCCCTGTTCGATCACCCCTTCCGTGACCTGGATCGCCAAGGTGGTCATGACCGCCAGGATCGTGAGGACGATCAGAAGCTCGGTCAACGTCAACCCCTGCCGATGGCAATAGAAGGTTCGACGCATGGCCCGGACCTCCTTTCTCTGGCCCGATCAGTAAACCAAGGCGACGCTGATGTCGTCGCTGGCGGGCTCGGGCATCGCCTCGGTGGTTTCCAGGATGCCGTTGGGCCCGGCGGAGACGAGTCGGACGGGGGCTCCGGCTGGACGCTGGAGGACGATCGGATTCCCCCACCCGTCGAGGACGGTCGGATCGCCCGTGACGCCGTAGGCGTTGCTGAACCCCCGCGCCACCCACTGGGCCTCCGTCATGACGGCCGGATCCCGGTAGATGGCGCCCGTATATTGGACGTAAGGGCCGTTCCAGCCGCGGCGGAAGAGACGATACTGCGCTTGACCGAGGGAGGCGACCGGCGGATTGAAAAGGAAGGCCAGTTGCGGGTGAAATTCCCGGGAGGTCGGCGATCGTTGGGCCGAGTCGGGATGCGGTTGGGGGAGGCCATCGGCGACGACCGTCCCGGCCGACATGACACCGTTCATGTCGGGCCAGTAGCGATTGACGATGGTCTCCCGCAGGGCGCTTAGCGTGGAGCGCGTGACCGTGTCTCGGGCGTCGGTGCTCAGACTGGCGACGATCGGCACCACCAGGGCCGCCAAGGCGACCAGGATGACGAGGACCGCGACCAGCTCCAGGAGCGTCAACCCACGCCGGGGGGGAGCAATCCGAGGAAGCATAGCCAACTCCCGGGCAACCGCCAGAGGATGCACGTAAGCAACTGAGACTCATTCTCATCATTCGCGGCCCCACGTCAAGAAGGAAGCGAAGGGTCGGGGGAAAGTCCCTCTTCACCCCGACCCTCCGCGCGGTCACGCCCGCCTGCTCAGGCAGACTGCCAGGGCGTGCGTATGACGAGGGTCGACGTCCGTGTTATTATCCTTGACGCGCCCCGTCCGGCAAGGATTGGTTGAACTGCTGGATGGTGTAATCGTTGTGTCGGCCGTAGCTGTCGATCACGCCCACCAGCGTGGCGCGCTCGCCCGTCGCGTAGATCATGAAGACGGCGACGTACCGGCCGTAGTATCGCCCATCGCATCCTGGATAAATCGGACAGTTGGCGATAGTCGTGCCGACGGCGGTGTTCCGCGGGCCAATCCCCAAGGCGACCAGCCGCTGGCCCGTTTGCAGCCCCCGCGGCACCAGCTTGGCGGTCAACGCCGCACCCGTCACCTCCGCCACGGCGAACGGAGATGTCGACGTCAGCCGGGGTGGGCTTCCCATGGTCGAAAAGTTCGAGTCCGCGGCCGTCAGGCTGTGGTCGTAGACCCAGTCGAAGCCGGAGCGGGAGAAGGAGCGCAGCCACTCGGCCCCGGCGGCGTTTGTCAGCGTCGCAGCGGTCAGCTGGTCCTGCAAGCGAGTGCCGTCGGCGCCCATGTACGGCAGGCCGCGCGTCTGCGTGTTGCCGTCGGTCGTATCGGAAGCATAGATGGCCCCCGTGGTGTCCAGCAGGGAATCCAGCCCTTGCGGATACCGTTTCTGGAGCATGAAGAACATTTGGATGTTGTTAGCCAGGTCGGCCTGCGTCTTGGCGGAAGCCGCCATGTCGGACGAGCGGCCGATCATGGCCACGACGGGGATCGCCAGCCCCGCTAAGGTGGCGATGATGAGCACGACCACTACCAGTTCGATCAACGTGAAGCCGCTTCGCCGGCCCTGCCGCGACCCCATCTCCCGGCGCACTCGCATCATAAACACCTCCCGTTTAGCTGGAAACTGAGTGTACTCACCGCCAGCCGCTTCCAGCCGCCAGCGGACGACTCGGGCCGTGGTGAGCAAGCCGCGTGCCGTTGCCAGCTCGGGGCCACGGAGGCGGTGTCGCGTCCTGCCGCAACCCTTTTGCCGCCGGGTTTTCGGAGCCAGCGACCGCCGAGGCACCGTTTCGGGAATGGCCAAGCCGTGTCCATGGCTGGCCATCTCGTTATCACTCGATTCCCCATTGTTTGTCAGCGCCCAGGCCACGCCAGCGTTATGAGAGGTGAAAGGCCAGGAGGAGTCACGGCAAGGCATCCAACAGCGAATGAAAGTGGCTCCCCTGGGCGTAATCCAGAGTGACTCGTTGAGAGGTTCGCACGACAAATCTGGAGGGTGACAAAACCATGGCAAGAGCCGATCATCTCGTGGTGTCGTACGGTCCGTATACGCATCACGGTATCGACATCGGGGACGGCACTGTGGTGCATCTGAGCAAGGCCAATGGCTCGGTGAAACGAGTGTCGTACAGCGAGTTTGTGGACGGGCGACCAACCTCGATTCGGAAGTACGACGGCTCTGACCCGCCGAAAAAGGTAGTGGCTCGGGCCCTGTCGTGTGTCGGCAAACGCGGTTACAACCTGTTCACCAATAACTGCGAGCACTTCGCCACGTGGTGCAAAACCGGCCACGCCGAGAGCAGCCAAGTCAACGCGTTCCGTCGCGCGGTGACGCGGGCGGCGGTTCGAGAGGCAGTCTCGGCGTTCACGTGGGGGGCGGCCGGCGAAATAGCCTCGGTGGCGGCACGGGCAGCGGCGGGCCCGGCTTCCAGGGCGGCCGCCAAGAGCATCGCTCGCGCGGCGACCCCGTGGCTGCTATTAGGCGATGCACTCCAGCTGGGCACGGAAGTGCTGGCAAGCACCCACGGCGCGGATCCGGACGATGCCGCCCTGATCGGCCGCGGCGTCGGCCTGGCCAGCTCGGCGACCATCGGCTTCGCCTGCGGCGGCCCTGTTGGCGCCCTTGTGGGCGTCGGCCTCTGGGGTTTCGGGGAGTTTGTCGGAAGCCTCTTTTCTTGAACGGATTTGTTCGTAGTTCTAGCGTGCTTCGGCAGCTAAAATCCTTCGTAAGTAAACAGGGAGACAAGGGTCGCTCTGCCACGCCGGGCTTAAGTGGTCCTATCCCGGTGGCTCCGCGCATGAAGCTACGGACAAGTCCGATCGACCGAGCACGCATCTTGCGTGTCCTGCTTCATATTGAGGCCAACCTGGACAAGCCGCTGGAACTTGACGCCCTGGCGGATCGGGCGGCCCTGTCCCCTTACCATTTTCACCGGCTGTTCCGCACCGTGGTCGGCGAACCGCCCCAGCGGCACATTCGCAGGCTTCGGCTGGAGCGGGCCGCGCTTTTCCTGAAGAATTCAACCGCTCCCACGGTGGAATTGGCCGTACCGGCGGGGTTCGACTCGCGCGAAGGTTTTTCGCGTGCCTTCACGGCCCATTTCGGGCAATCGCCTGCCGCTTTCCGGGAGCGCGCTGCCGCAGCGCTGCGACAGCTGCTCCGGCAGCTTGAAGGGACGCCGCCGCTCGCCGTGAGGTTGGAGGAATGCCGCAGCCGTTTCGTGGTGCTCACGCGGGTCGTCGGGTCACCGTTCCGCGTGATGGATGCGTGGGTCCAATTCCTGCGCTGGGCCCGACGGCGTGGGTTGGCCCATCGCGACAGCCTCATCGCGCAAATCAACCACGACGACGAAATCGTCACCCCCTGGCACAAACATCGAACCGACCTCTGCCTCGTCTTGCCGGAACCTGTAGAGGCTGAGCCGCCGTACGTTCGTTCTACCCTCCCCGGCGGTTGGCACGCCGTGGCCGACTTCCAAGGCTCTGCCTACGGGTTGTATCGTGCCTGGCTCGACCTGACCGAGCGCTGGCTGCCGGGCAGCGGCTGGCATCCCGCGCACCATTTCTTTTACGACCTCGGTCGGGCGGAGTTGATTCCTACCTCTCTCTTGGCGGCCATGCCGCTGTTGTTGGGCGGCATCCGCGTGCAACTCTGCGTTCCCGTCGAACGCCGTCCGCGCCCCAGCTGGCCCGTCCTGGTCCCTCCGGATGTGGCGCGCTGATTCGCAGTCTTTTTTCGCCAGATAGCAAAAACAGTCACGCACGTTGTCCGGCAATGTGTCAAGCTGGGCAACAGAATGCCGATGAGTAGGCCCGCGCAAGGATTTCCAGCAGCCTCCTCAGCCAGTCTCCAGATGCAGGGGTCGGCTTCCGCACCGTTTAGGGACACGTCCCTGGAAGGTTTTTGAGCGGCGTCGGCCGACTGAAAGCTGCCACGGAGACTGGAACGGCAAGGACCCGGATAACCGCGTCGGATGACACGGGGCGGTCGATTCGCCCCGTGTCCCGACCACGAACTTCGATCCTCCCGTGAGGTGACACGATGCGGCGGAGCAAGTGGACGGCTTGGTTACGGCACATCGAGGCTTGGTTCCGACCGGTGCGGCGGCCGCACCGCCGACCGGTACGACGAGTGCGACCCACCCTGGAATTCCTGGAGGACCGCACGGCGCCGGCGGTCTTCAACGTCGGCACCGAGGCCGCGCTGCGGGCAGCCATCACCGCCGCCAATACCAACACCGACGCCACCAATGACATCAACCTGACGGCCAACATCGTGCTGACTACCCCGAACGTCGGCGGTGCCCAGGAGAATGCCAACGCGACCGGCGACCTGGACATCGACAATCTCAGCACTCTGCCGGCGAAGGTCTACAACCTCAACGGCAACGGCTTCACGCTCAGCGTCAACTTCGGCACGGGCAACTTCGATCGTGTCGTCCACGTGATCGGCCATGATGTCACGGTCAATTTCGTGAACATCACCATCACGGGCGGCACGGCAATTGACGACGGCGTCGCCGGGCGGACCATCGGCCAGAGCGACTCGCTGGGCGGAGGCATCCTGAATGGTATCGGCGGCTCGGTTTCGGGCGGTGTCTTGAACTTCATCGACAGCCTGGTGACCACCAACACGGCCCGCGGGGCGAACGGCGCCAACGGTATGAACGGCGCCGGCCAAGTAGGCGGGGTCGGCAATCCCGGGCAGAACGGCGGCGATGGCCGTAGCGCCTACGGCGGCGGCCTGTTCTCCCTCGCCGGGGCGGTGACGCTAGTCAACTCGGAGTTCTCCCGGAACATCGCCCGTGGCGGCAACGGGGGCAACGGCGGCATGGGCGCCGGCCCCTTTGCCAATGGCGGCGCGGGCGGTCGTGGGGGCAATGGTGGGGACGCTAGCGGCGGTGGCATCATGATCGTCTACGGAGGTTTCCTCCAGGTCGATCAAGGCTCGGAGATTTCAGACAACTCCGCCACGGCCGGCGATGGCGGCGCGGGCGGCCGCGGCGGGAACGCGACAGGCAGCGGCACCGGCGGGCGTGGCGGCGACGGCGGGAGTGGCGGCGACGCTTCCGGCGGCGGCATCTCCGCTCAGTTAAGCGACGTCCTGGTCGACAACAGTTCGAGCGTCGTCAGTAACTTCGCCACGGCCGGCGATGGCGGCGATGGCGGCGATGGTGGAGAGGCCGGCAACAATGGCACCGGCGGGCGTGGCGGCGACGGCGGGAGTGGCGGCGACGCTTCCGGCGGCGGCCTTGCAGCTGTTACGGGCGACGTCCAAATCGAGAACCAATCTTTTGTCGATAACAATCTGGTCATTGGCGGCGATGGCGGCCTCGCCGGTGATGGCGGTCACGCCGGCAACCATGGGACCGGTGGCCGCGGTGGTGACGGCGGTCGCGCGGGCGAGGCCGGCGGTGGCGGCATCGCTGCCGTCAGGGTCTCCCTAGCCGTTCGTGACAGTCGCGTTCATTTGAACCTTGTCCTCGGAGGCGATGGCGGCGATGGCGGCGACGGCGGAGAGCCGCCCACGGGTGGCCGCGGCGGCGATGGCGGCCAAGGGGGCGACGGGGGCCACGTGCGGGGCGGCGGCATTCGGGCCGTTTTCGGCTCCATCGAGATCGACTCCTCCAGCGTCAGCTTCAATTTGATAAACTTGGCCGGTCGCGGCGGCGATGGCGGCGACGGTGTCTTCGGTGGCATCGCCGGCAACGGCGGCCACGGCGGCAACGCCGGCCACGCCCAAGGGGGCGGCATCTACGCCGAAGCCGTGGAAGACCTCACCCTCATCAATGCCGACATCAATTCCAACTCCGCCGTACCCACAACCGGTGCCGCAGGCGGCGCCGGCGGCTTCGGCAGCAGCGGTGTTCAGGTCGGCGGCCACGGCGGCCACGGCGGCAACGGCAGCAACATCCAGGGCGTCGGCCTCTACCTCTCCGGCGGCAGCCCCACCGTCACCATCACCAACAGCAGCATCTCCAACAACTTGGCCGGCGACGCCGGTGACGGCGGCAGCGGCGGCTGGGGCGGTAGCGGCAACCAGGGCGGCAATGGCGGCATGGGCGGCGCCGGCGGCAGCATCCAAGGCGTCGGCATCTTCATCGGCACCGGCAGCCCCACCGTCACCATCACCAACAGCACCATCGCCGACAACACCGCCGGCTCCGCCGGTGAGGGCGGCAGCGGCGGCGCAGGGTCCTCCGACGGCGGCGACGGCGGCGATGGCGGCGCCGGCGGCAGCATCCAGGGCGTCGGTATCTTCATCGGCACCGGCAACCCGACCGTCACCATCACCGGCAGCACCATCTCGGGAAATACCGCAGAGAACGACGCTGGCGCTGGCGGTGATGGCGGCAGCGGCAGCGACGGCCCCGGCGGCGATGGCGGCGCCGGCGGCCATAGCCAGGGCGGTGGCCTCTTCGTCGCATCCGGCAACGTCCAAATCGTCAACAGTACCATTCACGCCAACTCCATCCAGGGCGGCGGTGCGGGCGGTTTGCGCGGTGACGGAAGCCCCGATGGGGCCAATGGGGCCGCCGGCCTCTCGCAGGGTGGTGGCGTGTTCGTCGCACCAGGCGCTACCGTCACCATCTTCAACAGCACCATCAGCAGCAACGTCAGTCGCGGCCCCGGCGGCGGCGTCCGCAATGAAGGTCAACTGGACCTGACCAGCACTATCATCGGCGACAACACCAGCACCGACACCAACATCGAAGACCTCTCCCACGCCGGTGGCTTCGTCGGCACCCCGGCCTTCAACCTCATCGAAAGCCCCAACGGCCACCCGATCGCCAACGGCGTCAACAATAACATCGTCGGCTTCGACCCCAACCTCGGTCCGCTCCAGAACAACGGTGGCGTGACCCTGACCCAACTCCCCAACGCCGGCAGCCCGGCCATCAATGCTGGGGCCAACCCGCTCCTCCTCCTCTTCGACCAGCGAGGTCTCGGCTTCCCGCGCACCCTCAACGGCCAGACCGACATCGGTGCCACCGAGACCGGGGCTACTCCCCCGCCGCCCGTGGGCGGGGCGATTATCGTCACCGGGGCCGGCCGCGGCGGCGGCCCGCACGTCCGGGTTTTCGACGCCAACACCCAGACGCTTCTCTTCAGCTTCTACGCTTATGACCCCTCCTTCCGCGGCGGCGTGACCGTCGCCGCCGGCGACGTCAACAACGACGGCGTCCCCGACATCATCACCGGCGCTGGCCCAGGTGGCGGACCGCACGTCAAGGTCTTCGACGGCACCAACCTGAACGAGTTGTTCAGCTTCTACGCTTATGACCCCTCCTTCCGCGGCGGCGTCTTCGTCGGCGCCGGCGACGTCAACAACGACGGCTTCGCCGACATCCTGACGGGCGCGGGCCTCACCGGTTCGCCACACGTCCGGGCCTTTAGCGGCCAGGACCTGACCGTGCTCCACAGCTTCTACGCCTACGTCCCGACGTTTCTCGGGGGCGTGCGGGTGGCAGCTACCGACGTCAATGGCGACGGGCACGACGACATCGTCACCGGCGCGGGTGTACGTGCTCAGACGCACGTCCGGGTCTTCGATGGCCTGAGCCTGGCGGTGCTCGACAACTTCTTCGCCTACGATCCGATCTTCCGCATCGGCGTCTTCGTCGGCGGCGCGTGACCACTGCGTGAGTCGTCGTTGCAGCGGTGCCACAGCCCCTGCTCCCCTCGTGGAGGGGGGCAGGGGTATTGCTTTTCCGGTCGCTGCGGCTGCGTCGGTCCCGCACCTCCTCCGACCGCGATAATTGGGCCGATCGGGTCGGCGCCGGCCCCTCCTCCAAGCTCGCGTTAAGCCCGACTTTTGATGGCGGGGTTCGAGAAAGGCACTCGCCGGGGGATCGGGCCGCGCGGTAAACTTCTCCCGGCGATCACCCAGCGAGCACAACGCATGAGCGAGCCAAGAACGACCAGCTACGACGAGGTTCCCTACGACGTCAAGGCGTTCACCCAGACCCACCCGGACCGGTTGGCGACGGTGGCGACGCTCCTCGGCCTGAAGCCGCCGCCCATCGACCGCTGCCGGGTCCTGGAGCTGGGGTGTGCCCGCGGGGGCAATCTGCTGCCGATGGCGTTGGGATTGCCCCAAAGCCAGTTCGTCGGCATCGACCTGTCCCGTCGCCAGATCGCTGAGGCCCAAGCGATGGCGGAGAGGCTCCAGCTCCGCAATGTGGACTTACGCCATGCTGACCTCCTGGAGGTGGACGAGAGTTTTGGCCAATTCGACTACATCATCGCCCACGGCATCTACTCCTGGGTGCCGCCGCACGTCCAAGACCATCTGCTGACGATCTGTAGTCGCAACCTCAGCCCCGACGGGGTGGCGTTCATCAGCTACAACACGTACCCGGGTTGGCACATGCGGGGCATGATCCGCGACATGATGGTCTACCACGGTCGGCATTACTCCGATCCGCGGGTGGCCATTGCCCAGGCCCGCGCCCTGCTCGATTTCCTGGCCCAGGCGACCCGGGCCGACCAGACAGCTTACAGCACGCTGCTGAAGGAAGAGCTGGAGGTCGTCCGGCGCAAGTCCGACCCGTACCTGATTCACGAATACCTCGAGGACATCAACGCGCCGCTGTACTTCTATCAGTTCGTGGAGCGGGCGGCTGCCAAGGGGTTGCAGTACCTGGGCGATGCTCAATTGGCGGCGATGGTGCCCGGCAATTTCGGCCCGGAGATCGCTGAAACGCTTCGCCGCATCTCGCCGGACATGATCCACATGGAGCAGTACATGGACTTCGTCCGCAACCGCATGTTTCGCCAATCACTCCTCTGCCACCAGGGGCTGAAGATTGACTACACGGTGCAACCTGATCGACTTTGGGGGATGCACGTGCGTTCGCTGGCCCAGCCCGTGTCGCCCCGGCCGGACATCCAGTCCACCGCCCCTGAACAGTTTCGCCGGCCAGGTCCCGATGGGATGACGCTTACCAGCCGGGAGCCGATCATGAAGGCCGCCATGCTGATCCTGGCGGAAGTGCAGCCGCACACGGTCGGCTTCGAGCACCTGGCGGCCGAGGCATTGGCGCGGCTTGGCTGGCGTCTGCCGCTGGAGTCGCCGGAGGGGCGCGACGCGGCCCGGCGGCTCGCGGGCCGCCTCCTGAATTGCTACATGTCGTCGAACATCCTGGAACTGCACGTCCGCCCGTTGTGCCCCGAAGCGACTGTTCGCGAGCGTCCCGTCGGCTGGCCTTATGCCCGCATCCAGGCGGAGCAGTCGTCGTTGGTGGCCACCCAGCGCCATGAAATGGCCCAGCTCAGCGAATTGGAGCGGCAGCTTCTCCTCCGTCTCGACGGTCAGCGCGACCACGCAACCCTTGTCGAAGAGATGTCAACTCTCGTCCTCCAGGGGAAACTCGTCATGGAACGGGACGGCGTGCGCGTCACCGAGCCGGAGCGGGTCCGAATCCTCATGAAGGAAGCCGTCGACTTTGCGTTAAGGGCCTTGGCTGCCTACGGGGTCTTGATCGCGTGAGGTTCCCTGGCGCGCTGCCAGGGTGTCAAAGAGGTGTGATCATGCGCTATCGACTGTCGGCCATCGCGGTGGCGCTCTCGCTCGGGCCGTGGCTGACCGCGGCCGAGGACGAGTCTTCCCGCTTGACAGCGTTTTTCCGGGCCTACCTCGACGAAGAATTCCGCTTGCGGCCCTTCGAGGCCACCCAACTCGGCGATCACCGTTTTGATGACCAGCTCGACGACCTGTCGCCCGAGGCCCAGGCTCGCTGGCTGGAACTCCAACGCCGCACCCTCCGCCAGCTACCCGAGCAAGTGAACTACCACCGGCTGCCGCGCCCCGACCAGATCGACTTCGAGATTTTCGCGCATCACCTGCGGCGGAATATCTGGTTGGCGGAAAACACTCGGCGGTTTCAGGAAGACCCGCGGGTCTACAACGAGTACATCAGCGACAGCATCTTCCTTCTGTTGACGCAATCGACGCAGCCGAAAGCGGTCACCATCCGCAACTGCGTCGCTCGGATGGCGCGGATCCCGGCCGTGGTGGCGGCCGCTCGCGTCAACCTCCGCCAGCCGCCTCGGGTCTTCGTGGAGACCGCCCTGCGGCAGAACCGCGGGGCGATTGCCTTTTACCAGAGCGGCATTTTCGAGGTGGCCGGCGAAACCCCGCAGCTGAGCGACCTGGCCGAACCCGCGCGCCAACTCGTGCCGGTCCTCAAGGATTACCAGGAGTTCCTTGAGAAGGAGTTGCTGCCTCAGGCCACCGGCAACTGGCGATTGGGTAAGGAAAAGTTCGAGCGCAAGCTGGAACTGGAGCTGGACGCCGGGCTGACGGCGGACGAAGTCCTCCGCGAAGCAGAGGCGGAGGCAAGCCGCGTGGAACGCGACATGTATGTCATCGCCCGCCAGCTGTGGGGCACGACCTTTCCTAAGAGGCCGTTGCCTCCCGACGACCCCGAGGGGCGCTCCGAGACCATCCGCCAAGTGCTGGCGGCCTTAGCCCGCGATCACGGGCGGGTCGAAGACCTGATTGCCGACGCTCGGGCGACGGTGGCGAACCTGAAACGCTTCATCACCCAGGCCGACATCCTGCGTCTGCCGGAACCGGATCGTTGCCGAGTCATCGAGATGCCGGAGTTCCAACGGGGCAACGCGATGGCATACCTCAACCCGGCGCCGCCGCTCGACCCGAAGGCCGAGAGCATTTACGCCATCAGTCCACCGCCTCGTGAATGGGACGCCCGCCGGGTGACCAGTTTCCTGGAAGAGTACAACCGCCACATGCTCCCCATCCTTACCATTCACGAGGCCTACCCCGGTCATTACGTTCAGCTGGAGTATTCCAACCGGCACCCGTCGCTGATCCGTCGGGTGCTGGCATCCGGGGTCTTTGCCGAGGGATGGGCGGTGTACACCGAGCAGATGATGCTCGACCAGGGCTATGGCCGTGGCGACTTGGCCTTGCGCCTGCACCAGCTCAAGTTCTACCTGCGGGCGGTCCTCAACGCCATCCTCGACCACCACATGCACTGCACTACGATGTCCGACGACGAGGCCTATCGCCTCCTCACCCAGCGTGGCTTCCAATCCGACGGCGAGGCCACGGCCAAAATCGTCCGCGCGAAGCAGAGTTCCTGCCAACTATCCACCTACTTCGTGGGGCGGACGGCGTTCTATCGGTTGCGGCAACAGATGCAACGCGCCCTGGGCGACCGCTTCGACTTGGGCCGGTATCACGAGGCCGTCCTCGACCACGGGACCGTCCCGGTGAAGTACCTGCCCGAGTTGGTGGCTGATCGGCTTAAGCGGCCCCGTTGAGCCGGCAGCGGGGCTCAATAGACGCTGGTCCACCGGCGTAGGTCTTCGTCGGTGTAGCCGAAGTGGTGGGCCAGCTCGTGGATGACCGTCTTGCGGATCTGGTCGATAAGCTCGTCGCGGTCGGGGAAGTCCTCTTCGAGAGGGCGCTTATAGATGATGATGCGGTGCGGTTGGTCCAGGTCGTCCCCGCTCCCTAACGGCGGCATCGGCAGTGGGACGAACAGGCCGTACAGCGTCTCCCCCGCGGCGATCTCCTCGTCGGTGAACCCCATTTGCCGAAGGGTGTGAACGTCCGGCTCCTCTTCCACGTCCACAACAAGATTGTGCAGATAGGGCTGGAACTCGGCCGGCAGAGTGTCCATGACCTCCGCGACGATCCGACCGAATTTTTTCAACGACATGCGTTTCATGGTGGGACTCGAAGGCCTCGAAACCGAGCGCGAATCGATGAATCGATTTCGGATTCGACTGATTTATCGTTTAGCGCTCGCATCTACCCTGCCGCGGTACGCGCCCCAAGAACGATCAAACGTCCCTCCACGGTCAAGAGAAAACTCTTGTAACTTCGCACTGCTTCGGGCACCCTGAGCGGTACTTCCTCGTACACGGAGTACGATGATGCGTCGCCTGCTTGCCGCCTTACTGTCTTTGATAGTGCCATTGCCCGCCGCCGCCGAGTTGAAGGTCGTGGCTGACTTCCCCAATGGGTCGGCGCGGGTGGAAGCCATCGACCAGCAAACGCGCACCATCCGGGTGCTGCCCTACCCGCACCTGGATCGCGGCTGGGTGTGCTGGTGGTACTTCAAAGTGGAGGGAATCCAGCCCGGGGACACGATCAGTCTTGACGTCGGCGGCGGCGTCTGGGCCACCCCTGAGCGTGCCAGCTTCAGCACCGATAACCGCACCTGGAAGCACACGGCCCCGGGCGAACGACAGAAAGATCGCATCACCTACCGTCAACGAGTAGACGCAACCACCGCCTGGTTTGCCTGGGGGCCACCGTTCACCCTCAAGGATGCCCAGGAACTCGTCCAGCGTTGGGCCACGCAAAGTCCGCACGCCACCGCCTTCGAGCTGACCCGCAGCAAGGAGGGACGAGTCGTGCCCGGCTTGCGCGTGGCCCAGCAGGGGGTGAAGGACGAGGAGCGCCTCGGCATCTGGGTCAATGCCCGGCAACACGCCTGGGAAAGCGGCTCAAGCTGGGTCTGTAAGGGATTCATCGACTGGCTGCTTTCTGACGAGCCGGCCGCCGAAACGCTGCGTCGGAAGGCGTCCGTCGCCATCATCCCCATCATGGACGTGGATAACGTGGAGCGCGGCGCCGGTGGCAAGAACCAGAAGCCCCACGACCACAATCGCGACTGGTCGGACGAGGCAGTTTGGCCCGAGGTGCAGGCGGCCATCAAGGAGATCACCGCCCTCAACCAGGCGGGCCGCTTCGATCTCTTCGTGGACCTCCACAACCCCGACGCCGGCAGTCGCAATCCCTTCTTCGTCGTGCCGCCGACCGAGTTGTTATCCCCCGTCCGCCGGCAAAACCTTGACAGCTTCCTGCATGCCTGCCGTGCCGAGATGACCGGCCCTCTCACGCTGTCCCCGACGTCGCGACAGCATGGGGCCAAGTACGATCCGAAGAATTGGCGTCGTATCAGCAAGAACTGGGTCTGCACCCACAGCCGCGACCACGTGGTCGCGGTCTGTCTCGAAACCTCCTGGAACACACCGCATAGTACGACCGAAGGATACCAACGTGTCGGCCGGGAACTCGGTCGGGGGATCGAACGCTACTTCCGGGAATCCCGGCGATCCGGTGGCAAGGAAACTCCATGACGGCCGGGACAATGTGGTATTGCGGTCGGTTGCGGACCGCGGCGACTCGAACGGCCGGGGATCAGCATTTGGGATGGCGGCGCCAAGACATGTCCCAACGCCGCGAGACTTAGAGCTTATCCCCCAATCGTGTTGCCCGAAAACGGGGAAATCCGTGTTTAGCTGGATCCGATTTCAGGGGCCGCGGTCATAGTGACAAGGAAATGTCCCCGCATTGACGACCGGTGGCGCGTCCCCGATCGGCTTTGGCAACGCCTCGAGCCGATGTTCCCGGTACGCCAGCGGCGGCGGAAGAATCCGGGACGCAAGCCCCTGCCTTGGCCAACGGTGCTCGATGGCATCTTCTACGCGTTGGGCACCGGTTGCCAATGGGAGGCGGCTCCGCGTGAGATCGGCTTCGGAAGCAACCTGCATCGCTATTTCCAGCAATTGGTGGGGGCGGGAATCTTTGCCCGATTCTGGCCGGCAGGCCTCGAAGAAGACGAACGGAAGGGCATCGAGTGGGAATGGCAGCGTATCGACGGGGCCATGACGAAGGTTCCGCCTGGCGGGGGGAACAACCAACCCCAATCCGACCGAGGGAGCCAAGTGTGGAACCAAGCGGTCGTTGGTTCCCGCTAGCACCGGTGTCCTGCTGGCGAGGGCCGGCAGTGGTGTCAAGGAGCATGATACGCTTGGTCGAGGAGACCCTGCAGAGCATTCCTGGGGAGCGGCCAGAAGCGACGCCGCGCACGAAGCAGCATTTCTGCCCGGATAGCGGCTACGATCATTCCGACATCTGGGAACTGATCCGCGACTGAGGCTACAAAGCCCCTATCACAGCGTGTCGGCAGGGAAGCCAGGACGGGCCGACCATCCCAAGCTAGCGTAGTCGGTGTTGGATGGTGAAGCGGATCCGTTCCGGGTTGAGCCGTTTTCGCCGGCTGCTAATCCGCTGGAGAAGAAAGCGGAGAATATCTGGCGTTGCTTCATTTTGCCTCTGCCTGGGTGACATTCCGGGCCGCAGGCATTGTGGGATAAGCTCTCAAGGGAAGACGATGGATTTTGGGTGCAGCTATCGAGTAAGGCTGGGTTGAGCGCTCCGGGCGGCGGTCCTACGTCGGCGCCTGCCGATTCCGCGTGTCGCGCTCACGATGGATCGTTTCACGCTCCTCACTCGCCTACCACGAGTCTCCCATTCTCACGCGAGCGGGAACCGATCAATCGCTCTCCGGGCTGCTCACCAAGGGAGGCTGCGCCTCGAGCGCGGATCAAGGGGGGCCGGTAGGGGTGCGTTCAGGGAGCGACCGGCGTGAGATAGCAGGCGTGGTCGTTGTGTCCAGTGACGACCGCTTTGTCGTCGGGAGTGAAGGCCACGCAATAGGCGCCGAATTTCAACTTGCGCGTTAGGATCGGCTTGCCGTCAGCGAGGTTCCAGATGGTGAGATTGCCGGCGTAGCCACTGGTGGCCAGCATTTTGCCGTCGCGCGACAGGGCGATGCCGTACAGGTCGTCGGGGGTCGGACCCATTTTTTGAGTTTCTTTGCCGCTGGTGACGTCCCATTGGCGGACGTAGCGGTCGAAGCCGATGGAGTAGAGTCGGCTGCCGTCGGCCGAAAAGACCAGGCCGGTGACGGCGATGTCGTGGCCTTTGAGGGCGTGGAGTTCTTTGCCGGCGGCCAAGTCCCAGATTTTGATAAGGGCGTCGGCCCCGGCCGACGCCAGCCGTTTGCCATCGGGGCTAAAGGTGACGGCATACACCGAGTTGGCATGACTGCCGAGGTTCTTCAATTCTTTTCCCTCGGCGACGTCCCAAAGTCGCACCGATTTGTCGGCGGAGCCCGAGCCGGACGCCAGCGTCTTGCCATCAGGGCTGAAGGAAATGCTGTCGACGATGTCGGTATGGCCTTTGAGTTCGCGGAGCGGGGAGCCGTCGGCTGCTTTCCACAGACGGATGGTGCGGTCCGTGCTCGAGGAGGCCAGGGTCTCTCCGTCGGGGCTGAAGGTGACACAATAGACTGGCCCGGTGTGGCCGGTCAGGGTGAGGAGGGGCCGACCCGAAGGAAACTCCCAGATTTTGACGAGGTTGTCGAAGCCGGCGGTGGCCAGGCGTTTGCCGTCCGGGCTGAAGGCGAGGTTGTAGACGAGAGCGGTGTGTCCCTTGAGTTCCGTCGGAAGATTGTCGGAGAGGTTGCGCATGCGACATCCTCGCGAGCCACGGGCGCCTGGGCGATGGCGTCAAGATCATGTCCCCGACTCCGGGGAAGCAACGGGTCTTCCAAGGATAACCGAAGGCTCCTCGCCTGTCAGCCTGATTTGCCGCGGTCGGCGGGGTCGCCGACCGCGGCACAGCGATATAGTGCTTCCGGCCACGGCACGTGCGTCGGACCGGCCGTCGGTGGCGCCGGTGGCGAAGGATCGGGCGGGGTCAGTTCCCCTTCAGGGTGTTGAAGACCAGGCCGCTGAGCAGCTTGGGATAGAAGTACGTCGATTTCGGGGGCATTTTCTCCAGCTGACCGGCGATCTGTTCGACGTGGTGCATGCGGGCGGGCGGGACCAACACGGCCAGGTCGCACGCCGCCTGAGCGACGGCATCGATGACCTCGCTGAGAAGGTGGACGTAACGGTAAGACGCGGAATCCGCTCGCAGGAGGTGACCGAAGACCAGGACGTGCAGGACGGCGACAGCCAAGTCACGCCATGTGGGGCTGTGATCGGGGGCCAACTCGGCCATGCGTTCGGGGGCCTGGAAGCGGGCGAGTTGCCATACGCCATCGGCCACCGTGCCGAAGCCCAGGACCTGTTGTGTCCCATCTGCCTGGATCAGCTCCCCGACCTCGCGGGCCGCCTGTTCCCCTCGGCCGACGGTTTCGAGGTGAAACGCTGGCCGGAGGCAAGACGCCAGCTGCTCCGCGCTCAACCCGGGAAGGCCGCTGACCAGCCGGTGAGTCGGCAGAATAACAAGCCCGGGATCGCTCATGGAAACGAGCATCATCAAGACGAAGTTGGCAGCGGCCTCAGCGTCGCGGACCTCACCGGCTTCGCGTCGTTCGTCGAGGTAGCGAAGGGCCGTCTCGTAGCGATGATGGCCATCGGCGATGAAGATCGGCCGCGAGGCCATCAACCCGGCCACGGTGCTGATGACGTGCTGGTCGGTCACGGGCCACAGCCGGCTGACCACCCCCAGGTGGTCGGTAGCCTGGAGGGGCAAGGCCCGGCCGACAGCCTGGTCGAGGAGGGTCTGGACGCGGTTGGCGTCATCGGGGTAAAGGCCGAAGATGGGGCTGAGATTCATGCCCGTGGCGCGGAAGAGTTTCAGTCGGTCGGCTTTGGGGCCGCTGAGGGTTTCCTCATGGGGGTAGATGCGTCCCTCGCCGAAGCGTTCGAGACGGACGCGGGCGAGAAAGCCTTTGCGGGTGTGGCGCTGACCCTCAACCTCGAATTCCTGATGATAGACATAGAGGGCGCGCGCGGAGTCCTGCGTCAGGATGCCGTCGCGGAGCCAGTCGCGGAGGAAGGCGGCGGCGCGGGAGTAGCGGTTGTGGGTTTCGGTGTCGCTGGGCTCTTCCTTGTTGAGGATAAGACGGACGACGTTGTACGGGCTGCGGGCGTACAGGGCATCTTGCAGTGAGGCGTCGATGACATCGTACGGGGGCGCGACGACCTCGCTGAGGTCGCCGACCCGGCCGAGGTCGTAGCGGAACGCGCGAAAGGCTCGGATTTCGGCCATGATTCCGTTCTCTCCCCAAGGCCGCCAACGGGGGCGGGGCGGCGGCCCGTGGCGGGCCGCCGCCCGCGGGGCCCAGCGCCCCCTACCTTCCAGCATCGTTGTAGCAACGCTGCGCCGCCGTGTCTTGGCCGAGCCACGGAGGACGCCGTGAGCCATTCCTCGCTCGCGACGCTGCTGCGGCAGCGGCTGGCCGCGGTGGAAGAGCGCTTGGGCCGCGCTTGTCAGCGGGCCGGCCGACCCCGCAGCAGCGTCACCCTGGTGGCCGTCACCAAGTCGATCTCCGTCGAGATCGCGCGTCTTTTGCCGGAGCTAGGGGTGCGCGACCTCGGCGAGAATCGGCCGCAGGAGCTGTGGCGCAAGGCGGCAGCCCTGCCGCGCGACGTGCGCTGGCACCTGATCGGTCACTGGCAGCGCAACAAGATCGAGCGCACCTTGCCGCTCGTGTACCTGTGTCACTCCGCCGACAGCATTCGGTTACTCGACGCCTTGGAGCAGGCAGCAGATCGGCAAGGACGCACGGTGCCGGTGCTGCTGGAGGTGAACGCCAGTCGGGAGCCGGCCAAGCACGGCTTTGCGCCCGAGGAGGTGCCTCCGCTGGTGCCGCGCCTCAACGAGCTGCGCCGGGTGGTCATTCGGGGCCTGATGACGATGGCGGCTTACGAGGAAGACCCGGAGCGCTGTCGGCGCACCTTCAGGGAGCTGCGGGAGCTGCGCGACGCGCTTCGAGCCCGCCTTGCTCCGCTGCATCGGCTGGATGAGCTGTCGATGGGCATGACGAACGATTTTGAGGTCGCTATCGAAGAGGGAGCGACCATGGTGCGGATCGGCACGGCCTTGTTCGGCGGTTTGCCGGCACCGGGAGAGGGTCCGGCCTCGCCGGGAGGATCGCAGGATGGATTGGCCGGACTTGCGTGACGACTACGGGAGGGTTCGGCTCGACGAGGCCGACCTCGATCCGGACCCGGTTCGCCAGCTGGCACGCTGGCTGGCGGAGGCGGTGTCGGCCGGCCTGCCGGAACCGAACGCCATGGCGTTGGCGACGGCGTCGCCGACCGGTCGGCCGGCGACGCGCATGGTGCTCCTCCGCGGCCTCGATGACCGTGGCTTGAGCTTTTTCACCAACTACCTCAGCCGAAAAGGCCGCGAACTCGCCGCCAACCCCTGGGCGGCCCTGCTCTTCTTCTGGCCGCAGCTCGCACGCCAAGTGCGCGTCGAAGGGCGCGTCGAGGTGGTCTCCCCGGCCGAGTCGGATGCTTACTTCCGAACTCGGCCCCGGGGGAGCCAACTGAGCGCTTGGGCATCGCCGCAGAGCGAGGTGGTGTCTGGTCGCGACGTGCTCGAAGCCCGCATACAGGAATTGGACCGGCAGTATGCCGGAAGGGAAGTCCCGCGGCCCCCTCATTGGGGCGGTTATCGAGTGGTTCCTGAATGCTTTGAGTTCTGGCAGGGGGGCGATCATCGCCTCCACGATCGCTTCCGCTATCGCCGCGACGCCGACGGCTGGCGGATCGATCGGCTCGCTCCCTGACTGGTGCCCCGATTCGCCTCAGTCTGGGACATTGGATGAACAGAGTGAGACCATCCCGGCGCGAGGCCATAGGCTAAGGCAGATGCGGAGACAACGACGCGTGGAAGCTCGTCTCCCCCGCCGTCGGGGGAGACGAGCCGGCAGTTGGGATTTGGTCCGGCGCGTTGTCAACCGCCGAGCGTTCGATCCGAACCACGGCGGGGAGGCAGTCCGAGCCGGGCAGCGCGCGGTTATTTTTTCTCGGGCTTGTCCTTGCCGCCTTTGTCCTCCCGCTCCGGGAGCGGTACCGGAGGCTGGGCCGGAACGACGCGAATCCGCGGGAACCTCGGATCGCCCGGCTTGATTTCCTGGCCATTGATGATGATCCGGGGAATGGCATTGCCGCCGCCGCCCGCTTTCGGGCCGACCAGTTCGCGAATCAGCTTGTCCAACTCCCTCAGGGCCACCTCGATCGCGTCGTCATCCTCCTTATCAGCGGCTTCGTGGAGTTTCTTGGCGACTTCCTGGATTTGCTGACGCATCTGTTTGAGCCGTTCGCGGTCCAATTTGGCCGGGAGAGGCTCCGCGGGGGCCACCGGGTTCACCTCGACCGGGAGAACGGGACGGATCACTTGACCGAACGCCAAGTTGCCTCCCAGCAGCACGATCCCCACGGCGAGCGCCATGCACGACCGCCCGATGCGCGCACCTGACACCATGAAAGCACCTCCAGTCAAGACTTCCTGAGACAAACCCGAAAACGACGGGTCCTTCGCACCCTTGGCGATGGGATTGAGCCACGAATTGACTTTTGAGGCTCTCCGTGATGCCCGTCCCATCGCTACATTATTGTCCGCCGAAGAGGGAAAACCTAACAGCCCTGTCCGAAGTCGCTTGGGCGAAGCGGGTTGAGACAGATCATTTTTTCGAGGGGCACCGCAATGGTCGCCCCCGGGTCGAGGGCTCGCAATTCGAGCGCTCCCGGCTAGATGACGGGATTTGCACGACCTATTGCTCCTGCCCAGCTCCATTCGGGCCGGCGACGTTCGCCGGAGGGCCTTTGCCAAAGGGGCCGCATGGCCCCGTGTGCCGGTCGGGGATCCCCAAGTCGGCGTTGACGGCGGCAACGATAGCTTCCACCTCCGCCATCGCCCCCATGCCCACGTCGCCGCAGGCCAAGGCCTTGGCCTGCGGCGGCACGATGCGCAAGCGCCGGCAGTGGGCGTTGATCCAGGCGATGACGCCGTCCCGGTCCAAACCGGCAGGCGGTTCCAAGCCACTGTCGGCCGCCAACTGAGCGAGGTGCCGCCGCGTCAGGGGATGCTCCCACATGAGCGTGTTCATGGCCGGCGCCAGGATGACCGGCCGGGCACTTTCCCAGGCGCGCCACACGCAGGTGAGGCAATTGTCGGCCAGACCGCATGCCAGCTTCGCCAGGGTGTTGGCATCGAGCGGAGCAATGACCAGGACCTCGGCCCAGCGACGTAACTCGATGTGCACCACCGGATCGCCCCGTTGGTAGCGGCGTCCCTCGGCCCGGCCCGGCCACTCATCCTCGTCCACGATCAGCACCCCGCGACGCTGGTCGCCTGATGGCGCGAGTTCGGCCGGGTCGAAAAAGTAGAGAGCCGCCTGGGTGGCGACCACCTTGACGTCATGGCCCGCATGCCGCAGCTGGGCCAGCAAGGCCGGCGTGCGAATGGCGGCGACCGAACCCGTCACGCCCAACAGCACCCTAGCCACGCCCTTTCCCCCTGCCGCAGCACTCGACGGCGTCAAAAAGCCGGGCTGGCAGTTCCTCCCGGGCCACGCGCAGGTAACGGCCGTCGATCGGGCCCAGGTAGGCCCACGACGTCATTCCTTCCAGCGTGTTGGCCACCATCAAATCGGCCGACGATTGCCTTCGGGATGGCTCCGCCACCGCGAGAAGCTCGTCGTCGCTGACGGCCACCTCGAGCTTGAACTTCACCAGCACGCCCTTGAATCCCCAGTCGCCGCGCACCCGGTCGATCAGTTTCGGGGCACGTTCCAGTCTTAGCCAAAGCTCTGGCTCCTGGCTCTTGATCTTGGCGGCCTGGCGGTCGAGCAAGGTCGGCGGTCCGGACGGCGGACCGTGCCATTCACCGGCCTGCGGGTCGAAGCGACTCCCGGGCGCCGGGGCATACACCCCGGCGACCAGATAGTCGCTGACGGCGGCGGAATGGACCAAGACATCGAAACTGCCCCAACGCAGCAACCGTTCCAACCACTCCTCCAGCTGAGCAAACGTCCGATACGGCAGCACCGTCCAGCGCTCCGGCGGAAGGCCCGCGCTCGCTGCCGGCGTCGCGACCGTTTCCGGATGAGAAGTCAATAGCGTCACCGTATGGCCTCGTTTCCAGGCGTGCAGCGCCAGGCTGGCGCCCGTTCGGCCCGTGAAGACATTTGTCAGACACCGGACCTGGTCGATCGGGACCTGAGTGTTGCCGGCGGTGACCAGGACGTTCATGGCAGCGGTATTGTAGGCCCGGGGGTGCCTTCCGCGAACCAAGTCCCGTTTTGGACACGCTCACCAGAGGTGCCCCTACCGTTTGCCGACTGGGCCATACGATAACAAGCGAAACGGCGTCTGATGGCCGTGCAACCAGGGAGGGGTCTGCGAATGACGAACGACCAGTTGCTGGAGTTTCTGGAGGCGGCGCAAGAGGCGGCCCGGCGTGGGGCCGCGGTCCTGGAAGAGTGGCGGGCCCGGTTTCAGGTCCGCGAAAAAGGCCGCTTCGACCTGGTCACCGATGCCGACGTGGCGTCGCAGCGGGCGATTCGGGACTACTTGGCCCACCGCTTCCCGACTCACGGGTTCCTCGGGGAAGAGGATGCGTTGCATCGCGGTCAGCCCCGGTCGGACGATCCGCCCCTGTGGATCGTCGATCCGCTCGACGGCACGACGAATTACGTTCACGATTGCCCCATGTACTGCGTGTCGGTGGCCTTGCAGCTGGGCGGCGAACTGGTCGTCGGGGCTGTTTTCGACCCCACCCGACCCGAAATGTTTGCCAGCGCCCGTGGCCACGGGGCGTGGTTGAATGGCCGGCGGCTCCAAACCAGCAAAATCGACCGCCTGGAAGAGGCGATCCTGGCCACCGGATTTCCGCCGGACTTGCGGGGCCAGGAGCAAACCCTGGCGTGGTGGCGGCATTTCTCCCTCTGCACGCAGTCGCTGCGGCGCACCGGCTCAACCGCCCTTAACTTGGCTTACGTGGCGGCCGGGCGCTTCGACGGCTATTGGGGCTTCGATAGCCACGTCTGGGACATTGCCGCCGGCGTGGTGCTGGTACGTGAGGCGGGCGGCGCCGTCAGCAATGTCCACGGCGAAACTTTCAATCCGTATGCACCGGACGCCGTCGCCAGCAATGGTCCCCTCCAGCCGATCCTGCTGGCCCATCTGCGCGGCGAGCCTTGAGGTCGGTCGCCGCACGGCGTCAATTCACGCTCGGCTGCGGGAAGCGCCAGGGAACCAGGAGTTCCCACATTTCATCGGCCGCCAGGCCGAAAAGTCGTTCCGCGTGGGCCGGCACGATCACCCAGGCCCCCAGGGCCAACTCCCGTTCCAACTGGCCTGGGCCCCAACCGGCATAGCCGGCAAACATGCGGAAGCGCAACTCCGAAGAGTCGGACCCGCTGACACGCTCCAGACAGGAAGCATCGCCCATGTAAATTCCGGGAGCCACTTGGCGTTTTTCGGATTCCCCTTGAGGCAGCCATTCCGGATGGGCGTGCAGCATCAGCAGCCCATCCGATTGGCACGGCCCGCCGTAGTAAACAGGAAACGGAATGCCCTCCACCGGCCGCGGACGATTGACCACCAAGCCGAAGGCACCTTCGGCGTTATGCTCGAGCAACAACACGACCGTTTGCCGGAAGGAAGGATCCTGCAACGTCGGCCGGGCGACCAGAAACGACCCAGCATAGAACGGCATGGGTGCCACCTCATCGATGTGACTTCACCCAGCCTCATTATCGGACACCGGGACGGTTCGAGCAAGCTTTCCCTGCCCGAAGTGACGCCGGGGAGACAATCGTCGGCCCGGGTAGTGACACGGCACTGGCGATTCGCCAGCAGCCGCGGAGCCGCCAGTCGCATCCTGTGGGCGGCAGGCTCGTTATGGCCGATCGAAGGGCACCACTTGATCAGGAACCCTTCGTCATAGGCCGCTCGCCGGCACAAGGCGGGAACCTTGAGCCGCCTCCCTCGCGAAGGCTCCGGAAACCGAATTCCCAAAGTTCTCCAGCGGGATCAACGACAGGGTAAAAATAGGTTCCAACTGTTGACGGTCGATTGTTGACAATTTGCACTCTCGCTTCAAAGCATGCGAGGGAGCTGCGGATGACGAAAGCTTTAATGATCGGAGCACCCGTATACCGCACGATTCGGGAGCAGATCGTCGAGCGGCTGCGGCACGACGTCTTGTCCGGGCAGCTGCCGGAGGGGCCATCATGACACGAGGAATCGCTGGCCCAGCGCTGCGGGGTGAGCCGCGGACCGATTGCTGATGCCCCCTTGCAGCTGACGCAAGAGGGCTTGCTGGTTTCGCAACCCAATCGGGGCGCCAGGGTCCGGCAGCCGCCGAGCGAGCGGATTCGCCCCTTGTTGATCGAATTCCGGCGGCAGATCGAGGCGTTTGCCGTCACCGGCATCGCCGATGTGCTCAAGCGCCATTCCAACCTGATGGAATCGTTCCGGGAACACAAGGCCGTGCTGGACGCCTTGCGAAGGAAAGACGCCGAAGCGGCCGTACGGGCACTCCAGGCAAACATCCAATGAACCGGACACGCAAGCTCCTGGTGATTGTGCTGGTCGCGCTGCCGTCGCTATTGCTTCGCGGCGGCACCAGTGGCACGCCGGCCCTTGTGCCCGGCGTGCCAGCTAAGGGCCTGCTCTATCTCGCCATACAACGGACGCAGCCGGGGCTGGCCATGCCGCTCAAGGAGAACGATTCGCCCCCGAGCAGATTGAGGTCGTGCGGGAGTGGATTGTCGCCGGCGCCCCGTGGCCGGACCCGACCGTCATGGCACCTGCGGCGGCCAAGGCGGCGGACGGCGTGTTCGTCCCCACCAGCGGGGGCCTCAGTCCGGAGTGGACCAACCGCCGCTATCAACCGCGGGACATCTGGGCGTATCAACCCCTCCGCCAGGTAGCGGTCCCTGCTGTCCGTTTGGGTTCGCGTCCGGTTGACCATGCGATCGACACCTTTGTGTGGGAAAAACTCGTGGCCGAAAAACTGGAGCCGGCACCCCCCGCCGACCGCGACACACTGGTTCGCCGGGTTTTTTACGATCTGGTCGGTTTGCCGCCGACGCCCACAGACCTCGAGGAAGATGGTGGAAGAGATGACCGGAGTGGACTTCGAATGGCAGGAGCCTCTTGACGTGTACGCTGACGGCTTCGTGGCAGACCTGAAGCCGTGGGACGTTGGGCCGGAGACGCGGGCTTTGGCGGAACTGTGTCTGGTGTTGTTCAACGCCAACGAGTTTGTCTACGTCTACTGAAAGGGCCGGGGCCGCGGCCCCGAGCGGTCGCGGCCCCGGGCAATGCGGGGGTCGTCATGTCGGTGCTGCCGAGTCGCCCGAATTCCTCTTTGGCCTGGGGGCCACGCTGGGCACCTTGGCCTTCAACGCCTTGCTGCATGCCGAGACCTCGGGGCCGTTGACCCCCAAGGCGCCGCACCTGCGGCCGCGGGCGCGGAGGGTGGTCTGGTTGTTCATGGAGGGAGGCCCCAGTCACATCGATACCTTTGACCCCAAGGCGAAACTCGCCGCGCTGCATCTGAAGCAGTTCGCCCGGCATGACCGGTTCGCCTCGGCGATGGCTTCGGGGAACCGCCAGTTCGTCGCCAGCCCGTATCGGTTCCGGCAAGTGGGACAGTCCGGGTTGTGGATGTGCGAGCACTGGCAGCACCTGGCGCGGGTGGCCGACGAACTGTGCGTCTGCAAAGGATGCGTGGCGGAGTCGATCGATCACCCGACGGCCTGCTTCCACATGAACACCGGCAACCGCTTCGGCGGCGATCCCGCCGTCGGCGCCTGGGTGAGTTACGGCCTGGGCCGTTGCCGTCGACCGCTGCCTCGGCTACCTTCTGGGATAACCCACGTGGGGACGCCTAGCCGTTTCGAGGTCGGCCCTCAACGGTTTCGCCGCGTCGACGCTTGCGCCGTGAGGCCCTGGCCCCGGTCGGGGCCAGGGCCAAGTTCGGTCGGCGGGCGACATCAGCCGGATTCACCCAAGTACACCCGTAACCACGCGAGGAGAGCATGTCCTCCGTCACCCTAAGTGCCTTTGCCCGAGCGCTGACCGCGGAAACCGCCTTCGATGTGCTGGCCGTGGCCCGCCGACTCAAGGCCCAAGGCAAGGACGTCATCGAACTCCAGATCGGTGACAGCCCTTTCGCCAGCACTGCCCACGCTCGGGCGGCCGGCATCAAGGCGATCCAGGACGGGGCGACGCATTACTGTCCGTCGTTGGGGCTGCCGAGTTTCCGCCAGGCGGTGGCACGAAAATATCAGGCGGAATTCGGCGTACCGATCACGGCAGACCATGTGGTGATCGGCCCAGGAGCCAAGGTGTTTGAGCAGTTCTTCTGCGAGGCGTTCCTGAATCCCGGCGATGCCGTCCTCGTCTTTACGCCGCAATTCCCGACCTATCTCCCGAACATTGAACGCCGTGGCGCCCTTGCCGTGTACTCCGCGTTGTCCGCGTCCAACGACTTCCGACCCAACCTGGACGACGTAGAGCGATTTGTCAGCGGCCATCCGAAGGCCAAAGCGATTTTCCTCAATTCGCCCCACAATCCGACCGGCGGCGTCGCCACCAAGGACGACCTGCGCCGCTTGGCTGACCTGGTGCGCGGGCGCGACATCGCCGTCTTCAGCGACGAGCCCTACTGCCACATGGTCTGGTCGGGGCGGCACCACACGTTGTTGCAAGAGCCTGGGATGATCGAGCAATGCGTCGCCGCTTACACGTTCAGCAAGTCGTACAGCATGAGCGGCTGGCGAGTCGGCTACGCGGTCAGCAGCCCGAGGCTGATCGATGTCATCGGCAAGATGGTTAACACGTCGCTGTCGTGCGTGCCACCGATCGTGCAGCTGGCGGCCCAGGCGGCGTTGGAGCACGATGACGCCGAGCGCGACGAGGCAATGGGCCGCTTCCGAGCGAAAGTCGCTTTGCTCGTGGAAGAGCTGCGTCGCGTTCCCGACGTGAAGGTGGCAATGCCGGCCGGCACGTTTTACGTCTTTCCCGACGTGTCGGCCATTTGCCGTCGGCTGGGCATCAGCTCGCATGGTCTGGCGATGTTCCTGTTGGAAGGGGCTGACGATCACTTGGGTGTGGCCTGCCTGGGCGGCGAGTGCTTCGGATCAGCGGGCCAGGGGTTCCTCCGCTTCAGCTGTGCGGAACCGGATGACCGCCTGCGACAGGCGGTGCGCTTTCTGGCGGACGCGATCACGCGCCGGGACCGGGTCCAGAACTACCTTCAAGCGAACCCGAAGTACCGCCTCGGCTGAGGGCCGGGCGTCGGGCGACGACGCCCCGAATGGGGTCCGGTTCGGTTTGCCATTGCCCCGGCTTCCTGGCTGCGCCACAATGCACGGGCACGGTCTAGTTCATCGAGAAGAGCCTCGCCGCGGAGGTCCGTCCATGAAACGAAGCCTGGTGGTGCTCACGCTCGCCTTGGGGGTGGTCTGGTGCGAAGCCCAGGCCGATTATTACGGGATTCGAGTGAACTTGGGGGGCACGCAAGGCCTCGAGCCGGCGCCAGCCGTGCCCAAGGGCATGCCCCTACCGCCGCAGCCTGTCACCAATCCGAACGCTTCGGGGCCGAAAGGGATCGTCAACCTGCCGCCGCTCTACGCGGCGGCGGTGGTGGAGATCAAGCGGCCACCGCAGAGGGGCACTGGCAACGTCTACTTCATTGAACACAAATGGGGCCGGACCATTCTCTATCAGGACCAGAAATTCGTCCTGAAGGACTTCCTGCGACTGCCCACCGCCTACCAGGAAATGGAGGAGAAACAGAAGGAACTCCTGGCCGACAAGTCGGCCGAGAAGCGGCTGGAAGTCGCGGAGTGGGCCTTGGGCCGCGGCTTACTCAATGAGTTCGTCACGCACATGGACGAACTGGTCAAGACACCGAGCGACAACGCCCGGATCAAGGCCGTGGCGCAGAGCTACGCACAGGTCAAGGAGGCGTTGCAGGCGGCGAAGCCGAAGGACGACGCCCTGATCAGCCATTGGAAAGACCGGCTGAATCTGCGCGACCCGTTCCTCACGAACCATTACACGGTGCTGTACGATTCCTCCGTGACCAATCCCCCGGAGGTGGCGCGCTACGCCGCGCGTCTGGAACGGTGCTTACAGGGCTTTTATTACTGGTTTGCCCTGCGGGGGGTGGTCTTGCCCGTGCCGAGCAAGCGGCTGGTGGCCATCCTGGTGGACAAACCGGATGATTTCCGCAAATGGCACGCGGTCTTTGATTCGGTGCCGATGGTCGGCGATGGGTTTTTCACCCGGCGGGATAACCTGCTGATCTTTTCGACCGTGCGTCTGGATGAGGTGTACCAGACGCTCAGCCGGTCGAACCAGCAGGAGTTGTGGTCCCAAGGGTGGAGTTTTACGGACTTGCTGGGGGGGCGGTCGCGAGAAGGTTCGCCCAAGAGTGCCACGCCCGACCTCATTGCCCGGGCCTCGAGCCTGGCATTACTACAACGGGCCATGCTCGAAGAGAGCGAACGGCTGACGGTATCGCACGAGGCGACGCGGCAGCTGGTGGCCGCGGCGGGGCTGCTGCCGCGCGGGGTCGCCGCCCCCGAATGGATCCAGTTCGGTCTGGCGAGCGTCTTCGAGACACCGCGCACGGCCTTGTGGGACGGCGTGGGCATTCCCCACTGGGAGTACCTGCTGGAGTACAAGCTGCGCAAGGCTGACGAACCGGCTGACGAACCGAAGGTCGCCTTGCAGCGAACGATCACCGACTACTACTTCTACCAGGCGGCGCGGAGCGGCACGCCAGAGGATGTGACGCGAGCTCGGACGCAGGCCTGGGCACTGGCGTATTTCCTCGCCCAGCGGCACCTCGGCGAGTTGCTCCGCTACTACCAGGAACTTGCCACTCTCCCCCGCGACCTGGAAATGGACGACGAAACCCTGCTGGGCTGCTTCGCCCGGGCCTTTCAGCTGGAGAACCCAGCCCGACCGGGAACCATCGACGGCGACAAGCTGGGCCGACTCGCCGCGGAATGGCATCAGTACATCAGCAACGTCGCGCCGCCGATCCCGCAGCCGCGGTTGATGGAGATGCGCGATTTTCGGCGGGGTGTCTTGCCGAGCAAGTAAGGCCGCCGCTTCGGCGGGCGGGGCGCGGCCCCGCCCGCTCAGGTGTGGATGGCGTCGTAGAGCACGAAGGTGGGCGGGCCGAAAATCAGCACCGGCAACCAAGCCGCCAGCGCCGGGGGCAGCAGGCTGTTGTCGCCCAGGAACTTGGAGGCGAAACAGACGGCGAAAAAGATGGCGCACATCAGCAGGCAGAGGGCCGCGCTGATGAACACGTTGCGGTTTTGGTCTCGCAGGATCACCGACAGCCCGAGGACCACCAGCAGGATTCCCAACAACGGGCGCACCAGCCGCAGGTGGAACAACACGGCGATGGGGACGATCCGCATCGCCTCCGCCTTCGTCACCTCTTGATACAGGCGGTAGGTAGAGGCGAGAACATACCATTTGCCCCGGCGGCTGATCCGCTCGATGTCGAGTTCACTGGTGTGCAGGAAGTATTTTCCGGGGTCGATCATTTCCAGCACCTCGGGGTTGTTCCACCCCTCCAGGGTGCGGGGTTCGGCGTCGGTGAGGAGCCAACCGCCGCTCAGCGGCCCGGCGCCAGGGGGGATGTACTCGGCCTGGGCGGCCTTTAGGTGGACCAGGCCCGTGGCCACCCCTTCGGGAATGGTCAGGAAAAACGGGCGCACGATGCGGTTCTTCTTGGAGGCGAAGACCCCTTCGATGTGGATGCCGTTGTATTGATAAGCCCACGGCATGGTCAGGTCTTTGTTTCCCTCAGGGTCGTCCCGCGACCTACTCAGCTCGGCAGCAATGTTGGGAATGATGAGTTCCTGGTTCAGGGTGGCCAGAAGGAGCATCAAGCACGCCGCCACGAGGACCGGCAAGATGACCCGCCGCGTGGAGACGCCCGCTGACAGAAAGGGGAGCAACTCGTTGTGGCGTTGCATCCAGGCGACGGTGAACATCGCCGCCAACAGCGCGATCCCCTCGTTGAGTCGATCGAAAATGGCGAAGGTGCGATACCCGTAATACGAGCCGACGTGGCGCAGGACACCGGCAAAAGTGCTGTTGTACTGCAGGAAGTCGCCGATGTTGGTGAACAGGTCCACGACGACATACAGGCTGAGCAGGCAGACCAGCCAGATGGCGTAGGACTTGAAATAAGCCCGGATCAAGAGCCGATCAAACAGCGTCATGCCGAGGCTCCCTGCGCCGAGGTCCAGATTGCCTCAGTACGGCCGGCGTTCGCCAGGGCGATAGCTGAGGACGTACTGGGTCACGTACTCATTAGCGCTGGTGCAAGCCAATTCGCCGAAGCCTAGCGCCCTCAATTCGTCCAGCGCCTCCTTGTGAGGCCAGCCCTGGTACTCCATGCGGAAGACGGCGGACAGGACACCCGTGCGGTGCAAGCCCGCCCGGCAATGAAGGAGGACCGGATAATTGGCGGGATCGTCCATGATGGCCAAAAACTGGTCGATTGCCTCGGGCCGACGACTCTCGACTTCGTTCGGCGACAACAACCGCGGCGGCAGATGCACATAGCGGACCCCGAGTTGCCGACATAATTCCTCCTCCGGGACGGTCTCCCAGGTGAAAAACCCCGCCGCCACTTGAGGGTTGGGAAATTCGTCTTGCGCGTTGATGACCGTGCGGATGCCCAATCGCTTGATGGCGTCGATGAAACCGGGGGCGGTCAATTGCCCACTGCGATAAAGCACCCCGGGAACAACTTCCCGCAGCCGCTTGCTGAATGTGTAGGCGTAGCGGAAATAGACGATCGGCACAACCGCGACCAATGTGAAAATGATCAGGGCGAAGAATCCGCGTAAGATCGCTTTCATGGAACCGTCGCCTCCCTCCGGACCGCAGGCCGCGTGTGGCTCGGTCTCGCCCCGGTGCTGACCGGCCGACAGCGGGGCGGGATTGTGGCACGTTCCCCGAAAAATGACAAGGCGAACCCACGGGGGAGCACCCCCGTTGGGGGCGAGGTTGAGCGCTCTCAGTGGCGGTTTTTCCCTGCCCCTGCCGGTTCCTCGGTTCGCGCCCATGATTCATCGCTTCGCCTTCGCTCGGCACGCAGCGACCGTGAATCGATGAATCGTAACCGCTCATACGTGCGCAGCCCGCATTTCCCCATCCTCCCGCGAGCGCAAACTGATCTATTGCTCCACGCGGCTGCACCGCGGTGTTCGGCGGTAGCGAAAAGAGAGGAGCAAGCGGGAGATGTGGGGCCGGCTCAAGCTGCCGACCCCTCCGGTGCCGGCGAAGCCAAGGCGATCCAGATTTCGCCGAAGACCTCCGGCTGGTCGGCGACGACTTCCCGGTTTTTCATCAACTCCAACAAGGCCAGGAAGAGGCCAACCAGTCGTCCCCGGGTGTGCGGAGGGGTGAAGAGAGCCGAGAAAGGGAGGCGGCCGCCGCTTCGCGCCAGCTGCGCCCGCAGTGTTTCCAGGTGAACGTGCAGCGGCGTCTCGTCCACGACGATGGTCGTCGGCTCCAGGGCGAGCGTCTCGCGCATGAGCCGGCCAAACGCGCTGACCAGGTCCCACAGTTCGACGGTGGGCAGCGACAGCGACTCCGGACCCGAACGTCCTGGGTTTGGTGCTGGTTGCCGCGGCAGGCACGATGCCTGCCGCTCCGCCCGGGCCTCCAGCAGGGCCGCCGCGTCTTTGAATTTCTTGTACTCCAGCAATTGCTTGACCAGTTCTTGGCGCGGGTCCGCTTCCGACTCTGCCGGTGTCGCTGGCCGCGGCAAGAGCATGCGGCTTTTGATTTCCATCAAAGTGGCGGCCATGACCAGGAAGTCGCCCGCCCAATCCATGTCGATCAGTTCGATGACGCGGAGGTACTCCTTGAATTGCTCCGCCACCTGCGCGATGGGAATGTCGCAGATGTCAACTTCATTCCGCTTGACGAGGTAGAGAAGGAGGTCGAGGGGGCCGCGAAACGTCGCCAGATCGACTTGATAATCCATGCCCCGGCCCCCGGCGTCGGCGAAGCATCGCCCCGTCTGGCATCAGTCCGGTTCGAGGGGTCGCCAATCCGTGATGTCGCAACGGCTGTGTGGCGTGATGTTTTCCGTTCCGATGAAGTGTAAGTAGGCTTCTTCTCCCAACGGGCCGGCCAATTCCAGGTTGCCCAGAGGCAGGTGTGACTGTTCCCGGTAGATGATGGCATCGTCGGTGCTTTCCGCCAGCGTGAAGGACGTGTCGGGAACGGAGCGCCGGACGAGGTCGGCGAAGCGCTCCGCCAGCGGTCCTCCCGGCAGGGCCAGGATCGTCAGTTCCGGTTCGCGGCAGCGACTGGCGTGGGCCAACTCTGGGGCGGCCCGCTCGTATGCCTCCGCCACGGCCTGGGCGGCATCCTCCGCTGCCGGATGCTGGTCGAAGAACATCTCCAGGACGTTGCCGCCAGCCAGCCGACTGGCGACGAAGCCTTCGGCCGACTGGAGCATGGCTGTTTCCAGGTTTTGCAGCAGGTTCGACTTGGTCATGCAAACCTGCACCAGGTTGGTGAACTGCTGCTCGACCATCGCCTGGATCGCACGATCAAACTCGGCAAATTGTTCCGGCGTCACGCTGGCCCGCAGCTGCTGGACGGCCTCGGCGAGCGTGGTCGCGCCGTGGGGTAAGAGAAAGCGGCCGGGCCCGCGCTCGGCCGCGGCCGGCCGGTCGCCTGCTTCCAGCGACGCTAGCAGCTCGCCAAGCCGCTGTCGGCAGAATTCCACCTGGCGCTCCTGGTCCACGAGTTGCGTCCGCAGCTGGCTCAGGATGGTCAGCACGCAGCGCAGCACCAGATGTTGGTAGCGCCATTTCGGATACTGGCGCAGGACCTCGACCAGTTCCGCGACAATCGGCGCCACGCGGCGACCACCCCCCGGGTGTGCTTGCAATTGGACCAACAAGGCATGGATCCGTTGGAAGGCTTCCGTGGACCGGTCCGCCAATTCTTTGCACAGCGGTTCGTGGTGCTCCAACGCCCGGTCGATGCGCTCCCCCAGGGCTGCCACCGCCTTCTCGGCCCCCGCGACACGGAACTCGGGGCGGTCGATCGGAGCCAGGGCGATCTCCGTCAGACGCCCCGTACAGAGTTGCACCAAGTAGTGGGTGTCCTTGTCCAAGGCTTCTTGAATGGTGCAGGCTTTGGCCGGCGCAGGCTCCGTCGGCCGACCCAGAAGCTGGTCGAAGCGTCCAAGGATCTCCAGCACGGCGGCGGCCGACAGTTCCGGCAGTCGTCGGCTTCGGGGTTGGTAGGGACCGAGGATGTCCGCGAAGGCATCCTCCGGCACCTTGCCCAACGCCTGCGTACACGCCTTCCGCAAGTGGCCGATCAGGTATTCCGGCTCCAGCTCTTGCTGGCTCCATTGCTCGGCCACCCATTGATCGACGGCCGACCGAACCTCCGGGGTCTCCGCCGCCAGCCATCGCCGGGCCAAGTCGAGGCACAACCGCCGTGCCGTCTTTTGCAGGAGGACGCGTCGCGGCCACGACAGCCGGTACAAACCAAACGACTGGCCGACCACCCCGCCGCGAGCCGGCGGCGTGCGGCGAGAAATGTCCGCCTTGCGCCCCAACGGCGTCAACAACTCGCGGTAGAGCATTTCTCCCGCCATGCCAATGACCTGACTTGCCGGCAGGGCATCTTGCTGGTCCGGGAGTTGGAGGAACACCAACCGGCTAAAGGGCGGCTCCGGGTCGGTGATGACCGGGTCGCGCTCGTCGAAGCGCGTCGAATAGACGACGTTCGGGGCGCTGAAGTGGTTGAGTTCTCTCAGTGCCGCGTGGGCGTTGGCCAGCGGTAAGGTCTTCTGGGGTCCGGCCGGCGGCAGCAGGAACACGCCGACGACCTCCGGCCTCGAGTATCCCAGCCGTTGCAGGTAGGCACGGAGGAGGTAACCCAAGTCGAGAAACATGCCGCCGCCGGTGCCACCGGCCAAGCCGCAGACCACATAGACTCGGGGCCGATTGGTCCGCAGTCCCAGCCGCGTCTGACGTTCGGCCGCGGCCATGTGGTCGGGGTCCACGCAAGCTTCCAGTTCCTCCTGGAGGCGACCGGCGATAAGGCGGAAGTTATCGAACAGGGCCAAGCGCCCCAACGGCCGCAGACCCGCCGTCGCGGGGTTGCGAGGGATGTGATACAGCATTTTGGAATTGAACCACAGGTCGAGGCAGACTCGGCCATCGCGCGGCCTGAGGTAGTGGCTGGGACGGTTCAACCGCGCCAGGATTACGTCTTTCGGTTCCCACGCGGTGCCGTCACCGTCGTGCACAGCCGCTTCCGTGGTCTCCGGATCGGTGTCGATGAAGAGGGTGCGGAGCTGCGGCGTGGCCTGGAGGGTGCCGAAGCGTTCGAGGATGGCGGCACGAAAACTACGCAAGACCAGGAGGCCGAGCTGCCCCACGCCGATGAGCAAGGCAGGTAAGAGGACCCCGGGGCCATTCTTTTCCGGCGGGGCTTGGCGGGCCGGCGGCCGCTCGTCCGTGGCCGGGTCGAGGTCCGCCCCTGCCGGCTTGGCCGGCAGGGGCGGGGCCACGGGGCGCCTGGCGGGCACGGGGCGTTCGGCTCCCGGCGGGCGACCGACGGGAGCAGCGGCGGGCTTAGGCGCCGTCGGGGGCTTGGCCGCCGGGGAAACCGCGGGCCGAGGTCCGGGGGCGCTCGTCGGCCGCACCGTCGGCACCGGCACGGGTCGGGCAGCGGCCAGCTTGTCCACGGGTGCGGCAGTCTCGTTGCCGCTCGGCCCCGCCGCAGAAACCACCGCCTTGGTGCCGGGTCCGGCGTTTCCGGCACGCAAGGCTCGCACCAGGTCGCCGCAACTGGGATGGCGATCTTCCGGCTTCTTGGCCAACGCCCGGGCAATGGCCGCTCGGTCGCTCGCGGGCAGGGGGGTCAGGTTGGGGGCGCCGGAGAGGTGTTGCATAATCAACTGCTGGACGCTGGTCCCGGAGAAGGGACGCTGTCCGGTCAGCAGTTCCTGATAAACCATCGCCAGGCTGTATTGATCGCAATACCGGCTGACGACGCCGTCGAAGGTTTCCGGAGCGGCGTAGACCGGCGTGACGCCTCCGGTGATCGTGGCTTGCATGCCGGAGAGGTCTTTCACCAGCCCGAAATCGGCGACTTTGATGTGGTTGTAGATCAGGAACAGGTTCTGAGGTTTGATGTCGAGGTGTTGGAGCTGATATTCGCCGTTCATGAGGTCGAGGACCTCAGCGGTTTCCTCCATGTAGCGGAGCAGCTCTTCCCGAGGAATGCCGGGCAGCCCTTGCGCCCGGCATTCCTTGAACCGGTCCCAGAGGTTCCGGTCGGCCAACTCCATGACAATGACCAGGCGGTTTTCAATAATGTCGTATCGCTCCAGGGAGAGGAGGTACGGATGCCGCACCGATTTGACGCGCTTCAGGGACTTCAGCTCCTGCTCAGCCCGCCGGACACCCTCTTCGTCCTCGGCTTGTAGGTCGCCGTACACGAACTTGATCGCCTTGAGGATGCCGCCCGGGGCTTCGGCCTTCCACACCTCGCCGAAGCCGCCACCGCCAAGTCGCTCCAGGAGCTTGTATCCGGGGATGGGCTCGCTGCCGCTCTCAATGCGCATGCGCGGGTTCCCGAAGATGGGGACTCCCTCGGGGGCCACCACATCGAACCTTCCGCAATAGTAGCTGGATTCACCATGCTCTGCAACCGCGGCCGACCCGGCGGCGGCCCGTGTCCCAGGGTTCAGATCGGTTCGCGCTCGCACGAAGATGGAAGACACGCGCCGGGCACCGGCGCCTGTTCACGATTCACCGATTCGCGCTCGCTGCGGGCCGGACGAACGTACACCGATGAATGGTGGGCGCGGAACGAAGGATCGGCGGGGCGTGGGCAAAACCGCTCCCCGGAGCGCTCCACCTCGCCCCCAACGACAGGTGTGCCCCCTCCCCACGCCGGCTGGTGAATTGCCCCGACCTCTGCTATCATCGCTCCAGGACGCCTCGAACCGCACGCATGGTCGCCAGGCGGCCGACCCGGTTCGATCCCCGTGTCAGCGACGGTTCCCCTCATGACGACCACGGGCCACGGCCAACCGCAGTTTTTCTTCTTCCACCTCATGCCGTGGCCGTACTTGCCAGCCAATTTTGCCGACACGCACGACTCGGCATGGGTCTGGGTCCCCAATGCCCTCTACGACCCGGTCAAAGGACACGACCTCTACCGCGAGTACCTCCAGACCCTCGCCTATGCCGAGGAGCTTGGTTTTGATGGCATCTGCGTCAACGAGCATCATCAGAACGCCTACGGCCTCATGCCGTCGCCCAACGTCATTGCCGGCGCCCTGACCCAACGGACGCGGCGGGTGAAGATTGCCGTCATCGGCAACGCCCTGCCTCTTTACCATCCGCCGTTGCGCGTCGCCGAGGAATTTGCCATGCTCGACGTCCTCAGCAATGGGCGTCTGATCGCCGGCATGGTCATCGGCGGCGGGCCGGAGTTTTACTCGTATAACGTCGATCCGACCCGGGCACGGGAACGCTTTCGCGAGGCGCTCGACCTGATCGTGGCGGCCTGGACGCGCCCCGGGCCGTTCCCGTGGCGGTCGAAGCATTATTTCTACCGTTACGTCAATCCCTGGCCGCGACCCATCCAGCAACCCCATCCACCGATTTGGATTCCGGGCGTCGGAAGCCTGGAGACGATCGACTTCGTCGCCCAGCGGCGCTACGCCTACATGGGCATCCCCTATTTCACGCTGGATGTCTTCCGGCGGGTCTTTGGCCTGTTCCGCGAGGCCTGCGAGCGGGCGGGCTACACCGCCCGCCCGGAGCAGATGGGCTGGGGCATCCCGATCTACGTCGCCGAGACCGACCGCCAGGCGCGGGAGGAGTTCGAGCCGCACCTGTGGTATTTCGTCCGCAACCTCCTGAAGGGGATCGGCCTGACACCTCCCGGGTACACTTCAGCCCGTTCGGCGCTGGCGATCCTCAAAAACCAGGGGAGCTTCCTGGCCGCCCAGAAGACCTGGGCCGACATCGAGAAGGGGGGCTTCGCCCTGGTGGGCAGTCCCACCACGGTACGGCAACAGTTGAGCGCGTATCAAAAGGAACTGGGCGCTGGCGTCATCCTGACCGGCTGCCAAACCGGCACGCTGCCGCACCAGCTGGCGCGCAAGAGCATGGAACTGCTGGCCCGGGAGGTGCTGCCGCATGTCCGCGCCGCCGCCTGAACCGTCGCCCGACGGGTGCATGACGAGGGCTACCCCATGTGGGACACCCTGAACAAGCTGCGCTACGGTGCTCGCCTGCTCCTCTCCCGGGGCCACGGCCAAGCGGAAACGATCGACCTCCATGGTCGGCCCACCGTCCTGCGCCATGCCGGCCAGGGGCCTCCCTTCGTCTACCTGCACAGTTCGTTGGGTGAGTCGATGCTCTGGCTGCCCTTTTTCGACGCCTGGGCCAGGAACTTCCACGTCTACGTGCCGACCCACCCCGGCTTCGGCCAAAGCGGCGGCTTCGAGTTGATCGACTCCATCGACGACATGGCGTTCCACTACGTCGAACTCTTCGATGCCCTGGGACTGGACAAAGTCATCCTCGGTGGCGTCAGCTTGGGGGGCTGGATTGCGGCTGAGTTTGCCCTGCGTTGGCCCGAGCGCGTCCACAAACTGTGGATCGCCGATGCCCCGGGCTTCTGGATCGACGACCAGCCCTTGCCAGACCTCTTTCGCATCATCCACGACCGGGCCCAAACCCGAGCGTTGTTGTTTCATGAGCCCGACTCCTCCATCGCCCGCCTGGTCATCGGCGACGACCTGGACGACGAGCGCTTCCTTCACGCCTACCAGGCGATGACGGTGCTCGCCCGGCTGGTTTGGGAGCGACCTTACGACCCGAAACTCGGCCCGCGGCTGCACCGGGTGCGCTGCCCGACGCTGTTGGTCTGGGGCGAGCACGACCGCCTGGTGCCGCCGGCCTACGGCGAGGCGTATCGCCGCCACATCGCGGGGGCCGAGCTGAAGCTGATTCCCGGTTGCGGCCATTTGCCGATGTTTGAACGCGAGCAGGAATTCGTCGAGATCATCAGCCGATTTGCTCAGGCGTAGTGTCGTTGCCAGGGGATGCCGCGCCGGCCCCAAGCCGGCGGCGGCCCGACGCCAAGCCCATGTCCGAAACCATCCTCATCGTCGAAGACGAAGACTCGGTGCGGCGAACCTTCCGCGAATGGCTCGAAGAAGCGCCCCTCGATTGCCGGGTGCTGACCGCCGCCGACGCCGAAGAGGCCCTGATCCAGGCCAACCAGCAGACCATCGACCTCGCCATCCTCGATTGGAACCTTGGCGCCGGCAACGACGGCCTGCACCTGTTGGAAGACCTCACCGTCTTCCACCCGGATATCGTCGCCATCCTGGTCACCGGCTACGCCCATCAGGCGACGCCGCTCGAAGCGATGCGCATGGGCGTCCGCGATTACCTCGACAAAAACCAGGACTTGACTCGGGATGCCTTCCTCCAGGCCGTGCAGCGGCAGCTGGCGCGGATTCGACCCGCCAAACGGGAACGGCAACTCCACCAAGGATTGGTCGCGTTCCGGGAGGCCGTGGAAAAGGTCTTGCCGCTGGTGCAGACGGCGGCGGCGTTGCACGACCCGCTGCCGTTGCCCGACGCGGTGGCCAGCCTCTTCCGCTTCGTCTTGGGCACGACCGAGGCGAGCGATGGCGTCCTGCTGCTGCGGCGGCACGAGCCGGAGCACCAGCCGCCGGAGATCATTCGAGTATATGACCCCGGCGGGAGACTCCTGACAACCGAAGTGGTGCCATTCGCTCGGTCATTGGCCGGTGCCGTCGCCGGGATGGGCGAGCCGCGAACCCTGAGCTTGGGCGAGACTGCCGAGGCCCTGGGCGTCGAACTTCAGCCCTTTGAGCGAGGGCGCCGGACGCTGCTCGCCGCTCCGTTGGCCGTCGAAGCCGGCGTGCAAGTGGTCTTGGAGTTGTTCGACAAAGCGGGGGGCAGCGACTTCAGTCCAGCCGATGTCGCCTTGGTCCGGGCCGCTGCGGACTTCGGGGGTGAGATGTTTCGCCAGGCCCTGGCTGGCCGGCGCAGCCAACGGCTGCTGCTGGACGCGGTGGCCGCCGCTCTCCGCATGAGCGACTCGGTGCAGGACACCTTGGCGGGCAGCGCGGCGCGGGGGCGGGCCCGGCCCCCCCCCCCCCCGCGACGAGCCCCCCCGGGGGGCGGGGTGGCGGGAAACCCCCCCCCGCGCCCCCGGG
>JANWYO010000186.1 GCA_025055215.1 Gemmataceae bacterium
GTACATCTGCGTCAAAAGGTCGTCGGCGATGTTGCTGACGTCGTTGGCGATGTGGATGACTCGGTTCTTGAACATGGCGTGGAAGAAAATGGCAGGCACCGAGATCGCCACGCCCAGCAACGTGATGACCAGAGCGTGGGAGATACCGTCGGCCAATTTGTCCGGACGGGGTTGGGCGCCGGTGCTCAGCTCCATGAACGCCAGGATCATGCCGTAGACCGTGCCGACCAGACCGATCATCGGCCCCAAGGTGCCGATCGTGGCGAGGTAGGTGATCAGCTGTTCTTTGTTGGCCTTGATGTTCTCGACCATGTTCAAGGCGGCTTCCCGGGCGTCCTCGATGCCGTACTGAAGCCGACCCATGCCCGCGGTCAAGACACGGCCGAGGAAGGAACTATCGGCCCGCGCGAGGTCAAAGGCTTCTTTGAAGCGTCGCTTGTTCACGGTGTCGGTGAATTCTTCGACAAAGCCCGGCGGCACCGCATTGCCGAGCCGAAGGTCCATCAACAACAGCACGATCAAGGCAACGAGGATAATGGAGATCACCAGCAGCATTGGGCCGAACACCGGGCCTGCTGAGTAGATGATGTGCCAAAAGAGGCTCTGTTTCTGTTTCCGGCCCTCGGAAGCCGATGCTTCGCCGCTTGCCGGGGTCGTTGGGGTCTGGGCGGGAGCGGCCCCCTCGCCGTCTTGTCCATAGGTGGGGGTCGTTCCTGGCACCAGCAACCACGTGCCAGCGATCAGTAAGCACAGGCCGATGAAAGCTGACAACCGGGGGCGATGAGACCCTGCGAGGCACACCATGATGCAAATCCCTGGTTTGGATGAAATGACAAACGCCGGCCGGCGCCGCACCGGCCCTTCCTTTCCGACGCCCTCCGCGATCTTGGGGCCATTCAGACCAGCGAGTCTCCCACCGTCGGTCGGCGATCGCGATCGCAGGCGTTTTCGTCCTGCATGAGCGTGCGCATCGACGTGCGGCATCCGGATTTCCGGGTGCCATCGATCGCCCTGCCGCAAATCCGGGAAACCACCGTGTTTCCCTTCGGAGTGAACAATTTATGAAAACCGCCTCGTTCGTCATCTGAACGTCTGCAATCGCCGTTGTCAAGGGAATTCCCGATTTACCCGGCCTGCGGGCCTGCGGCCTGCGATCCCGCGCCCGATCGGTCGGCGGCTCGATTGGATAGGTGGGGCTTCGCCGACCGGGGCATCGCCCCGGATATTGGCGGAAGACTATGGCCGGATGGCTGGCCGTATGTTAGATTTTCAGTTGGGGGACGTTGAAGGTAGGCGCCGGCACCTTTTTCAACCCAGTCTTATCGGCCCTTCTGTCTGGCTGAATCTAGGAGGAGCCCATCAATGGACGCCGCCATTCTGACTCGCTTATTTGGCCGCGACCAGCAATGGCACGGTCCCTGCACAGTGATCTTGGGTGCCGAGGCGACCGTGCAAACGGTCGGCGGCGACAGTATCGCCAGCGCCGGCGCCAAGGTGTACGCACCGCGGGTCATTAGCGGTCGGGTGGCGGCCGATGCCGTTTGTCTGCTGTACGACGCCAGCGCCTTGCTCATTCTCCAGCAACAACGGGTACGCCAAGCCACCGGCGAAGAATTCGTCAAGCAAACGCTGACGGTGGCCGACGTCGGCAGCATTGCCGCTATCGAGTTTTTCGACACCGCACCCCTGGCCAATCTCGGAGTTCCCGCACCCGTCATTCGCACGTCGTCGGGGCAGTCGGGAGTCATGAGCCGACCGCCGAAGGTTTCTTGAGACCCCTGGGGCGATCCATTTATGCGACGTCAAGGGCGACACCACCGCGCCCGACTTTTCCTCTCGCGCTCGCCTCACCCCGCTGAGCCTGGCCGTCATTCTCCCGGGCCACAAGGCGTCGACGCGACCCCGCTCGCCCTGCCTCCGCCTGGCAATTATGCCGCCGATCGTTGAACCGCGGCTGGGGACATGCGGCAACCCATCGGCCCACCTGAACGGCAGATACCATATATCTCGGATGCAGCTGTCGTTTGCGGCTGGGTTGGGCGCTCCTGGCGGCGGTTTTTCCCGGCCGATTCCGTGCTTCGCGCCTCTCATTCAGCGGTTCGCGTTCGCTCGGCACGCGGCGAGCGTCAATCGTTGAGTCGTGCCCCCCTGCGTGCTCAACACGCGTTTGCCCGCTTCGCGCGAGCGCGAACCGATCACCCCCGCCGCTGTGCCTTTGCTCCGTCGAAATCCAAAGCGACACCCTGTCTCAGGGTCCGCTTGCCGGCCTCAGAATTTCTGCTATACGGTTGAGGAAGGAGGAACCGAGAAGAGCGCTTCGGCGGCCGGGCCTCCCTGCGGCCGCTCCCCGTCTAGATTGTGCCATTCATGTCTCCCTTGTGCTTATTCGATCCCACTTCGGCTGGGGCCGATTCCGCGGCTGATCCCCGGGAGGAACAACCTTGCGGTGAGCGGGCTGCACACCGGGGCGCGGGCGAGGTCTGGCCGGTCGCTGCCCAATCGGAGAGCGTGACGTCCGCGGATCGCCTGCTGCTCCTCCAGCTGCAACGACGCGCGCTGCTGTATTTCGTCGAGAATCAAACCGACAACGGATTGGTGTTGGACCGGCAGCGCAACTTCGGGCCGCGAGCCACGCAGGGGCTGTGCAGCACGGCGGCGACGGGCATGGGCTTCATCGCCCTGGCCTTGGCCAGCGCCGCACCCCACCGGTTGCTCGACCGCACCACGGCGGTCCGCCGGGTGCGCGTCGGCCTGGAGACCGCCCTCGAACGCCTGCCGCACGCCGAGGGCGTGGTGCCGCATTTCATTGATTCCCGATCCGGTGCCGTCGTCGGCACCGACCACTTCAGCACCGTCGAAACCGCCTGGCTGGCGGCCGGGGGCTTGTGGGCGGCGACCTTCTTAAACGATTCCGGCCTGATCGACTTGGCCGACCGCTTCTACCATCGCATCCATTGGCATTGGTGGACCGCCCCGGAGGAATCGCAAGGGCGGGGGCTTCTGCGGCACGGCCAATCCGCGGACGGTCGCTTCCTGGGCTGCTCCTGGGACCGGGCCAACGGCGAGACGGCGTTCATGTATGTCCTGGCCGCCGGGGCCCGGGCCGAGCGGGCCATTCCGACCAGCGCCTGGCGCGAACTGCGACCCTTTTACGGCACCGTGGCCGGCCTGCGCTTCAACAACGCCGACCTGGGGCTGTTCGTCTTCCAATACGGCCTCGACTTGCTCGACTTGGTCCGCTGGCAGGCACCCTGCGGCCTGGACCTGCACACCGAGGCGGGCTTGGCGGCCGTCGCCAACCGCCAAGCATGTCGGCTCTGGGCGGAGCGGTTTGTTACCTTCCACTACTACTGGGGCCTGTCGGCGGGCGACGGCCCCGATGAGACCGGTTGGAGCGATGTCTATCGGGCGTACGCGCCGGCCGGCCCGGTGGATGGCACGGCCCATCTGACCGCCACCCTCGCGTCGGTCGGACATGCCCCGGGATCCGTGCTGGAGAACGTTCACGTCGCCCGTTGCGACACTCGTTACACCCTCCTCGGACGCTACGGCTTCAGCAACGTCAACCTCGACCGCGACTGGACCTCCCGAGACATGGTCGGTATCGACGCCGGTGCCGCGGTGCTCGGCCTCGACAACTTCCTTTTCGCCAACCGTGTCCGGTCCGTTTTCCACTCCATCCCCTACGTTCATAACGGGCTGATGCGGTTAGGGTTCCGTTCGCGTCCTGCCCAGGAAGCCCGATCCGCCGCGTGACTGGGCGGGCGGTCGCCGACCGACCGGTCGGCAAGAAGATTTTCTGGATGTGGCGCGAATTTTTGCCCCGACCCTGGCACAATCTTTGCTCACACTATATAATCCTACAACAGTTGATCCCCCACCTTCTGCGATTGCCTAGGAGGCAAACCGATGATGACGCGACATGCTGCTGTTCTGCCTTCGTTGGCATCGAAGGAAGTCTCGTTCGTTCAGACTGAGGAAACCCTCGTGACGGACATCCGTGCGGGGATGAGTTCGGCGGAGCTGATTGAGCGGAAGCTGCGCGGACTTCTCAAGCAGAACCCGCTGCCGCTGAGTCAGCTTCGGCAGCAGTCCACCTCGTCCCGTCGTCCGGGCTGAGTTTCGGTTCCCTCTCCAATCCTTGTCCGCCCTAGGGATACCAAGGGCGGACAGGGATCGCTTCCCAGACAAAGCCGTCTCGATCGACAAGGCGGATTTATCCAGAAGCTGAAGCCGAGCTGGGTGTTGCGCTAGCCGGTCGGTTTCCGCCTTGATCGGAAATGTCACTTTTGTCAGAATCAGGCAATAATCCGTTGGCATCGAGAGAGGATGGATCCTCCGCGTCGCCTCCCAGGACGGAGCTTGCCAGCCATGCAGAAAACCTCAGGGTAGGGGCCCCTCGGTCGGACTGTCCTGCCGGCCAGGGTGGAGCACGAAAGGAGACCCACTCATGCTGGTCCTCTCTCGCCGACCAGGACAGCGCGTCGTCTTCCCCACGGTTGACGTTTCGGTCCAAGTCGTAGAAGTCAAGGGGTCCGCGGTGCGCCTGGGAATCGAGGCGCCACCGCACGTGGCGGTGCTGCGGGAAGAACTGCTTCAACCGTCGGTCAGCCCCGAAAAGGCCAATCACGACTTCCGAAATCGGCTCAACAGCCTCGTCATGGCCTTGCACGTGGCGGAGAAGCAGCTCCAAGCCGGGCATGCCACCGATGCCCAGGCCACGCTCCGGGAGGCCCAACAGTTCCTGGAAAAGCTGGGCTCCTCAGCGCTTGCCGATGCGGCCGTCTCTCCCAAGCCGATCGAGACGCTGCTGGTGGAGGACAATCCGAACGAAGTCGCCCTGCTCGCCAGCTACCTCCGGTTGAGCGGGTTCCGGGTCCAGAGCGTGCACGACGGCCTCGAAGCCCTGGACTTTCTCGCCCGCCATCACAAGCCCGACTTTGTGTTACTCGACATGCGCCTGCCCCGGTGTGATGGTGCGGCCACCGTGTCGGCGATCCGCGAGAACCCCGCCTTGGCCGACGTACGGATTTTCGTCGTTTCCGGAGCAGCGCCATCGGAGTACAATTTGCCGACCGGTCGGCACGGGGTGGATGCCTGGTTCCAAAAGCCGCTGAACCCGCGGCGACTCGTCGAAGCGATGAATGCGGCCGTCTCACGGAATTGAGGGGACGGCGGCACCGACCGACGACAGGCGCTGGAACAACTCATCAAGATCGCCACGACGCAGCGGTTTGACCAGGTGTTGGTCAAATCCGGCCTCGAGGGCCTCTTGCCGATCCTCGACCCGCCCGTAACCGGTCAGCGCCACCAGGTAGACCCGCTGTCCCTGAAGACGCAACAGCCGCCGGGCCTCTCGGGCCAGCTCGAAGCCGTTCAATCCCGGCAGCCCAACGTCGATGAGGGCCACGTCGGGGGGTGACTTGAGAAGGGCCTCCAAGCCCGCGTGGCCATCGGCAACCGACGTGACCTCATGCCCATCCAGCCGCAGCATGGTTTCCAACATTCGGCGGCTGTCGTCGTTGTCCTCGACGATCAAGATCCGCGCTTTGGGAGCCGGCGGCCGGGGTGGCGGCTGCGCCGCGGGGCTCGGCCCGGGCGTCAGCGGCAACCAGACCGTAAACACGCTCCCCTTCCCCGGACCCTCGCTGAAGGCACGCACCCGGCCACCGTGCAGCTCTGCCACGCTCCGCACCAGGGTCAACCCCACCCCCAGACCGCTGCCTGACCGATCCAGGGTTTCGTCGGCCTGCACGAACAGGTCGAAGACCCGCTCGAGCATGTCCGGCCGAAGGCCCACCCCGGTATCCCGGACATGAATCACCGCTTCATTCCCGGCCCGATCCTGCTCAAGTGTCACCCGGCCACCGGGGGGAGTGTATTTCACGGCATTCATCAGCAGGTTGACGAGGAGTTGTTGCAGGCGGACGGCATCACCGTTGACCCACAACGGCTCGGGCGCCGGCCGCACCTCCAAAGCGACCTGCGCTGCCTGGAACATCGGGTGGACGACGCGAACCGCCTCCTCGACCAGCGACGCCACGGGGACCACGGCGCGGCGGAGTTGGATTTTGTTTTGCGTGATTCGGGCGATGTCGAGGAGGTCGTCGAGCAAGCGGCTCATCTGCATGGTTTGCCGCTGGAGCACGCTTACGGCTTCGGCATGAGCCGCGGGGCCCGCCTCGGGCCGACTCAGCAGTTCGGCGGCGTTGCTGATCGCGCCGAGCGGGTTCCGCAACTCGTGCGACAGAATCGCCAGGAAGCGGTCGCGCTGTTCCAGGGCCTCGCGCGCCTGCTGCTCGGCTCGCTTCAGTCGTGTCACGTCCATCTTGATGCCGCCAACAGCCACGATCTGGCCATTCTCGTCGCGGAGGGGGAATTTCGACACCAAGTAAGTGTGCGCCCCATCGGGCCAATCCACCACCACCTCACTTTCCACCGTCTTTCCCTCCTCGATCACCTGCCGATCAAGCTGGCTCAGGGCGGCGGCAGCGGCCGGGGGGAAGAGGTCGTAGGCGGTCAGGCCGGTCGGATCACGGCCAACCAATTCCTGAAACGTCCGGTCCGTGATGAGGTAGCGACCTTGAAGGTCCTTGATGACGATCGGCTGCGGTGAGTTGTCCAAGATCGCCGACAACTGCCGATCCTTCGCCCGGGCCTCGGCCTCTGCCCGTTTCACGTTGCTTAAGTCGATCAGCGTCAGCACGATGCCGCCGATCCCGTCCTTGCACCGGTACGGAAGGATGCGCAGCAGGAACCAGCGGCCCCGGCGATCACGCACCTGCTGTTCCAGCGGCTGTCCGGTCTCCATGACGCGCCGCATGTCGTCCACGAGTGCGGGCTGGTCGATGCTGTAGGTGAAGTGGTCGATCCGCCGGCCGATGTCCTGCGGCAGGAGGTTGAACGTCTCGGCGATACACGGCGTGAACTTGCGGATGCACAGGTTGCGGTCGAGGAACAAGGTGTGCACCTGGGTACTCTGGAGCAGGTTGTCCATGTCCGAGGTCAACTCGAGGAGTTCGGTGATTTTTTTCTGGTACTCGGCGTTGACGGTGTAAAGTTCCTCGTTGACCGAATGCAATTCCTCGTTGGTGCTTTGCAGTTCCTCGTTGGAGGCCACCAATTCTTCATTGGTGGCCTGGAGTTCTTCGTTGCTTGTCTCCAACTCTTCGATGGTTGCTTGGAGGTTTTCCTTGGTGAAGCGTAACTCGCTCTCAATGGCTTCGAGCCGCTCGCGGGAGGCCTCGCTGATTTGCAACTGCGTGGCTTCGGCCGGCGGCCGGGTGGGGCGATGGTCGTCGGAGAAAATCACCAAGGCAAACGCCTGTCCGGAGCGCCGGCCGGCCACCGGGCGGATCGTCAGATCCACGATCCGCTCCCCCTCGGGCGTGTTCAGGCGCAGCCCTTTGTAAGAGACCGGCGTCCGCTCATGCCAGGCGCGCGGCAGCGCCCCTCCCAGGAGGATGCGCAGTTCGGCATCGACCATGTCCAGAATGTCGGCTGAGAAGCGCCCTTCCCGGAGGTGCAAGTAGCGGTTTCCGTGGTTGAAGGTCTGGATCACCTGCCGGTTTTCATTGATCAGCACACTCGGGGGGAGGAAATCATCCAACAACACGTCGTAGGCATTGAGCAAATTCTGATCGGCGTAATTGACCGGGGCCGGGCGGGAGCGGGCGCCGGCCCCAAGGCCGGCCCCCACGGTGGCGGCCGACAACGGCAGGCGCATCTCCGCCGGCAGGCGGATGTCACGCCGCTTCCGGTAAATCTTCCAGTGCGGGTCGATGGTCGTGAACTCGTCCGCCAACTCCCCCGGGCTTTCGCTGGGGCCGAGGAAGAGCACCCCGCCGGTTTTCAGGCCAAAGTGAAACAGCGACAGCACCTTCTTCTGCGCCGTCGGCTGGAAATAAATCAGCAGATTGCGGCAGCTGATGAGGTCGAGCTTGGTGAAGGGGGCGTCCTTCATGGCGTTATGCGGCGCAAAGACAACCATCTGCCGCAAATCGTGCGACACCTGCCAGCCATCCCCCTTGCGGACGAAATAGCGCCGCAGCCGCTCCGGGCTGACGTCGGATAGCTGGGCGTCGCTGTACAAGCCCAGGCTGGCCACATCGAGCGACGCCCGGTGCACGTCCGTGGCAAAGATCTTGGCCCGCACGGGGACATTCAGCCGCTCGGCGCATTCCCGAATCAGGATCGCCAAGGAATAGGCCTCTTCTCCGGTGGCGCAGCCGGCCACCCACACGCGCAACTCCTCGTCGCCCGGCAATTCCAGGAGAAGCCCCGGGAGCACGTCTTGCGCCAGCCGCTCGAACGCCTGGGCGTCGCGGAAAAAGCGGGTGACACCAATCAGCAGGTCGCGGTACAAGGCGTCGAGTTCCGCGGGGTCGGAGCGGAGTTTCGCAACGTAATCGTCAAGCCCGTTCACGCGGTTCAGCAGGAGCCGGCGTTCGATGCGTCTGCCGACGGTGCTCGACTTGTAGTGGGAGAAGTCGATGCCATAGGTGTCGCGGAGCAAGCGAAAGATGGCGTCGTAGCCGCGCTCCGGCAAGGTTGGGGTGGGCATGTCCAGCCCCGGGGTCGGGCTGAACGGTTGCTTCACGTACTGAACCAGAGCCGCCGGCATCTCCTCCGGCGGCAAGACGAGGTCTACGGCCCCGGTCTGGCGGGCGCTGTTAGGCATGCCGTCGAACTTGGCCGTCTCCGGCGATTGGACGATGACCAGTCCGCCCGCCTCATGGACATCGCGGATGCCACGCGAGCCGTCGCTGCCGGTCCCCGAAAGGACGACGGCGATGGCCCGGTCGCCCAGGTCCTGGGCCAGCGAGCGAAAGAACCGGTCGATCGGCAACGTCACCAGCTGCTTGGGGTCTTTATCGGTCAGCAGCAGCCGGCCGTTGGCAATGATCATGTCCTTCTTGGGCGGGATCAGGTAAATGGCGTTCGGTTCCACAATCATGCCGTCGGCGGCCCGGTGGATGGGGATGGCAGTCTTGCGGGCCAGCAGTTCGTCCATCAGGCTCTTGAAGTCGGGCGAGAGGTGTTGCACGACCACGAAGGCTAACCCGGTTTCCAGGGGCATCGCCTCAAAGAAGCGCTCCAAGGCCTCCAGACCGCCAGCGGACGCGCCGATGCCGACCACGTACAGCGGCCGTTTGGCGCCATTCCCCTGATTTGCTTCGCCGGCGGCGGTCGGCGGTTCCAAGCGGTCAGTGGTCATCAGGGGGGTCCTCCATAACACCTTGGCCGTTTGCCGAGCGGCCGGCCGGTTGCCTGCGGTGGGTCGGCAGGGGCAGTCGCCCCCTTGCCGACCGGTAAACCCGGTAGGAGGCGCTTTCCTCACCAACTCGCCCGGCTCGCCGTTATTTTAGGCCACGCCGCCCAAAGCACGGTCACCCGAATTCACAGGCCGAGGCGTCGGCGACACTCGTCGAGGATCGCCTTGCTGGCGGTGGCGCCGACACGTGTGACCCCCAACTGGCGCACCTCCAACAGGCGGTCGAAAGTGCGAACGCCGCCGGCTGCCTTGACCTGGACGTGCGGCGGGCTGTGGCGGCGCATCAGCTGCAAGTCGTGATCGGTGGCACCGGAGTCGCCGTAGCCGGTCGAGGTCTTGACGAAATCGGCCCCGACCTCGCCGCAAATGCGGCACAGCTCGATTTTGTGCTCGTCGTGGAGGAAGCAGTTTTCGAAGATGACTTTGACCAGGGCTTGACGCCGATGCGCCGCCTCGACCACGGCGCGGATGTCGGCGGCGACGTAGCCATAGGCGCGGCTCAGCACCTTGCCAATGTTGACCACCATGTCGAGTTCCCGCGCCCCGTCGGCCATCGCCTGTTCGGCTTCGGCGACCTTGACAGCCGTCACGTGCCCGCCGTGCGGAAAGCCGACGGTGGTGCCGACGGCCACCGTCGAGCCGGCGAGGAGCTGGGCGGCCAGTCGCACGGCGTACGGCTTGATGCACACCGAGGCGACGTCGTATTCCCGCGCCAGCCTTACGCCCGCTTCGAGGTCGGCGTCCGTCAAGGTCGGTTGCAGGAGCGAATGATCGAGCATTTTGGCGATGTCTGAATAGCGGAACTCGGCCATGAGATTTCTCCTGCACGAAATGGATTCCTACGGTAGGATGTTATGGAAACGCGCGGCCGCTGGCCGACGCTGCGGGCGGTGGAACAACCAACAACGGAAGGGAAACGGATGCACGCAGAGCACAGTCAAGCCGTCACGGAGCCGTTCAGCCCGTCGGAAGTGGAGCAATTCCGGGCCGATGATGTTCACGCGGCGCGAACGGTCGTCTCACTGATGATGGGCATTTTCCTGCTGGGCGTGGTCCTGTACTCGATCATCGCCGTGATTGCGGCCATGTGAGGCGGGCACGGGTTCCCGAGGAGGAGCCGAGCCATGCGGTGGTCCATGTTGATATGTTGGGGGCTGGTGCTGAGCGGGGCGGGGTCGGCGTGGGCCGGTCCCGAGGTCACGACCGCCGAGGTTCGGGCGGCGGTGGCCCGGGCGCTCCCCTTGCTTCGTCAAGGGGCCGAGGGGCACGCAAGCCAGCGCAGCTGCTTTGCCTGCCACAACCAGGCGCTGCCGATCCTGGCGTTGACCACGGCCCAGGCGCGTGGCTTCGCGCTTGACTCGACCTTCCTCGACGAGCAGCTCCTCTTCATCGACGCTTTCCTGGAACGCAACCGTGGCAACTTCCTGAAAGGCCGCGGCGTCGGCGGCCAAGTGGCCACCGCCGGCTACGCCCTGCTGACGTTGGACTGGGGCGGCTGGCGGCCGAATGAGAACACCGCCGCTGTCGCCGAATACATCCTGAATCACCGCTCGGAAAGCGACCATTGGCCGATGCAGGCCAATCGACCGCCCTCGGAGAGCAGCGGCTTCACCTCGACCTACCTGGGGCTGCGGGCGCTGCGGGTCTACGGCACCGCGGCGCAACAGGAACGGATCGCGCAGCGCCGGCAGCGAGCCCGCGAGTGGCTGCTGAACGCGCCGGTCAAGGACACTGAAGATCGCGTCTTCCGTCTGTGGGGGCTGAAGGAAGCGGGAGCTGATGCGGCCGCCGTGCAGGCGGCCGCCCAAGATTTGGCTCAGCAGCAGCGCGACGATGGCGGCTGGGCCCAACTCGATACGCTGGCCAGCGACGCCTACGCCACCGGCTCCGCTCTGGTGGCCTTGCACCAGGCCGGTGGCTGGAAGGTCGAGGATCCCGTCTACCGCCGTGGCCTCCGCTTCCTCCTGGACCAGCAGCGGCCCGATGGCTCCTGGCATGTCGTCAGTCGCAGCCGACCGTTCCAGGTGTACTTTGAGACGGGCTTTCCGCACGGCAAGGACCAGTTTATATCCATCGCCGCCAGCGGTTGGGCCACGACGGCGTTGGCGTTGGCCTGTCCCGCAAGTCCCTGACGGCTCGGCGGCTCGTCCCGCCGGGACGTGCGTCCCATGGCGACTTCTCCCGACGTGCTGATCCTCGGCGGCGGGGTCATCGGTTTGACCACCGCCTATTTCCTCGCCAAGGCCGGCCTCAGCGTCGAAGTCGTGGACCAGGGCGACTTCGGCCGCGAGTCGTCCTGGGCCGGCGCGGGCATCATCCCGCCGGGCAATCCGGCCACGGCCCGCACGCCCTTGGAGCAGCTCCGGGCCTTCAGCGCCACCCGCTTCCCCTCCCTCTCTGCCGAACTCCGCGAGCAGACCGGGATCGACAACGGCTACCTGCGCTGCGGCGGCCTGCTCCTGCTCGCTCCCGGCACACGCCCCGACGACGAGTGGCACGCCGAGGGAATCGCCTTCCAACGGCTCGGTCCCGAGCAAGCGCGTGCTCTGGAACCCGCGCTGGCAGCCGAAAACACCGAGGTCATTTTTCTCCCGGACATGGCCCAGCTGCGGAACCCGCGCCACCTGCGGGCCCTCGAGGCCGCCTGTGCCGTCCGCGGGGTCGGTCTGCGACCCGGGTGCCCCATCCACGAGTTGCACCGAGTCGGCGACCGGGTGTTGGCGGCGCGCGGCCCGCTTGGCGAGTGGCACGCCGGCCAATTCTTGATCGCTACCGGGGCCTGGAGCGACAGCCTGCTGGCACCGCTCGGCTGGCGACCTGGAATCCGCCCCATCCGCGGTCAGATCGCCCTGCTGCACGCGGCACCGCCGCTGTTGCGCCGCATCGTCATCGATGCTGCCCGCTACCTGGTGCCGCGACCCGACGGCCGCGTCCTCGTCGGCTCCACCGAGGAAGACGTCGGCTTCGACCGGCGGACCACGGCGGCGGCCATCGCGGACTTGATCGGCCTGGCGGTCCGCTGGGTACCGGGGTTGGCATCGGCAGCGCTGGAGCGCTGCTGGGCGGGCCTGCGTCCGGGAAGCCCGGACGGCTGGCCCTTCCTGGGGCCGGTGCCCGGCTGGCGCAACGTCTGGGTGGCCGCCGGCCACTTCCGCTCCGGGATTCATCTGTCGCCGGCGACCGCTCAACTGATGCTCGAGTTGCTCCGCGGCCAGACTCCGTCGTTACCTGTCGAGCCGTTCCGCTTGGACCGCCGGCCCCCATCCTGACCGGGGAAGCCGTTCGCCGGCCGTTTCAGGAGGAACCAGATCACCCATGGACCAACGCGAGATTCGAGGCTTGGTCAGTCAGTTGGCTGATGATTTGGCCTGGTTGGAGGCGCATGGCCGCTCGTCGGCCGCCGCGGCGGTGCTGTTGCGGCTGGCCGCCGCCGTGGTCCGCAACTGCATCGGGCCGTTTCTCGACGGCCAGCCCGCCCTGCCCCTGCACGTGGCCGTCGTCGGTGGGGCCGGCGCCGGCAAAAGTACCGTGGCCAACCTCCTCAGCGGCGCCGCCGCGGCGGAAACCAATCCGCAAGCCGGCTTCACCCGCCATCCCGTCGCCTATACCTCGGCCCCAGGCGCCCTCCAATGGCCGGCGCATGCCGGCTTCCTCGGCCCCTTGCAACGCCTCGACGATTCCTGCCCCGCCAACCTTGACGAAGACGTCTACCAGGTCCGCCGCCTCACCCCCGATCCGATCGCCGACGCCCTGCTGCGCCACTACGTCGTCTGGGACTGCCCCGACATGACGACGTATGCCGCGACCGGCTACGTCGTGCGCCTGCTGGAGGTGGTCGGACTCGCCGACGTCATCGTCTATGTCGCCTCCGACGAGCGTTACAACGACGAGATCCCCACGCAGTTCCTCAAGCTCATGCTGGAGGCCGGCAAGCCCGTGATCGCTTGCCTGGTGAAGATGAAGGAGGCCGACGTGCCGACGTTGCTGGCTCATTTCACGGATGAAGTGGCGTCTCGGCTGCCGGCCGGGCTGGTCGCCACCGTGGCCATCCCGCATCTGAGTCCTGAGCAATTAGCCGACCCGGCCCGTCATGCCGCCCGTTACCGCATCCCGCTCGTCAACCAGCTGAGCGTCTTGGCCGACCCGCCCCACGAGACGCGCTGGCGGGTCGTGCAGGCGGGCATTCGATTCCTCCGCGAAGCCAACGACCAGTTGCTGACCATTGTCCGCGACGACTTGGCGGCGCTGGAGACTTGGCGGTCGTTGGTCGAGAACGGGCAAGCCGAATTCGAGAACCGCTACCGCCGCGAATACCTGATGACCAGTCAGTTCCACCGCTTCGACGAAGCGCTGGTGCGTCTGCTCGAATTGCTCGAACTGCCGGGGATCGGCCGCTACGTCTCGGAAACGCTTCGCATTTTGCGTAAGCCCTATCATCTGCTGCGCGACTTTCTGAGCCGTGCCTTGAGCCGACCAGAGGCCCCGTCCCTGCCGGAGCAGCCGGTCCTGGAGGGCGCCTTGGCCGGCTGGCTCGACATGCTCCAAGCCGAGGCAGCGCGTCGGGCGGATGGCCATCCCTTCTGGGCCCACATCGAAGCGGGTTTCCACAGCGGCCTGGCCCGCCAGGCAAAGGAGCGTTTCCAGGAGGGCTTCCGCGCCTTCCAGCTGAGTCTCGCCGACGAAGTTGAGCGCACGGCCCGGGCCTTGTACGAGGACCTGGAAAAAAACCCGGCCGTGCTGAACACCCTGCGAGGGACCAAATTCAGCCTGGAAGCGGCCTCCATCGCGGCTGTCGTGGCGGCCGGCGGCCTCAACTGGACCGACGTCATCCTCGTTCCTTTGGCCGCGTCGATCACGCATCAACTGGTGGAATGGCTTGGGCAGCAGTATGTCGACGCCCAGCGGGAAGCCGCCCGCAATCGACAGCAGGCGCTGGTGTCGGAGCATGTGGCACGGCCCCTGGCCGAGTGGCTGATCCGCTGGCCGGCTACGGGTGGCTCCGACTACGAACGCTTGCAGCTGGCCCTGCGGCGGATTCCCACAGCGGTCGACCAGCTTGCCGGGGCCGTGGCCGACGCCCGCGCGGGACAGCGCGCTTGACCACCAGACCCTTCTCTGCGGCCTGATACACTATAAGTTTTTTTAATTCTGTTTGTGCTTGCTATCAGAAAAAGCTCTGATATGATGAGGCCATGCAATTTGAGGCCCTGAAGATTTTCTGCGACGTGGTGCGCCATCGCAGCTTTTCGCAAGCAGCGGCGCTGAACAATGTTTCGCAGTCGGCGGCTAGCCAGACGGTCTTGCAGCTGGAACGTCGCCTGGGGGTGCAGCTGATCGACCGCTCGACGCGACCGTTGCAGCTGACCCCCTGGGGGCAGGTCTACTACCAGGGCTGCCAAGGGTTAGTGGAGCAATACCTGGAGCTGGAGGCCTCTATCCGCCGACAACACCAGCAGCGAAGCTGCACGGTCGAGGTGGCGGCGATTTACTCGGTCGGCTTGGGCGACATGGGCCAACTGGTGGAACGCTTCGCCCAACAGCAGCCCCATGCCCGAGTGCACGTTGAGTACCTGCACCCGGACCGCGTTTACGAGCGGGTCTTGCAAGGCACGGCTGACTTCGGCCTCGTTTCCTTCCCCAAGACGACGCGGGAGCTGAAGGCCCTGCCGTGGCGCGACGAGCCGATGGTCGTGGCGTGCGCACCGACGCATCGCCTGGCGCGGCGATCGGCGGTGCCGATCGCCGCGCTGGCGGGAGAGAAGTACATCCATTTTGACCGCGGCTTGGTGATTCGCCGGGAAGTCGACCGCTTCCTGCGGGAGCACGGGGTGGCCGTCGATGTGGTGATCGAGTTCGACAACGTGGAGAACATCAAGCAGGCGGTGACCCTGGCAGCCGGGATCGCGCTGCTGCCGGAGCCGACCCTGCGGCGTGAGGTGGCTGCCGGCACCTTAGCGGCCGTGCCGTTGGCGGATGCCCGTTTGGTCCGTCCGCTAGGCGTGGTACAGCGTCGCCAGCACCGTCTGAGCGGCGCCGCCCAGGGCTTCCTGGACCTGCTGCTGCAATCGAGCGGCCGCGCCGCCAGCAATGGCGTCAGCGGGCCCCAACATCACGCTAACCATCGTCGCCGACCAACGGCGGCACGCCGGGTCCGGTAACTCCGTCCGGCCTTTCGCCGGCACGCCTGGACCGCGGCGGCGTCCGGCTGCTCTCACCACCATGACCGCGGCAAGCCGAGTCGATCATGACCTGGACTGTCTCTCCACCCAAGCAGGGCCTCTACGACCCCTGGTACGAGCACGATTCGTGCGGCGTCGGCTTCATCGTCGACCTGAAAGGCCGCAAGTCGCACGCCATCGTGCAGAATGCGGTGCAGATCCTCCTCAACCTGCAACACCGGGGCGCCTGCGGCTGCGAGAAGAACACCGGCGACGGGGCCGGCATCCTCTTGCAAATGCCTCACCGGTTCTTCGCCGAACAATGCGAACGGTTGGGAATTCGCCTGCCGGCGCCAGGCGAGTACGGCGTCGGCATGGTCTTCCTCCCCCGGGCGGACGACGACCGGCGGCGGTGTGAAGAGCTGTTCGAGCAGATCATCCGCGAGGAAGGCCAGGTGCCGTTGGGCTGGCGCAGTGTGCCGACGTGTAACGCCGACCTGGGCGAGACGGCTCGGAGGGTGGAACCCGTCATCCGCCAAGTGTTCATCGGCCGCCATCCGCGTCTCGAAGATCCGCTGGCTTTCGAGCGCAAGCTCTATGTGATTCGCCGCCGGATCGAGAATGCCGTCCGTGGCTCGTCGGCGATCGCCACCAAGGCGATGTTCTACGTCCCCAGCCTGTCGTACAAGACCATCGTCTACAAGGGGATGCTCACCAGCGATCAGCTGACGCGCTACTACCCGGACCTGCTCGACCCGGCCGTCGAGAGCGCCCTGGCAATGGTCCATTCCCGCTTCAGCACCAACACCTTCCCGAACTGGGCGCGGGCCCATCCGTACCGCTACCTGGCCCACAACGGCGAAATCAACACTCTCCGCGGCAACGTCAACTGGATGCACGCCCGCCAGAGCCTCTTCCGGTCGCCGCTCCTCGGCGACGACATCCACAAGCTCCTGCCAATCATCGACGAGACCGGCAGCGACTCGGCCATGTTCGACAATGCCCTGGAACTGCTGGTAATGGCCGGTCGCTCGCTGCCCCACGCCATGATGATGATGATCCCCGAGCCATGGTCGGGGCACGAGTCGATGAGCGCCGAAAAGAAGGCGTTTTACGAGTATCACGCCTGCTTGATGGAGCCGTGGGACGGCCCGGCGTCGATCGCCTTCACTGACGGGCAGCGCATCGGAGCGGTGCTGGACCGCAACGGCCTGAGACCGTCGCGCTACTACGTCACGGCCGACGGCCTGGTGATTATGGCGTCGGAAGTCGGCGTGCTCGACGTGCCGCCTGAGCGGGTCGTGCAGAAAGGCCGGCTCCAGCCGGGGCGGATGTTCCTGGTCGACCTGGACAAAGGCCGAATCATCGACGACGACGACCTGAAGTACGAGATCGCCACGGCCAAGCCGTACGCCCATTGGCTGCGGGCCAACCTGGTGCGGCTGGAGGAGCTGCCGCCGGCCCCACCCCCGCCCGAGCCCGACCATGCCACGGTGACGCTGCGGCAACAGGCCTTTGGTTACACGACGGAAGACTTGCGGCTGCTGATGGCGCCGATGGCCGCCGACGGCAATGAGGCCGTCGGCTCCATGGGGACCGACACGCCGCTGGCCGTCCTGTCGGACAAGCCGCAGCTGTTGTACAACTACTTCAAGCAACTCTTTGCCCAGGTCACGAACCCGCCGGTCGACGCCATCCGCGAAGAGATCATCATGTCGGTGGAATCGACCACCGGGCCCGAGCAGAACCTGCTGGAGCCGACGCCGCAGTCTGCCCGGCAGATCAAGCTGAAGTCGCCGATCCTCAAAAATGAAGAGCTGGAGAAGTTGCGGCAGCTCGACGGCACGCAGGCACGGGGGCTGCAATGTGCCAGCTTCAAGGCCATCACGCTGCCGATGCTCTTCTCCGTGCGGGAGGGACCGGCCGGACTAGAGCGGGCCATGACCGACCTGTGTGCCCGGGCGAGCGCCGCAATCCGCGACGGCTACAACCTGCTGATCCTCTCCGACCGCGGCATCGACCGCGACCATGCCGCCATCCCGGCGCTGTTGGCCACGGCCGGCGTGCACCACCACCTGATCCGCGAAGGAACCCGAACGCGCTGCGGGCTGATCATCGAAAGCGGCGAGCCCCGCGAAGTGCACCACTTCGCCCTGCTCATCGGCTACGGGGCCGGAGCGATCAACCCCTATTTGGCCTTTGAAACCCTCGACGACATGATCCGCCAGGGCCTCCTCCCTGGCCTCGATCACGCCCAGGCCGTCAAGAACTACATCAAAGCCATCAACAAGGGCGTCGTCAAAGTCATGTCCAAGATGGGCATTTCCACGGTGCAAAGCTACACCGGCGCCCAGATTTTCGAGGCCATCGGGCTGAACCAGGAAGTCATCGACCGCTACTTCACCTGGACGTCGTCGCGCATCGGTGGCATCGGCCTGGAGGTGATTGCCGAAGAAGCCCTGGCGCGGCACCGTAAGGCCTTCCCGGAGCGGCCGACCAACGGCCGACTCCTCGACGTCGGCGGCCAATACCAGTACCGCAAAGACGGCGAATACCACCTCTTCAACCCGGAAACCGTCCACAAGCTCCAGTACGCCTGCCGCACCGGCAACTACGCCATCTTCAAGCAGTACAGCGAGCTGGTGAACAACCAGTCGAAGCGCTTGTGTACCCTCCGCGGCCTGATGGACTTGAAGTTCGCCGAGCGGCCCATCCCCATCGAGGAAGTCGAGCCGGTCGAGGAAATCATGAAGCGATTCAAGACCGGGGCGATGTCGTACGGGTCGATCAGCCAGGAGGCCCACGAGACCTTGGCAATCGCCATGAACCGCATCGGCGGCAAGAGCAACACGGGCGAAGGGGGAGAGGACCCGGAGCGGTACGTCCCATTGCCCAATGGCGACTCGAAGAACAGCGCCATCAAGCAGGTCGCGTCGGGGCGGTTCGGCGTCACCAGCGAATACCTGGTCAATGCCCGCGAGTTGCAGATCAAGATGGCCCAGGGGGCCAAGCCGGGGGAGGGCGGCCAGCTTCCCGGCCACAAGGTCTATCCCTGGATCGCCAGGACCAGGCACTCGACGCCCGGCGTGGGGCTGATTTCACCGCCCCCCCACCACGACATCTACTCCATCGAGGACCTAGCGGAACTGATCCACGATCTGAAAAATGCCAACCCGCAGGCGCGGATCAGCGTCAAGTTGGTCGCCGAGGTCGGCGTGGGCACCATCGCCGCCGGCGTGGCCAAGGCGCACGCCGACGTGGTGCTCATCAGCGGGCACGATGGTGGCACCGGGGCCTCGCCCCTGACGAGCATCAAACATGCCGGCGCTCCCTGGGAATTGGGTTTAGCCGAAACGCATCAGACCCTCGTCCTCAACGATCTCCGTAGCCGGATCGTCGTCGAAGTCGATGGCCAGCTGAAGACCGGGCGGGACGTCGTCATCGGGGCGCTCTTGGGAGCGGAGGAATTCGGCTTTGCCACCGCGCCGCTGGTGGCGATGGGCTGCATCATGATGCGCGTTTGCCACCTCAATACGTGCCCCGTGGGAGTGGCGACGCAGGACCCGCGGCTGCGGGCCAAATTCACCGGCAAGCCCGAGCACGTGGTCAATTTCATGCGCTTCATCGCCCAAGAAGTGCGGGAGCTGATGGCCCAACTCGGTTTCCGGACGATCAACGAGATGGTCGGCCGAACCGACAAGCTCGAGATGCGCCGGGCCGTCGACCATTACAAAGCGCGGGGCCTGGACTTCTCGGCCATCTTTTATTCGCCGCCGGTCGATGCCAAGGTGGGCCGTTATTGCCAGATTCCGCAGGACCACGGCCTGGACAAGGCCCTGGACGTGACGACGTTGTTGCCGTTGTGTCGGCCGGCATTGGAACGCGGTGAGCCGGTCCGGGCGACGCTGCCGATTCGCAACGTCCACCGGGTGGTGGGCACGATGGTCGGCAGCGAGATCACGCGCCGCTACGGTGCGGCCGGCCTGCCCGACGACACCATTCGCTTGCACTTCCAGGGCTCCGCCGGTCAGAGCTTCGGCGCCTTCATCCCACGAGGCATGACGCTCATCCTGGAAGGCGATGCCAACGACTACTGCGGCAAGGGCCTCTCCGGCGGCAAGATCATCGTCTATCCACCCAAGGCCTCGAGGTTTGTCGCCGAGGAAAACGTCATCATCGGCAACGTGGCGTTCTACGGGGCCACCGCGGGGGAAGCGTACATCCGCGGCGTGGCTGGCGAGCGCTTCTGCGTCCGCAACAGTGGCCTGCATGCCGTGGTCGAAGCCGTCGGCGACCACGGCTGCGAATACATGACCGGCGGTCGGGTCGTCATCCTGGGCCCGACTGGCCGCAACTTTGCGGCCGGGATGTCGGGCGGCATCGCCTACGTCCTCGACGAGGCGGGGGATTTCGCCCGCCGCTGCAACCTGGAAATGGTCAAGCTCGTGCAACTCGACGACCCGGAGGAAATCGCCTGGGTCAAGAGCATGGTCCGCCGCCACGCCGAGTACACCCAAAGCACTCGAGCGGAGAAGGTGCTGGCCCACTGGGACCGGATGGTGCCCCAGTTCGTCAAGGTGTATCCGAACGATTACCGCCGCGTGCTGGAGACGCAGCGTCGCTTCAAGGCGCAGGGGCTGAGCGAGGAAGAGGCGATCATGGCGGCATTTGAGGAGAACGCCCGCGACCTGGCTCGTGCTGGTGGCAAATGACACAGACCGCGACCCAAGAAAGCGTAGCTGTCCGGGGCCATGCCGACGCCGGAATGGTCGCCCCGCCGGGGCCGAGCACGCCCGATGCCCTGGTGCTCGAGGGGGCGTCCTGGCCGGACCACACGCAGTTACCCGATTCGGACGGGCGACCTGCGGAGAACTTCCTGGAGCATCCGCAAAGTATCCTGCTGACCAGCTCCATCCTGCCCCTCCTCCACCGGCGCCACCCCGACGGTCAATTTGCCATCGGTCAGAATAGCGGCCTCTACTGGCGCTACACTGAGCCGTCCCTGCTGGGGTGCAAGGCCCCCGACTGGTTCTATGTCCCCGGCGTGCCCCCCATGCTCGAGGGGCAGGTTCGGCGGTCGTATGTGATGTGGAAGGAAATCGTGTCGCCCCTGGTGGTGATCGAATTCGCCTCGGGCGATGGCTCGGAGGAGCGTGACCGCACGCCCTGGCACGGCAAGTTCTGGGTCTACGAGCAGGCCGTCCACGCGGCCTACTACGTCATTTTCGAGCCGTTCGTCGGCAGGGTGGAGGCGTATCACCTCGTTGATGGCCGGTATGTTCCGCTGGAGCTGAACCACCGCGGCCATTACGAATTGCCGGCGATGGAAGTCGAAGTGGGGCTGTGGCGCGGGAGCTATCTAGGCATCGACACGCTTTGGTTACGCTTCTGGGACCGGGAGGGAAACCTGTTGCTTTCCGCGGAGGAACGCGCCGAGCAGGAGCGCCAACGCGCCGAACGCCTCGCGGAACGCCTGCGGGCCTTGGGGGTTGATCCGGAGGCGGTATAAAGCGAGGCCGTCGCCAAAACCTGGCGATGGCCAACACGCGCACTGAGGTGTGGGTCATGGGCAAGCCGACTGGGTTTCTCGAATATCCGCGCGAGCTGCCGCTTGTGCGTCCGCCGGCTGAACGGATTCGCGACTGGTTTGAGTTTCACGAGCATGCTGATGGCGCTCTGCTGCAAAAGCAGGGCGCCCGGTGCATGGACTGCGGCGTGCCCTTCTGCCACACCGGATCGCTGCTGGAGGGAATGGCCTCGGGCTGCCCGATCAACAACCTTATCCCCGAATGGAACGACCTCGTGTATCGCGGCCTGTGGCGGGAGGCGCTCGATCGGTTGCACAAGACAAATAATTTCCCGGAATTCACCGGCCGCGTTTGCCCGGCGCCCTGCGAAGGATCGTGCGTTCTCGGGATCAATGAGCCGCCGGTGACGATCAAGACCATTGAGTGCGCGATCGTGGACAAGGGTTTTGAGGAAGGCTGGATCGTGCCTGAGCCCCCGGCACAGCGCACCGGGAAGAAAGTCGCGGTGGTCGGCTCGGGGCCGGCCGGCTTGGCCGCCGCCGCCCAGCTGAACCGCGCCGGCCACTGGGTCACCGTCTACGAACGTGCCGATCGCATCGGCGGCCTTCTCATGTACGGCATCCCCAACATGAAACTCGACAAGCGCGCCATCGTCCAGCGCCGCGTCGACCTGCTCGCCGCCGAGGGGATTCGCTTCGTCACCAACTGCGAGGTCGGTCGCGACGTCCTCATTCAAAGGATCCACCCGGAAGGTCCGACGGGCAAGCCGGCCTTCCGCTTGCTCCCTCAGACCACCAACGGGCTGACCGAAGAGGTCTACGACGCCCTCATCCTCTGTGGCGGCGCCACCAAGCCGAACGACTTCTTCGCCAAGACCGAAGGGAGGCACCTCAAAGGCATCCATTTCGCGATGGAGTTCCTCCACGCCAACACCAAGAGCCTCCTCGACAGCGGTTTCCAGGACGGGAAGTTCATCTCCGCGAAGGACAAAGACGTCATCGTCATCGGTGGCGGTGACACCGGCACCGACTGCGTCGCCACCGCCATTCGCCACGGCTGCCGCAGCATCCTCCAGCTGGAAATCGTTCCTCGACCGCCGGATACCCGGGCCCCGGACAACCCCTGGCCCCAGTGGCCCAAAATCTACCGCCTGGATTACGGTCAGGAGGAAGCCAAGGCCCTCTGGGGTGAAGACCCGCGCCGCTATGCGGTGCAGACGACTAAATTCGAGGGGGACGAGGCCGGGCATGTCCGCGCCATCCACACGGTCCAGGTCGAGTGGGTCAAAGACAACGGCCGGGCCGTCCCCCGGCCCGTGCCAGGGACGGAGAGGGTCTTGCCAGCGCAGCTGGTGTTACTGGCGCTAGGCTTTGCCGGGCCCGAGAGTCTCCTGCTGGACCATCTGGGGATCGAGCGTGACGCCCGGTCCAACGCCAAGGCGGAACATGGTAAGTACCTGACCAACGTGCCGGGGGTCTTCGCCGCCGGCGACATGCGTCGCGGCCAAAGCCTGGTCGTCTGGGCCATCCACGAAGGCCGAGGTGCCGCCCGCGAGTGCGACCGCTACCTCATGGGCAGCACCGATCTCCCCTGAGCTTGCTATCGGGCTCTTTGCATCGCCTGAGGGTGACTCTGGCGCAGGAGCTTTGGGCGTCGCTTGGCGGCGCCGCCGACCGGTGGTGCCCGCCGCTTGGCGGTGGATCCCCTCCCTCAGCCGTGCTTGAGCGACCAATCGTAAGGTATGTCCGGGGTGAAGGGGGAGATGCGGATGATCTCCGTGGGGTCGTGCGGGATGGTGGCGCAGTTGGCCAGGATGACCATTTTGTCGCCGTAGGCCTTGTAGCCATTGACGATTCCCGGGGGCACTTGCACGAGGACGTAGTTGTCCTCACCGAGGAAAATCTCCTGTAGCTGTCCCTTGGTGGGGGAGTCGGGCCGCTGGTCATAGAGGACGAGTTTGGCCCGGCCTTGCACGACGGCGTAATTGAGGGTCATGCGGGTGTGCAGGTGCCAAGCCTTGATGGCCCCTGGCCAGGCGCAAGAGAAGTAGATCTCGCCGAATTCGATGAAATGCGGGTCGGTGGCCTTGAGCATGTGCATCACCTTGCCCCGCTCGTCGACAATCTGGCGCAGTGGAATGATTTTCACCCCCTCGATCATGACATCCTCGCTTGCTGGGGCGGCGTCGGTTCGGTACGGCCGGTCAGGAAGTCGGTGTACCAGGCGATAGTGCGTCTGAGGCCTTCGTCCAAGGTGAAGAGCGGTTTCCAGTTCAGCAGCCGCCGTGCCTTGGCCGCGCTGAGATACTGGTGGCGGATTTCGTGGCTGGCTTCGTTGCGGATGTCCGGTTCAAGGTCGGAGCCCATCAGCGCGAGGATGCGCTGCACCAGCTCGAGCACGGTGAGTTGAAGCTCGTTGGAAAAATTGAAGGCCTCGCCACGCAGCTCGGGCTGGGCCGCTAATCGTTCCGCCAAGAGCAGGTAAGCCGCGGCCCCATCTTCGACGTAAAAGTAGTCGCGGATGAATCGGCCGTCGGAGCGGATGATGGGCCGTTGGCCGCGCAAGACCGAGCGGATGGTGCCGGGGACGATCCGGTTCCAGTTGAGGTCGCCGCCGCCGTAGAAGTTGCCGCAGCGGGTGATGGCCACGGGCAGGTCGAAGGTGCGGGCGTAGCACTGGGCGATGAGGTCGGCACACGACTTGCTGACATCGTAGGGGTGGCGACCCTGGAGTGGCGCTGCTTCGTCGTAAGGAAGCCGATCGTGCTCGCCGTAGGCTTTGTCGGAAGAGGCGAGCACGATCTGCTGCACGTTGGGGCTGCGGCGGCAGGCTTCCAACAGGGCCCAGGTGCCGGCGATGTTGGTCTGGAAGGTCGAGACCGGGTTGCGGTTGGCGATGCCGACGATGGTCTGGGCAGCCAAGTGCAAGACCGTCTGAATCTCGAACTCGCCCAAGGCACGTTCCATCAGCGCCTGGTCGGTGACGTCGCCACGCACCACCTTGACACGCTGGAGGTCGCCGCTGCGGACGAGTTCGCACTGCGGCACCCAGTCGCGCACCAGGCAGACGACATCGGCCCCCAATTCCAGGAGCCGACGGACGACCCAGCCCCCGACCAGCCCGGTGGCACCGGTCACGAAGGTGGGTCGATCCTGCCAGAAGGGAGCCGGCATGCCTCAGTCCCAAAGTTTCCAGGGGGCCTTGCCGGAGGCCCAGAGGCTTTCCAGCAAGCGGACATCGCGCAGGGTATCCATGCACTGCCAGAAGTCGTCATGACAATAGGCCATCAGCTGGCCGTCGGCCGCCAGCGCTTCTAAAGGCTCGCGCTCCCAGACGGTATCATCCCCGGCGACGTAGTCGAGGACTTTGGGCTCCAGGACGAAGTAGCCGCCGTTGATCCAGCCTTCGCCGGCCTGGGGCTTCTCCTGGAATTGAAGGACTTGGCGGTGCGTCCCGTCCCCGGCGAGCACGAGGCTGCCGAAGCGAGCAGGCGGATGAACGGCGGTTACGGTGGCCAGCTTTCCATGATGGCGATGGAAGCGGAGAAGTTCGGCCAGGTTCACGTTGGAGACGCCGTCGCCATAGGTGAGCATGAAAGTGTCCCGCCCCAGCAGTCCGCTCAGGCGCTTGACCCGCCCGCCGGTGAGGGTGCGCAACCCGGTGTCAATCAAGTGGACGGTCCAATCCTCACGGCTGACATCCCGCCGCATGACATCCCCGGAGCCGAGATGGACGGTGAAATTGCTGTTTAAGTGAGCGTAGTCGAGGAAGTAGCGCTTGATCATGTCGCCCTTGTAGCCGAGGGCGATGGCGAACTCGCGAAAGCCGAAGTGGGCGTAGTGCTTCATGATGTGCCAGAGGATGGGGCGGCCGCCGATTTCCACCATCGGCTTGGGCCGAACCTCCGTCTCCTCCGACAGGCGGGTGCCAAAGCCCCCCGCCAGGATCACCACTTTCACGACCCGCGTCTCCCCTCAGACCAGCCTCGCCCGGGCTTCGGCCGAAACCGTTGTCTCCGCACCCATGTTCGAGCACCTTGCGGAACGCTCGCCGCCGATCACGTCCCCGTGGTGAACTTTGTCCGCAGGGTGGTCAGCTCTTCTTTGGCCAGGCGCTGGCGTTCGACCAGGTCTTTGGCCTCGTATTCCGCGTGCAAGCTGACGGTGCCCTGGAAGCCACAGTCCCGCAGTGCCCGGGCCACCTCGTCCCAGCGGACGATTCCCCGGCCCACCGGCACCACCCTGCTTCGCCAACCGTCTTTGCTCTGCTCCCAGGCCATGTCCTTGATGGCCAACTGCGAGAACCAGGGACGGACCATGTCGAGTTCCAGGCCAATGGGGGCACCGCCGATGGCGACGTGACCGGTGTCCACGTAGGCGCCGACGTGATGCGGGTCGAGGTCTTGCAGCAACAGCCGCAAGGCGGCGGCGTTGCTGCCGAGCATGTTTCCGGAGTGGGTGTGGTAGACCGCCTTGGTGCCCGTGCGGGCGGCGAGCCGGGCGAAGCCGGCCAACCGGCGGCGCGCCTCGGCGAGGGTTTCCTCGAATTTCCCTTTGTAAACGAAATAGCCAATCTTGATCGCCGGGATGCCCGCTTGGCCACAGACTTCGAACAGTGTGCGCGCTGCCGGACTGTCCGGGTCGGTCAAGCGGGTCTCAGCCGTCACCAAGGCAACAATGAGCCCGTGGTCGCGGAACGCTCTGAGGGCGGCCGGGAGTTCGCTCCGCACGTTACCAGGATTGACCGGGTAGCCGTCGCGGACGGCCAAGTCAGCGCCGTCCAGTCCCACGTCCTTCAGGAAACGGACGATGCTCGGGATGTCGAGCGACTGCAGCGTCTTGGTGAAGTACACGAATCGCACACCGGAGACCTCCGCTTGGGCGGCGAACAACGGCATGGTAATGCGGCCAAGGGACCAAGGCAAGCGTGGCGTGAGGGCAAAAACGACGGGGAGAACAGCTCAGCCGTTCTCCCCGAATGGAACCTGGACGCATGGGAGAGATGTC
>JANWYO010000224.1 GCA_025055215.1 Gemmataceae bacterium
TGGACCGTGCCGCTGTCGAGGACCTCGAGCACATCGCCGACGAGGACGTCGCCGCTGGAAAAATCGGTCGGTGTCGGGCCGCCGACTTGCACGAGGGTCGCATCCGCGGGGTTGCTCGGGTCGGGAAAGAGCGCCGCGCCGCGGTAGTCGTCGGGCTGTTCCACATACTGGCACTCACGGACGATGGCCAGAAGCTGTTCGCCGCTCGCCGTTTGGTATTTCTGGCCGGTGAGGTTGAAGCGCAGGCCCATCGGTCGCTGCTCGAGGGCGGCCCGGCCGCGGGCATAGTTCAGCCAGGTCTGCAAGGCTTGCGCCCCTTTGGCCGCCCGGCTCCGCTCGCGAAATGTCGGAAAGACAAAGGCCAGCAGACCGCCGAGCGTCGCCAACACGGCCAGCACCACCAGCAGTTCGATCAACGTCATCGCTTGGCGTCGGTTGCGCATGGTTGGAATCTCGTCTACGTGTGCGTCGTCTCCGTGTGCGGCGGGCGGGCCAATCCGCGCCGGCCGAATTTCTACTGCGGTGCTCCCAGCATGTGGCTGTAAAGGTTGTCGCGCGCCGTCTGGTAAGGGTCGGGACCAGGGCTGGGCAGCGCCCGCATGTCGGCGTAATCGCCCAGGGCGCGCCACGTTGGCCGCGGGTTGGGCGGCGCCGCCGACGGCGCCCCTGCGGGCACATTGTCTTCGATGACCTTGACGCCCCAGACGCGGTCCGGACCGCGCGAGGCCACGATCGGCAGTGTGTAAAACGACCAGGGCTGATTGCCGCTGGCCGGGTCAACCAGCGAAAAGCGGCAGACTTCCTGAACGATGACGCGGGCGTTGCTGCTCCACCAAGCACCGTGGGTCAACTGCCCAGGCAAATAGGCCTTCTTGTTGCTCTTGTCCGTCACCAGCGGTCGCGGATCGAGCGGGTCGCCGTTTTTCTGTCCGTAGGAATCGAACCCGGAAGGGTCGTACGGCTGGAGCAAAAACGGCGGTGTCGTCAGTCCTGGATTGGCCGCCGGCACTCCGGGCGGGATGATCGGCGTCTTGTCGTTGGTCGTGGGGAAGCGCAGGAAGGCGAGCGGATTGCCCCAGGCGTCGACCAGTTCTTTCACACCGTCCCCTTCACCGCCGTCGGTGTCGGCCAGAGGAATCGGCAAGGCGTCGAGATCGAGCGGGGCCGCCCCGCCCCGATTGACCGAGAGGGCCAGGGCCAAGCACGCCGCCGATTCGGTCAGTCGGTCGGTCGGTTTCGGCCCGGTGACCGTGAGTTTGTCGCGATACATTTTGCTGTAGTGCTGACGGTCGGGCGGAATCAGCGGTACCCAGGTCTTACCCTTTCCGAGGACGTTGTTGTGGTCGTAGAACTGCGGCGGATACAAGATTTCGTAGTACGACGTCGGAAACGCCTCGGTGAGCCGCAGCTTGATCCAGATGACGCGGGCCCGGTCCTGCGAGCCGCCCGCCAGGGTGACGACATCCGACGGAATCGCTTCTTTCTTGGCGTCTTCGATGACCTTGGTCCAATGCCGTTTGAGACATTCTTGCACGGTCTGGAGCAGGGCGTTGGTGTTGTTGACGCGCTGACGATCAATCCACCGAAACACCGCTACGGACGCCAGACTGGCCAATATGCCGATAATCGCGATCGCCACCAGCAGTTCA
>JANWYO010000263.1 GCA_025055215.1 Gemmataceae bacterium
AGGCGAAGAGCAGACCGGTCACGGTGACCATGGCACCGGCGAAGTTGGCGTCCGCCAGCCCCCACGCCAGCCAGCATCCCCCCAGGGCACCGGCCGCCGCCAACGCCGCACTCCACCCGAGCATCGCAGACAGTCGGTCGGTCAGCAGGTAGGCCGTCGCCGGTGGTCCGATCATGAACGCAACCACCAGGATCGAGCCGACGGCATCGAAGGCCCCGACCGCGGTCAGCGAGACCAGCGTCATCAGCCCGTAATGCAACACCCCGGGGGCGAAACCCAGCGTGGCTGCCAGCGCCGCATCGAACGTCGCCAGCTTCAGCTCCTTGTAAAACACGAGGATGAACAGCAGGTTGACGAGGAGGATGCTGGCCATGACCGCGAGGGTCTGCGGTCCCAGGTCGCGGCCGCCGATCACCAGCCGTCGTTCAAACACCGAGATGGCGAGGTTGCCGGCCAGGACCGCGTCGGTGTCGAGGTGAACGTCGCGGGCGCTGGAGCCGGAAATCAGCAGCACACCGACGCTGAACAACACCGGGAAGACCAAGCCGATGGCGGCGTCCTCGCGGACCAGTCCGGTGCCCTGGAGGAGTTCGACGAGGCTGACGGTGAACACCCCGGTAAGAGCGGCGGCGAGGACGAGCCAAGGAGAGGCGAGGTTGTGGGTCACGAAAAAGGCGAGGACGATACCGGGCAAGATGGCATGGCTGATGGCATCGCTGATGAGGGCCAGCCGCCGCAGCACCAGGAAGACGCCGGGGAGGGCGCAGGCCACGGCCACGACCACGGCGATCAGTTGCGCTTCAATCTGCCAGGCAGGCATGGCGAGCCTCGCGAAGCTGGCGGCGCTGGCGCCACTGCCGCAGTCGGCGCCACACCAGGCCCCGTGACGGCGCCCCAAGCAGCGACGCCAGCACCAAGGCACTGGCGCACAGCGTGGTCGTCGGGCCGGTGGAGAGCCGGGGACTGAGGCTGCTGAGGACTGCGCCGCTGACCGTCGCCCCAGCACCGAAGAGAGCAGCGAGGAGGACCATACGGCCGAGCCGATCGGTCCATTGCCGGGCTGCCACGGCCGGGGCGATCACCAGGGCGCTCATGAGCACCACGCCAACGGCCTGCAAGCCGATCACGATGGCCATGACCACCAGCGATGTCAGCAACACCTCCAGGCCACGAATCGGAAAGCCGAGCGCGGCCCCGAATTCCGGGTCAAAGCTCAGGAGCTTGAACTCTTTCCAGAAAAGGAGCATCAGGAGCAGCGCCGCTGTTCCCAGGCCGGCCATTACCAGCACATCGCTCTCCAGCAGGGTAGCGGCTTGGCCGAAGAGGAACGTGTTCAACCCGGCCTTGCTCGCCTCGGGCACGTTGCGCGGGTTCTGCACGTAGGTCAGCAGCAGCAATCCCCAGCCAAAAAACACCGACAGAGTCAGGCCGAGGGCACTGTCATACTTGATCCGGCTGGCGCGAACGATGGCCAGCACGGCCAAGGTGGCGGCCCAGCCGGCCCCTGCGGCCCCCAGCAGCAAGACGATCGGGGCCTTGGAGCGGGTCAAGTAAAAAGCCAGGACGATGCCGGGAAGGGCAGCGTGCGAGATGGCATCGCCCAGCAGGCTCTGCTTGCGAAGGACGGCGAAGCTGCCCACGGCACCACTGACGACGCCGAGCAAGCCCGCGCCGGCCGCCACGATGACGAGCGTGTAATGTTCCCCGAGCCAGTCACTCATGGCTTACCCGGCCAGCCCCCCGCAGCGCTGCCGGCGATTGGCAGCAGCCCGTGCCGACCGCCGTAGGTCCGCCGCAGGTTCTCCTCGGTGAACACATCGGCCACCGGCCCGTTGGCCATCAATTGCACGTTCAGCAGCGTCACCCAATCGAAGTACTCCGGCACCGTCTGGAGGTCGTGGTGAACGACGACGACCGTGCGTCCGGCGGCGCGCAAGTCCCGCAGCACCTCGATGATGGCGCGTTCAGTGGTGGCATCCACGCCCTGGAATGGCTCATCCATAAGATAGACCTGCGCATCCTCGACCAACGCCCGGGCAAGAAAGACCCGCTGCCGTTGGCCACCGGAAAGCTGGCTGATCTGTCGGCGGGCCAGGTGCACCATGCCCACCTTGTCTAAAGCGGCGAGCGCCTGGGCGTGTTCGGCCTTGCCGGGGCGCCGAATCCAGCCGAGCCGACCGTAACAGCCCATGAGGACCACGTCGAGGACATTGGTGGGAAAGTCCCAGTCAACGGTTCGCCGCTGCGGTACATAGCCGACCAAGCGACGCTGTTCGCGATACGGTCGGCCGAGGACCAGGGCCTGGCCGGCCGCCGGCCGGACCAGGCCGAGGACGGCTTTCAGCAGCGTGGTCTTGCCGCCGCCATTGGGGCCGACCACCGCCGCCAGCACCCCCTGGGGGACCGTCCAGTCGATGTCCCACAGGACGGGGCGCTCGTCGTAGGCGACGGTCAGGTCGGTCACTTCGATGGCCGGCGTCGGGGCGGCGTTCATGGCTCTCCCTGCGCGGGCGCCAGGGCCTTGACGATGGTGTCGATGTTGTGGCGGATCATGCCGATGTAGGTACCTTCCGGGGTGCCGGCATCGCCCAGAGCGTCGGAAAATAGCTCACCGCCGATGGCGACCGTGTGTCCCCGCGCCGCCACCGCCCGCTGCACCGCCTGGATCGTCCGCGGCGGCACCGACGACTCCACGAAAATCGCCGGTAACCGCCGCTCTGCAATGAACGCCGCCAACGACTGCACCGCCTCGACGCTCGGCTCCTCCGCCGTGCTAATCCCTTGGAGACCGCGGACTTCAAAGCCATAGGCCTGGCCGAAGTAGTAAAACGCATCGTGGGCGGTGATGAGGACCCGCTGGCCCCGCGGGACCTGCTCGGCTTTCCGCCGCACCTCTGCATGCAAGTCGGCCAGCTGGGCCAAGTAGCGGTCGGTCCGGGCCTGATAGCTGGCCGCATGGGTTGGGTCAAGCTCCTTGAGCGCCTCGCAGACATGGCGGGCCGCTTTCATCCACAACCGGACGTCGAACCAGACGTGTGGATCGTGCGGGCCGTGCATCCCGTCGGCAGCGGGCCGCAGCTCCGTGGCCGACAAGGCATCGGTGACAGCCACCGTGCGGATGCCGCGGCGGCGCATGTCCTCGAAGATGGTGCTCATTTTGCCTTCGAGGTGCAGCCCGTTGTAGAAAATGATGTCGGCCCGTGCCAGTCGCCCCATGTCGGCGGCGGTCGCGGTGTACAGGTGCGGATCGACGCCAGGGCCCATCAGGCCGGTCAGCTCCAGACGTTCGCCGCCAATATTATCGACGAGGTCGGCGATCATCCCCGTGGTGGCCACCGCGCGGATCGGCCGATCCGCCAGGGGCGGATCGGCCGCCGCCCGACAACCCAACCCCGTCAACGCCACTGCGAATCCAAGAAGAAGATGGTGCTTCATGCTGCTTCACGACCCCAGCAGCGGGCACGCAACATTAAGTCTCCCGGCGTGCCCGGTGCGCCTCCCATCCTCGCGCCAGCCCGAACCGATCAATCCCCCTCCGCCGCTGCACCCGCGCCCCGCCGAAATCCAGAGAGACGCTCCCGCAATGAGCTGCGTCGCCACCCAGGTCGTCTGTCTTAAGTGTCGTGTTATAGTTTAAGCTAATCGGCCGATTAGCTCAAGCAAAGGGTGTTGCAAAGCGCTATCTACCACGTTCAATTCGGCTTTCCGCTTCGAGTTCGGGGCATGACTTGAGGATCGGCCAGGGTCGCAGGAAACCTGCCGTGGGCCACCCGACGGGGTTACTTAGTCGGGGAGAGCGGAGGAGCTAATAGCGTTGACAGGCGCTAAGGCCCAGCCTGTTTCGGGGGGTACGGGAAATCGGCATCGAGCGGGCCAGCGTGGGTGGTATTGGCGCCTGGTATCTTCTCCTGTTTCGGGGGGTACGGGAAATCGGCATCGAGCGGGGCGGCGGCCAGCTCGACGAGGAAGCGTGCCAAGCGATCTGTGACGATGGCCAGCAATTCGAGTCCTTTTTCGGCAGTGGCGGCCTGCGGATTGCCCAAGCCGGTGTTGTTGGTGGCGAGGTGCCAAGGTCGGGTAATGCTGACCCAGCCGCGGTTGATGGCCTCGAACCGGGTGGGGCGAGCGGCGCCGGGGTCCGCTAGCTCCGGCCGAACCAGGTGTGGAAAGCAAGCCAATCCCAGGCTGGTTTCCACTTCGTCGGCGTGTTCTCCCGCTTCGGCGAAAATCCGCGGGTAAACGTCCGCCACCATGCGATACCAGTCGCAAAGACACAGGAAAACCCGGGTCCGGTGGTGCAGTTCCCGCATCAGTGGCTTCAATTCGTTGCCCCCGTGGCCGTTGAGGAGTACCATCTTGCGGATTCCCTGGCGTTCGAGCGAATCGACCAGGTCCGTCAGGAGGCGCAGCAGCGTGCTCGGCGTCAGGCTGCACGTCAGGCCACCGGGAATGTGAAAATAGTTCGTGTTCACGCCGAACGGGATCGTCGGCAACAACACCACCTTGGCTCCGGCGCGGTAGGCCTGCTCGCACGCACGGTTGCCGATGACCTCCACCTGATAGTTGTCGGTGCCGTAGGGCATGTGGAGGTTATGCGGCTCGGTGGCACCGAACGGCAGCACGGCCACCTCCCACCGTTGACTGCGGGTGAAGGCGTGGTGCTGCTCCGAGAGGACCCATTCGCGCATAGGACGTCGGACACACGCTGGCCCTGCCGCCCCCAACGGGGGCGGCAGGGCCGCCTGACACCGCTCGCTGCCTCAACCCCCTGCCGGATCCTTGCCGTTGATCCACGGGCCGGCCAGCTTCTGGTACTCCGGCGGCTCCAACAGGCTGCCCGTGTCGCCTGCCATCCAGCCGATGATCTGATTCGGCTTCCCCCGCTTCTTGCTGCGGTTCTCCCACGCCTCCGCCCAGCTGGCGTCCGCCGGCACCGGCTTCCGCCGTTCCTTGTCCCAGAAAAGAACCTGCCCCTGGCGATAGCTGAGCACCCCCATCGCCACGGTCGTGAACGCCGCCGCGCCGAGTTCCGGCGTGCTCAGGGTGTTCCGGTCCCGGTTCCGCACGCATTTCAGGAAGTCCAGCCACAATGCCTCCGTGTCGGCATGGCGTCCGCTCGGCGGGTGGCAGTCGACGTATTCTCCGCGAATCGTTTCTTCCAGCCGCGAGGGGATCCCTGGACTTGAAACCGGATTGTCCGGGATGATTTCGAACCCAGCCTTCATGAACTTGATTGTCCCCAGGTGCCCGCGAATGACCTCCTCGATCGGGTAGCGGTTGATCATCGTGGCGGTAATGATCAGCTGGCAGCCCTCGTCGTAATCGGCCACGACGGTCGCCACGTCGGGCACGTCGCGTTCGTCGTATTCGAGGTAGATGCCCCCGGCCCCGACGACGCGGCGGGGATAACGAACGCCCATGGCCGCAATCAAGTGGGTCGTCTGGTGCACGAAGAGGTCGGTGAAGACGCCGCCCCCGAAGGGCCAGTAGCAGCGCCATTGCCCGTAGACGGCCCGGTCAAAGGGAATCTTGGGTCCGAGCGGCACCCCGGGGAAGACCTCAAAAGCGTGGCCCAGGAACATGTCCCAATCAATCGTCTTCGGGGTCATGTCGCGGGTCAGCTTGTAGTAGCGCCATTGGCCGACATTGGAGTTGCGGTAATAGCTCGTCTGGCCCTGGGCGACGTGACCGATTTTGCCGGCGCGGATCAACTCATACGCCCGGTTCCAGCGCGGGTCGGCCATCGACTGTACCCCGACCGTCATCACCCGGTTGTACTTCTTCATGGCATCGACGACGGCATGGGCCTCGTCGATGGTCCGGGTCATGGGCTTTTCGCAGAAAACGTCCTTGCCGGCAGCCGCGGCGTCGATGCACATCTTGGCGTGCCAGTGGTCGGGCGTCGCCACACAGACCACGTCCACCTCCTTGAGGTCGAGCAGCCGACGGTAATCCTTCGTCACATGGGCCTTGTCATCGGGATTGAGGCCGACCTTCTTGGCGGAGGGGTAGAGTCCGCGGCCGCCCTTCTGGACTTCCTCGTTTCCGTCCCAGACGTCGCAGACGGCCACGGGGGCGGCCCCTTGGCCGGTCTGGCTGAACTTGAGGATGATCTCGAGGTGGGCTTGGCAGCGGCCGCCGACACCAAGGAAGGCGACCCCCAGGCGGTCGTTGGCCCCGAAGACTCGCCGAGCGCTGGCGGCGGTCAGCGACAGGGCCGTGGCCCCGGCGGCAGTGGACTTCAAGAAATCACGGCGATGCACCTTCGGACGTGGCATGAGCGGTTCTCCTAGTCAGCAACGGCGTGTCGTCTTTTGCCTGGACTCCCGGCCGCGACGGCGATCCCGCCGCGGAGGTGGGGGGCAACTATTTCTGGCGCTGCCTCAGCAGCCAATCGTATAGCTCGTCGTTGTCGTATGCCAGATCCCAGCAATGGTGGTCGACGCCGGCGTATTCGTCGTAGCGGGGCTGGCCGCCCGCCGCCCGCAGGGCGGCCACCATGGCTCGGGAGTGCTCCACTGAAACGACGCCATCCAGTTCCCCGTGGACGCACCAGCACGGGATGTGGGCAATGCGCCCCGCCTGGAGGCGATAGCCACCACCGCCGCAGACCGGCACCAGGGCCGACCAGCGATTGGGAAAGTTGATTGCCCAGCTCCACACCCCGGAGCCTCCCATCGAAATGCCGGTCAGGCCGACCCGCCGCCGGTCGATGTGGTACTCCCGCTGCACCTGGCTCAGGATGCGCAGCGCTCGGCGGGCGTCGTCGGAATCGGCGTGCCAGTTGTATTCCTGGGACTGCGGAAAGACCACGAAAAACGGGAAGTCCTTCTCCCGCCGCCGCACCGCCGGCCCCAGGCCAACGGTGGTCGGCCGTCGGCCGTCGCGCCCCGTTTCCCCCGCTCCGTGGAGGAAGATCAACAGCGGGTACGGTTTCTCCGCCCGGTAATGGTGGGGGACAAACAGGACGTACGCCGCCTTCGCTCCGTCGGGGTCGTCAATCCAACGATCGACAAACCCCCGGTTGGGACCGTGTGCCGTCATGGCTGTCAGCAAGTCCCCGCAGGAATGGGCAACCACGCGACTCATCCCGGGCCGGGCCCGAATGGGTCGCCGGCCCGATGCCACTGGCCGCAGGGTGCTGCCCTCTTAGATACCAAGTTCGCCGACGGGTTGCCATTGCGACCGGCAACGGGGTGACTCGCTGGATCTTGGGGCGGCGAGGGTGCAGCGGCGGAGACGGATTGATCGCTTCGCGCTCACGCCAGGATGAGAGTTGCGATGAGCAGGCAGGGAAATTGATCGTTTGGCGCTTGCTTCGTGCCCCGTGAGCGCAAAACGAGGAATCCGCGGAGCGGGGAGTAGAGAAAAACGCCGCCTGGACTGCGCCCCCCTCAAACGATAGGTGCACCGTGGCTGGGTCCGTGGCACGGAGGAAAGGACCTGACCCGACGAACCGAGGAGTGGGAAGACAATGAACTTGTGCAGATTTCAAACAATAACTCTTGATACGAGAATGAATGATTTTTACAATTGAGCGACCATGCAACGCTGGTCCGACGAGCGCTTCGGGAGGAAGCGGCCAGCCAATGAATGGCAGCCAGTTCGCGCACAAGGAGGTGCCCATGGTCGGTGCCGGCATCACGCGGATTGCGGAGAAGCTGTTCGACGGTGCGATCGGTGGAGGTTAGACAGGGGAGTGGTTGCCGACTTCCCCTCTGCCTTGCCGACAGTGACAGTCTGATGTCCGCCATGCGGTGACGCGACCGCAGACTTCGCCACTGCCATCGGGGCTTAAGAAACCATTGGGAAATCGTATGGGAAGGACGGCTATGAAGCCACGACGTCGGAAGCGCCAGGCGGCGCGCGAGGATGTTGTTTCGGTTGTTCCCACCACCTTTTCGTCCGACCTGCTCACGCCGGAAGAAGAGCGGGAATTGCTGGCCGGCTTCTGGGAGGTCAAGAGCGAACTGGTCCGGCTGCTCATCCGTCATTTCCCGCGATTGCGGGCCCATCGGCCACCGATGGAGCCTTGGCCGATGGCCCAGTTCATCCGCGACCATTGCACAGCCGAAGCGCGGCAGGTGCCGGCCATTCGCCGTTGCCACGACCGCTATGTGCATTACAAGCATCGCTTGGCGTCGGCGAACATTCGTTTGGCGGCCCATGTGGCGAAGAGGTTTCGCCACCACGCGCTCGCCTACGCCGACCTCCTCCAAGAGGCGGTCTGTGGCCTGATGCAGGCCATCGACCGTTTCGACGTCAGCCACGGCACGCGCTTGGCCACCTACGCCACTTGGTGGATCCGGCAGACGCTGCAAATCGCCGTCGCCCGGCAAAGCCACTTGGTCAGCTTGTCGCCGCACCACCTTCAAGAGTTGGGGCTGCTCCAACAGGAGTCGGAAGCACTCGCTCACGGCGGCAAGCACCTCCCCAGTCCCCAGGAGTTAGCCTCCCGCACCGGAAGCAGCCTGGAGCACCTGACGCACCTTCAGACAGCAACCCGGGCGCCGGTGTCGCTGAATGCCGTCCTCGACGATGATAGCGATTTCAAACTCACCGAGGCCATGCCCGACAACGAAAGCCAGCAGCTGCGCATGAACTCGGAACGGCAGGAGGCGCTCAGCTTCCTCATGGAAAACCTGCGGCCACGGGAACGCCGGGTCTTGGACCTGCGCTTCGGTCTGACGGGCAACGGCACCCACAGCCTGCGACAGATCGGCCACCTGCTCCGCATCAGCAAGGAACGAGTCCGCCAGATCCAGAATCGGGCCTTGGAGAAGCTGCGGGCTTCCGCCGAGCGTGTGGGTTGGGAGCCGAGCCTGCTGCTTGGTTGAGCGGCTTGACTCACGGTTTAGCCGCGGATTGACGACGATCCGAACGGTTAACGCCTCCCGGCCTGTCGGCCGGGAGGCGTTTTGGTTGCTGGTGCGCCGAGCCTGTTCGTCAGTTCTTCGGCACCGGCCGACCCATGCGGGCCAGCAGTTTCTTCATGTCCTCCCAGACGTCGCGTTTCGCGGATGGGTTCCGCAGCAGGTACGCGGGGTGATAGGTGCACAGCACCGGAATGCCCCGGTAGCTCTGAAACGAACCGCGGAGCCGGCTGATCGACACCGACTTTCCCAACAGGTTCTGGGCAGCCACGGCCCCCAGAGCACAGAGGAACTTGGGAGCCACCAGTTCCAGCTGCCGCTCCAGGTACGGGCGACAGTTGGCGGCTTCGTGGGGCAACGGCTGCCGATTCCCAGGAGGCCGGCATTTGATGATGTTGCAGATGTAGACCTCTTCCCGCTTGAAGCCGCACGCGGCGATGATGCGGTTGAGCAGCTGGCCGGCCGCCCCGACGAACGGCTCCCCTTGGGCGTCTTCGTCGGCGCCCGGGGCCTCGCCGACGAAACAGAGTTCCGCCCCCACCGGACCGACGCCGAAAACGGTCTGGGTGCGGGTGGCATACAGCTCCGAGCAGCGTGCGCAGCGAGCGACTTCCTTGGCCAACAGCTGCAATTCCCGACGGCGGTCGTCCGGACTTTGGGGAGGGGCCTCAGGCTGGGCAAGGCTGAACAGATCGACCGGGACCGAGACGCCGGCGGGTGACGGCTCAGGCGTGGGGCGGGCCGGCTCCCTTGAGCGTGCCGCGGCCGGCGGCCGCCGCCCGGCGGCCGCCGGCAGCCATTCCACCCCCGCCAGCTTCAGGGCCTCCAGATGTTGCCGCACCTGCCGGCTCAAAGATCGGGTATCGTACCCTTCGTCCGCCATCCGCTCATCCCCTTGCTTCAATCCCGGCAACGTCGCAGAAAGAACCGTGAATCTGCCGAGGTGATCGCGGAGGGACCGGCCCCCGGCTTTCGTCCAGGAACGCAGGTGTTGTAGCCATGGCTGCCGTTGCTGACCAATTTACCGTCGCCCTCGTGCAAATGCGCTGTGGCCCAAACCCGGAGGAAAACCTTCGACGGGCGCTGGCCCAAATCGAGGCCGCGGCAGCCAGCGGCACCGACGTCGTCTGCCTCCCGGAACTCTTCCGCACGCCGTATTTCTGTCAGCGTGAGGCCCCTGAATTCTTCGACCTTGCGGAGCCGATCCCCGGTCCCACTTCGGAGCGGTTGGCCGAGGCGGCTCGGCGGGCCGGCGTTGTCGTCGTCGCCTCCCTTTTCGAACGCCGCTCTCCGGGCGTGTACCACAACACCGCTGTTGTCTTCGACACCGATGGCTCCCTCCTGGGTCGGTACCGGAAGATGCACATCCCCGACGACCCGCTCTACTACGAAAAATACTACTTCACCCCGGGCGATCTGGGTTTCCAAGTGTTTCAGACCCGGCGGGCGCGGATCGGCACGCTCGTCTGCTGGGACCAATGGTTTCCCGAAGCCGCCCGGCTCACCGCCTTGCGCGGGGCCGAGATCCTGGTCTATCCGACGGCCATCGGCTGGCACCCCCGCGAAAAGGCAGCCTACGGCACGGTGCAGCATCAGGCATGGGAGTTGATGCAGCGCTCCCATGCCATCGCGAACGGAGTCTGGGTGGCCGCCGTCAACCGCGTCGGCCACGAAGGCCCATCCGACGGCGGGCTGGAGTTTTGGGGAGCGTCTTTTGTTTGCGACCCTTTCGGAGTCGTCGTCGCCCGGGCCAGCCACGACCGCGAAGAACTCCTTCTCGCCACTTGCGACCGCCGACGCATCGAAACTACCCGCCGCCATTGGCCGTTCCTCCGCGACCGCCGCATCGACGCCTACGCCGACCTGGCCCGGCGATGGCTGGAGTGACACTGGGCGACCGCCTCCGGCCCCAAAGGACGAACGGCGGCAAGGACGCACCGATCTTGTAGCGGGGTTGGGCGCTCGAGGCGGTGGTTTTTGCCCCCACCGGGTCCTCGTTCCGCGCTCACGATTGATCGTTTTGCGCACCCCGCGGGCCCAGGACACGTGTCGCAGCCTCGCGCGAGCGCAAACCGATCAATCCCTTTCCGCCGCTCCACCCTCGCCTCCGGAATCCAAGAGGGACACCGTGGGAAAGTCGGGCTTCAACCAAGCTGGCTAATAAAAAAGCTCCCGTGCGGATCGCCCATGTCAGCGCCGGCTCAGTGTGAGCGTATGCATGGTAGAGGGTGAGTTGAACGTGCCCCGCTTGTGGGACGACTCCAGACCGAAAGGAACGCCGGACATGAGCGGATTCGTGTTAGAGAGCAAGTTGAACGTGTCCCAATACGGAGGAGTTGCGATGAACCAAGAACACTATTCCGAGGAGGGTTTCTGGGGGAAATTGCGTAGCTCGGCGCTCCGGGCCGGTCGAGAGTTGGTACGCATGGCCCTGTGTCTGTACTACGTCATGATCGACCCTAAAACCCCTCTGTGGGCTAAAACCACGATCGCCGGCGCACTTGGTTATTTCATTCTGCCGATCGATGCCGTTCCGGATTTCCTCCCGGTCGTCGGCTACTCCGACGACTTGGGGGCGATGATGGCCGTATGGACCTCAATCCAATCCTTCTGCGGTGACAAGCATCGCCGGCGCGCCGACGAGAAGCTACGGGAATGGTTCGGCGAATAACCGTTGGCCGCGATTCGACTCAAGGGCATCCTTGGGCCTGCTTTGGGGTCACTATGACCCCGGCCGAAGCGCTGCTGACCCGGCCGAAGCGGCATCGCCGCTTCGGCCGGCCCAGCTAAATCGACGCGCCCGTCCGGATCAGTTCGAGCTTTTGGGCAGGTCAGACTTCTTGATGACACCACTGGGAGTGGCAATGTAGCTGGGATCGTCGTGGACGCCGTATTTGGCCCGACGGTCGCGTTCACTACGCTCCGTGGAGGTGAAAGTGCCTTCGCGCGCCGGCTCGTGGGCATGCTGAGCCGCCGCCTGAAGGCGAGCCAGTATCTCGGGCCGTCTGGCGGCGAGGTTGGTTCGTTCGCCCGGGTCGGCCGCGACGTCGTATAGCTCCCACTCCCCCTTTTTGCCGGGCTTTACCGCCCGCCAATTCCCCTCCCGCACTGCGACCCAGCCGTTGAATTCCCAATAAAGCATGTCGTGGCGTTTCTGCTCACCTTTGCCCAGCAGCGTCGGCACCAGCGAGATGCCGTCGGTGGGAGCGGACACCTCAGCCCCTGCCAATTCGGCGAGCGTCGGCAAGACGTCTGGAAAATAACACAAGAGGTCGGTCTGCCGGCCTGGGGCGATGGTTCCGGGCCAATACGCCAAGAAGGGGATGCGCAGCCCGCCTTCGTATAGATCCCCTTTCTTGCCGCGATATTCCCGCCCGGTCCCCAGATGCTTGTTGGCCGAGTGGAAGCCCCGAGGATGCTGCGGCGACGCGAAATAATCTGCCCCGCCGTTGTCGCTGGCAAAAAGCAGTAGCGTGTCCTTCTCGATGTCTAGCTTCTTCAAAAGCCCTGCGATCTCGCCTACGTGCCGGTCGAGCATCGTACACATGGCCGCGTAACGCTTCGCCTCTTCCGGCCAGGGCTTGTGCTTGTAAAGGGCCCACGCAGGATCGGTATCCGGGATCTGGAAATCGCCATGAGGCGGCGTGTAGGGCAGGTAAGCGAAGAATGGCTGGCGGCTGTTGGCTTCGATGAACTCGAGGGCGGCCCGGTGGATGACGTAGTGGGAGTACGTTTGCCGCCGTGCTTTGCCGTCGTTGCCCGGTAACGGCACCTCGGCACTGTTACGGATCAAGTAGGGCGGGTAATAGGAGTGGGCGTGGACTTGGTCGTAGTAGCCGAAGAAGACATCAAAGCCGTGCTTTTCAGGCACGCCGGTGGAGCCTCGGCCGCCGCAGCCCCATTTACCAAACCCACCGGTGGCATACCCCTGTGACTTCAGGACGGCCGCAATCGTGCGCTCGTCCGGGCGAAGTGGCGTCGCCCCACCGTTGACCCGAACCGACGTGTGCCCGGCGTGTTTGCCTGTCAGCAGACAGGCACGCGAGGGGGCGCACACCGGGGCGCCGGCGAACATGTTGCTGAAAACCAACCCCTGACCCGCCAAGCGGTCAAGGTTCGGGGTCTGGATCGTGGTGCCGCCCATGAATCCGGGCTCGAAGTAGCCCAAGTCGTCCGCCACCACCAGGATGATGTTGGGTTTCGAGGCTGCTCCGACCCCTCCCACCGCGAACAGGATGGCCCACAGGACGGCCACGACGCTGAGACAATACCGCATCAGATCACTCGCACGCGGGGGATAATGACGCCTTGGGCAATCACGACGCCAGGAGCTCCGGCAACGGCCCGGTGCTGTCGCCGAAGCGATCGAGTTTCAACCCTGCCAGCTGGGCCGTTGTCACGAACAAATTGCACATCGGGGTTTCGGCATTGAGGGCAATGCACCGGCCACCGGGCACCGCCCCACCCGCATGGCCCGCAACCACCACCGGAATGTCGTGGTGGTCGTGGGTCCGGCCATCGCCTAAGCCGGAGCCGAAGGTAATGAGGCAATGGTCGAGCAGTGAGCCGGTCCCTTCCGGCGTGTCTCGCAGCTTGGCGATAAACCGGGCTAACTCTTCGATCTGGAACTGGTCAATCTTCTGGATTTCGGCTTCCTGCCCGGTGCTGTGCGTCAGCTGGTGGTGGCCTGACTTCACCCCCAGGTTGCTGTAAACCCGGTTGGTCTGCGAGTTCGCCAGCATGTAGGTGACTACCCGCGTGACATCCGTCTGCCACGCCAGGAGTATCAGGTCGTACATCAGCCGAATGTGGCTGACGAAGTCCGGCGGTTCCGCTTCCGGCCTGCGATCAGCGGCGACTGCCACGGGCGGCAGGCTGGTCATTTGGGCGATCTGCTTTTCCAGTGCCCGGACACTTTCGAGGTATTCGGCCAGCTTGCGGCGGTCGTTGGCCCCAAGCTGGCGGCGAAGCCGGTTTGCATCCTCGGCCACGAAGTCGAGCACGCTTTGCCGATCCGCCGCACGCTCCTGAAACCGCCGACCTTCCTCACCCGGAATGCCGAACAGTCGGTCAAAGGCCCGGCGGGGACTGATTTCCACGCCGCTTGGCTGGGTTGGACTGCGCCACGAGATGTTCGACAGGTAAATGCAGCTGTAGCCCGAATCGCAGCGCCCTTCCCTGCGACTGGGCTCAGTCCCCAACTCGAGCGACGGCAGGCGGGTCTCTCGGCCGACGTGCCGAGCGATGACCTGATCGATGGAAATGCCCAGGTAGATGTCTTTGCCCCCCGTCTTCTTGGCTTGAACGCCGGTGAGGTACGTGGCGCCTTCCCGAGCATGGTCACCTGGGCCGTCCCCGTTGGGCCGGGCCTTGTCGTGGGCCAGGTTGGTAATGAGCGTGACGTGCTCACGCACTGCGGCCAAGGGAGCGTTTGTCTTATTGAACTGGAAGCCCCGCCCCGATCCTTGAGGCGTCCAGAACTCCCGCACCATCCCGTTGGGGAAGTAGATCCAGGCAAGTCGAAGCGGCGGCTTGACCGGCGGGTCGGCCGCAAAGCCGACCGGCAACATGCATTCCAGAAGCGGCAATCCCAGGGCGACTCCGGAGCCGCGCAGGAACGTCCGACGGGAAATCAACGGCTGCCTCATGGTTGGCGTTCCTCCTGTTCGGGGCGCTGCCAGCGGAAGGGCCGGCTCAGCACCACCTCCCGGATCATGTCCTGAAAGCGGAACCGGTCGGCGCGGGTCCGCTCCACGATGACCTCTATGGCGGGGCGATCGGTGTATTCCAATCCACGGCCCAGAGCATATGTCAGCAGGCGACTGGCCAGATGCCGCGCGAAGTCCCCTTCCCGTTTGGCAAGGATGGCGATCAATTCCCGGGGGCTGGAGAACGACTCGCCGCTCGGCAGCTGGCCGGTGGCGTCGATCGGCTTGCCACGATCGGTGTCGCGCCAGCGACCGATGGCGTCGAAATTCTCCAGACCAAAGCCGATGGCATCGATCGTCTGATGGCACGAGGCACACAGAGCATTGGTGCGGTGCAGCTCCAGCTGCTTCCGCAGGGGCAGGTCGGGTTGCGCCGCCTGCGTCTGGGCCAACTCGGGCACGTTAGCGGGGGGCGGTGGCGGCTCCTCTCCGAGGAGAGTCTCCAGGATCCAATTACCTCGCCGCGTGGGCGAGGTCCGGTTCGGATACGAGGGAAGCATCAGTATAGCGCCGTGCGTCAGGATCCCCTGCCGCGGCGTCCCCGCCAGCGACACCTTGCGGAAGTCAGCTGCCGATTTGTCAACCCCGCGGATGCCGTAGAACTCCGCCAAACGGCCATTGACAAACGTGTACTCCGCCTGGAGCAGGTCCAGCGCGCTGCGGTTTTCCCGCACCAGCGACGCGATGAACAACTCCGTCTCCCGTCGCAGGTCCTCGCGCAGTTCGGTGCTGAACGCTGGAAAGAGTTTGCTGTCGAAGCTGACGTCGGGAAGCTTGCGCAACCCCAACCATTGCCCGAAGAATCCCTCCAGAAACGCCGCGCTCCGCGCATCGCGCAGTAGCCGCTCCACCTGGGCGGCCAAAACTTCTGGCTGCGAGAGCTTCCTGGCCGACGCCAACGCCAACAATTCGTCATCTGGCATGGAAGACCAGAGGAAATACGACAGCCGCGATGCCAGGGCATAATCGTCAACGGGCACGGCGACGCCGGGCTTGGCGTCGGGCGGCAACATCTCGAGCCGGAAGAGGAATTGCGGCGAGATGAGGATCGTCTGCGTGGCAAGCTCCAGGGAGTCTTCAAAGCTGCGACCACGAGTTCGCTGTTTCTCAAAGAACTGCACCAGGCGGTCCAGTTCGGCGTCCGTAGCCGGCCGACGCCAGGCGCGATCGGCGATGATGCGCAAGGCCCGACGGGCTGCTTCGCTTGGAGGCAGCCCGTCGGTCGGCTGACGGGTCAACAAGGCCCGATGGGCCAGGGCCAAGGGAACGTCACCGAAGCCGAACGGGCCGCGCACCCGAATCTGCCGCAGGCCGAGCCGCGGAGCGAGGAGGGGCTTTTCGAGATGCCGCGCGACCTGTTCTTGCGACATCTCCCGGGAAAAGCGATGGCGCACCCGCATCGTGTGATAGCCCGCCGCGGCCGTGAACCGAACGGTGTACACTTGTTTCAAGGCGGTGGTGGCATTGCCCGGCATCACCGGGACATGCCCAATTTCACGGTCGTCGCAGAGAAACGTGGCCTCGACCGGCGGCTTCGCCTTCGGGTCCGGCCGAAACTCCGCCTCCTCCAGCCAGCGCTCGTTGACGCCGAGGTCTTTTTCGCGCGGCTTTTCGATCCCCCAGGCGTTGATGGCGACCTCGTAGACGCCCGGCAACGGGAACTCAAAGATGGCATACAGCTCCGACCCCGGCACCAGCTCTCGGCCGCGGTCGCTGCTGTTGCGGGGGGGCACGCCGTTGTGTCGCAAGTGACCGCCCTCGATGAAGTCATCGAAGATGGGCTGGTTACCCTTCAACAACAAGGCAGCCGTCAGCTTTTCCGCCGCATTGAGGTACTGCTCCATCCGCAGCGGCGAGATGCTGAGCACGTCGCCGATGTTGTCGAAGCCGTAGCCGAGATCGTCCGCGGGAAAGTCGTCGGCCAAGGGCATGGACACGCCGAAGAGGTCCCGGATGGTATTGTTGTACTCAGTGCGGTTGAGACGCCGCACGGTGACCCGGCCAGGGTCGGGGGGCTTGTCGGGATCGACGTAAACCAACGCCTGCTCCAGCCACGCCACGACGGCTCGGCGATCTCCTTCGTGCGCCGGGTCCAAGCCGTCCGGCGGCATGGCCCCGGCCTTCAACTGCCGAACGACTCGCTGCCAGGGCTTGCGATTGTTCAGGAGGTCCTCCACCTTCTTGAACGCCGTCAAGTCAAGCCGACCTTCGGCGTCCGGACCACGATGGCACTCGACGCAGTGTCGGCGGACGAAAGGCAGGAGCCGCGCATCGAAACCTTTGAGCGTAAACGGCTCACCCGCGCAAGCGACCATTGAAACGGTCAACGTAGCCAACCCACTCAAGAGCCAACGCATGTGGCCACCTCTCGTAGCTTTGTTCGATCGAGCCCGTGGCTAAGCCACCGTATCATGTCGCGGGCGCTTCGTCAAGCAGTTCCCGCGCGGATTATCCTCGTGCCTCTTCACTACATTCCACGGCGCACGAGGAGCCGCCCCTGGCACCGCGGTCAAAGGCGCGAATCCGCCCGTCGGCGGCGTCCGGTTTCGGGCGCGCCGTTTCAACCGGTGGGGTCGTTATGCGAGGGTTGCCACCAGGAAGGTCCGGTGGGGTAAGACGGCCCGCTGGGCCAATCATGGCTGGCCCACCAGATGGTGCCGGCGATGGCAGCCGCCAAAATCAGCAAGACGATCACAGCCACCAGCGGGTTGACGGCCCCGGTTGGGGGCAGGCCGATCAGCGGTTCCGAATCACTCGGCCGGGAAGGGCCGAGGGAAACCCTGGGGCTGATTCCAGGGATGTGAGTCGGCATGAGCGGGGGTGAGCCAGTGGGGGGTAGCATCGCCGCCGCGTCGGGGATGAAAGTCCGGGCCAGCTGCGGCGCTTCGGGAGCGGCGGGCGCAAGCCGCGGTGCGTCGGCCGGCGGCTTGGATGGAGGTGGCCCGGCCGCCGGACGGGCCGCCTCTACCCCCTTCTCCTCCGCCCACGCTTCTCCCGGCAGCGACATCCGTGTCCGCACCAACGCCTGCGGCAGCGACACCTGCGTCGGCGCCCCCGGCATCACCTCTCGGCCCCATTCCTCAGGGGCGTCGTCGGTACTCCACGGCGCTAGGGCCGCCGCCAATTCCACCGGCCGGCTGTACCGCTCCTCCGGCTTCTTCGCCAGCAGCCGCCGGACAATCGCCGAGATTTCCGGGGGAACCTCCGGCCGAAGCGACTCCACCGGTGTCGGCTCCTCGCACCAATGGCGGTACAACTTTTCGCCCACGGTCCCGCCGGGGAAGGGTACTCGGCCCGTCAACAAGTAGTGCAGCGTGCCGCCGAGGCTGTAGAGGTCGGCGCGGATGTCCACCGTCCGTGAATCGCGGGCCTGCTCGGGGGCCATGTAGTCCGGTGTGCCGACCACTCCCCCTTGCTGCGTCAGGGCAGTGAGGCCTTCGTCGTGGTCGCTCAGGTCTGATCGCAACCGCGCCAGCCCTAGGTCGAGGATCTTCACGAGCCAACGGCTGGGTACCGGCCCAAGACCGCCTGCGGCTCGCAGTGTCGATGCCGGCTGGTGCGTCACCAGCAGGTTGGACGGTTTGATGTCGCGGTGGATCAGCCCATGCTCGTGGGCGTGTTCCAGGCCACACGCGGCTTGGCGGATGAACTCACAGGCCAGCCCCACCGGCAACGGCCCGCGCCGCTCCACGAACCGGGCCAGGTCAAGACCCTCCACGTATTCCATCACCAGAAAGTGCGTGTTCCCTACCTGGTCGGCATCATAAGCCAGGACGACGTTCGGGTGGGCCAGCTTGGCCACCGCCTGGATTTCCCGTTGGAAGCGTCGAATGCTTGTCGGGTTCTGGAGGCACTCCGAACGGATGACTTTCAAGGCGACAACCCGGTTCATGATGCGGTGCCGCGCTTTGAAGACCTGCCCCATGCCTCCTTCGCCCAACTTGTCGAGCAGGACGTATTGCCCCAGCACCAGGTCGGTGCCTTTTCCCTGAATGATCTGCTCGACTTGGTATGAGGTGATCCAGCCGCGGCGGATGAGTTCCACTGCCAACTCTTGGGGGTCAGGAAAGCGCGCTTGCAGCGTGCGGGTCAGCTCTTCGAGTTGCACCCCATCCAGAAGCGGCAGTTCGCTCAGGACCGCCACCAGGTTCCCGAGGCCGTTTGGAGACATCAGCCGACCTCACCTGCTGCCACGTCGCCCGGCGACTGAGGATCATTGTACCGGCGCGAAAAAACTCCGCCACCACCGCCGCCCCCTCCGCACGGCCATTTCCCCGCCTGTCCCCCTCCCGACTTTCGGCCATTGTTTCGCGCTCGCTTTGCCGGCCCCCCGATTCATCGTTTCGCGCTCGCTCCACCCCTCCCGATTATTTTCACCGTCGACCGAGGACCAAACATTTCCCGAGGTCCGGCGCGTGTCGGTGGGTTCGAGTCTGGGACGCGACTTCATGCAGGCAGGGCTTCAATGGCGACGCGCGACAAAAGGAGTGCCCGCAGCGCGGGGCCAAGCCTCTGGGTTGGAGGACGGCTGAAAACAGGACCGACGCCGCATAAGCTAACAGCAGGCTGAGTTCGTCGGGCAGTTTGTCCGAGCTAATGGTTCGGAAAACCGGGCATCGGCCCGAAACTCGAACCCAGAAGGGGGCGGAAGGCACCGGCAGGTGACGGGCAAGCGCGAAACGATCCATCGGCCTCGCAGGGGAAGATCGCGAGTCGGAACGACTTCGCCGAGTAAAGTTGCGAGCCTGAACCGCATGATCTGCTTTTGGTGGTCGAGATGGAGCCGGGAGCAACAAAGCTGCGACCGCTGGCGCTCCGGAAAGAGGGGAGCGAACGCCTGATCATCGAGTGGAGTGATGGGCATCGCAGCGTGCACACCTGGAAGCACTTGCGGGAGAACTGCCCGTGTGCCAGCTGCCGTGGTGAGCGTGAGCGGCCGCCTGACCCGTTCCGCATCCTGAAGCCGAGCGAGTTGGTCCCCCGTCCGCCATTGGCGCCGGTCGCCGTGACACCGCTGGGTCATTACGCCTACAAAATCACCTGGAACGATGGCCACGACAGCGGCATCTACACGCTGGAGCACCTGCGCCAGCTGTGTGAATGTGCCGCCTGCCGTGCCTCACGTTGAATGGGAGCCTGGCATGCACCCGTCTGCCACCCCGAAGATTCGACTTCCCGGCGTCAAGCACGTCATTGCCGTGGCCAGCGGCAAGGGAGGTGTCGGCAAATCGACCGTGGCCGCTAACCTGGCGTTGGCCTTGCATATGCAGGGCCAACGCGTCGGCCTTATGGACGCCGACATCTATGGCCCCAGCATTCCCATTATGATGGGCTTGGGTACCGTCGATCCGAACAAGACCGTCTTCCCTCTGGAGAAATACGGCCTGAAGCTGATGTCGATGGGCTTCATCGTCAATCCGAACCAGGCGGTCATCTGGCGTGGGCCAATGGTCCATAAGGCCGTGTCGCAATTCCTGACCGACATTGCCTGGGGCGAGCTTGATTACCTGGTGATCGACCTGCCGCCGGGGACGGGGGACGCGCAACTGACCTTAACGCAAACCGCCCCGCTGTCGGGGGCCATCATTGTCACCACGCCGCAGGAAGTGAGCCTGATCGACGCTCGCAAGGGGCTGGAGATGTTCCGCCAGGTGCGCGTGCCGGTCCTGGGCATTGTCGAAAACATGAGCTATTTCATCGGGGCGGACGGCCAACGCTACGATATCTTCCGGCACGGCGGCGGCCGGAAGCTCGCAGCGGAAGCGGGGGTGCCGCTGCTTGGGGAAATCCCCATCGACCCGCGCGTGGCCGAATGTGGCGACACGGGCGAGCCGATCGTACGCAAATATCCCGATTCGCCGGTTGCCAAGGCATACCTCGAACTGGCGACCACCGCGGTGAAAGAGTTGCAAAAACAAGGCGAGCAGCCGGCGTTACCCACCTTGGAAATTTGAGGCTGGCCCCGCAGCGCACGAACGGGCGGTGCTGACCCCAGCAGCGTGGCGAGGCCACGCTGGCTGTGGGCGTCAGCGTGGCCGCTCCTCGGCCTTGACGACGATCACCGGCTTGACCACCAGCACCGGCACCCGGTTGGCCGCCGCAGCCGCCACATAGCGCACAGGCACCAGAACGATCTGACCGTCGTCGAGGGTCAATTCGTCGGTCTGGCTCGTCAGCCGGAACCGGGGGGACTTGATCGGCACGTTCTTGTCCGTGATGGGATCCACCACTTCTTTGGTGTCGAGGCGGGCCAGCTCCTTGACGGACTGGGTCAGCTTCAGGCCGAGGCGCCGGCGATCCGCCGAGGTCCAACCTTGGGCGCGGATGGAGACGCCCGTCCAGTCAACCACGACGGCATCAACCGGGCGCGCGGCGGGTTTACCCGGGTAAATGAGTGGGTCGTGCACCGCAAAGACGACAACGTCACTGGAAGCGACGATCCGGACCTGATGGGTCGGTCCGGTGGAGCTATGACGGCGAAGGGACTCCACCAGGGCCTCGTCCACGGGGAGCACCGCCTGCTTGCCCAGCTTTGGCTGGACTTCTTTGTCGAACCAAGCCCGATCGACCTGGTGCAGGACTGCTTCGACGTCAATGGCCGCGTCGAACAGGCGGCGGAGGGCCTCGAGAAGTTGGCGGATTTGTTCATGCGCTTTCGGCGAGGCCCGTACCTCCAGCTGGGTCCCTTGCCAAGCCCGAATCGTTCCGCCATTCTCGGCAACGCCTTTCCACGAGCCGGGCTCGACGACAAAGACGATCTGCTGCATGAGCAGGTCGATCGGCTCGGCATCGCGCGCCCGCGGCTCACCCAGGCTCCCCCAGAGGCCCGGTCGGCGGACGAGGTCGGTGACATCGTAGACCACGGTGGTCATGTCAGACCGCGGCTTGGCCCCTTGCCCTAGGGCGGGGCCCCACGGCACCAACAAGCCGGACCACAGCAGCAGGACGGTCGGTCGCATCGGGCACATGTTGTCGCTCCCGCGGTTTCCCTCGTGTCCCCCGAGGAGAACGTCATCGGCCTGATACTTTGCGCCCCCGATCCATAAAATGTCCGCTGGACGAGCCCGGCGTCCGCCGCCCACGACCCGACCAGCCGTGACACTGCTTTGCCCTTGCTCGCATGTCGCTCTTCCTGATCGCGAACGGAACAGTCTACGATCCTGCTAACGGCATCGACGGCGTGGTCCGCGATGTCTGGATCCAGGACGCCAAGATCATCGCCCCTCCCACCGATCCGGCAATCGAGCCGGATCGGGTGTTGGATGCCACGGGGCTGGTGGTGATGCCCGGCGGCGTGGACATGCACGCGCACATCGCGGGGCCGAAGGTGAACGTGGCCCGGAAAATGCGGCCGGAAGACAAGCGCAAGGCCCCGGTGGTCCGGCGGACACCGCGGACGCGCTCGGGCACAACCGGGAGCGTGCCGAGCACGTTCGCGACTGGATATCTGTACGCCGGGCTTGGCTACACCACCGCTTTCGACGCCGCCATTCCGCCGCTTGGTGCCCGTCATGCGCATGAGGAGTTTGCCGACACTCCGGTCATCGACAAAGGCTTCCTGGTGCTGTTCGGGAACAATCATTATGTGCTGCGGCAAGTAGCAGCCGGCGACCGCGACAAGCTCCGGGCCTATGTCGCCTGGCTTTTGGGGGCCGCCAAGGGGTTCGGGGTCAAGCTGGTCAATCCCGGTGGCGTCGAGGTCTGGAAACAAGGCCGCGACAACATCCACGACCTCGACGCCCCGGTTGAGCACTTCAACACCACCCCGCGGCAAATCATCACCGAACTCGCTCAGACCGCGATGGACCTCGGTTTGCCACACCCGGTCCACATCCACTGTAACAACCTCGGCTTGCCGGGGAACTGGCTGACGACCAAGGCGACGATGGAAGCCCTGGAAGGCCGACGTGCTCACCTGACGCACATCCAATTCCACAGCTACGGCGGGGGCCCGGACGATCAGGGGACCTTCTGTTCTCACGTGCCTCAGCTGGCTGATTACGTCAACAGCCATCCGAATCTTACCGTCGATGTCGGGCAGGTCCTTTTCGGCTCAACCACCTCGATGACGGGCGACGGTCCGCTGGGCTATTACCTGCACAAGGTCACGGGGCATCGCTGGGCCAACATCGACACGGAGATGGAAGCGGGCTGCGGTATCGTGCCGATCGTGTACCGCGACAAGAGCTTTGTCCACGCCCTGCAATGGGCCATCGGCCTGGAGTGGTACCTGCTGGTGAAGGACCCCTGGCGCGTGGTGATGAGCACCGACCACCCCAACGGCGGCTCGTTTCTCGCCTACCCCGAGATTGTCCAACTCCTCATGGACCGCACGTATCGGCAGGAAGTCCTCCGGCGTGTCCATCCCCGGGTATTGGAGCGGTCGGTCCTCAAAGACCTCGACCGCGAGTATACGTTGTACGAGATTGCCATCATCACCCGAGCAGGGCCGGCACGGATCCTCGGTCTGAAAAACAAAGGCCACCTGGGCCCAGGTGCCGACGCCGACGTCACCATCTATACCCCGAGCGCCGACAAACGGGCAATGTTCGAGTTGCCGCGCTACGTCATCAAGGCTGGCGAGATCATCGTCGAGAAGGGCGAAATCCGCCAAGACGTCTACGGCAAGACCCTGCACGTCGCTCCGCCATACGACGAGGGGGTGCTTCCGGACATTCAGAAGTGGTTCGAGTCGTATTACACCATCCAATTTGCCAACTATCCGGTGGATGAGTCGTACCTGGCTCATGGGAGTGAGAGGATCGAGTGCCGCCGCTCGTGAGCACGCACGCCGTGGCATGGCGCGGTTGGGGGGTGGACCGACAAAGGAGCAGCCATGAAATTGATCCTGGCGATCATCCAACCGTCGAAGCTGGAAGCCGTGAAGGAAGCGTTGAACAAGGTGGAAGTCTTCCGCCTGACGATCGTTGACGTGCACGGTTTCGGTCGGCAGAAAGGGCATTCCGAGGTCTACCGCGGCCACGAACTGACGGTGAATCTGCTGCGCAAGGTACAGCTGCAAATCGCCGTGAACGAGGACTTCGTGGAACCGACGGTCAACGCCATCATGGAGGCGGGCCGGACGGGTCCGGAGGGGAGGATCGGCGATGGCAAGATTTTCATCCTGCCGCTGGAGGACTGCATCCGCATCCGCACCGGGGAGCGGGGCCCCCAGGCGATCTGATCAGAAAGCGGTCGAGCCACGCACGAAACAGGCTTTGGAGTCAGATTGACTGCCCCAAGTAGCGGTTAGGGCCCGCATTCAAAGCGGGGACGCTTTCCGGCACGGCACAAAAGTGTGGCATGGCCCGAGGGTGAAGGATGGAAGGCTTACTGCTCTCCGACGACCTGTTGTTTGCGAGCCGGGTGATCGGGACGGCCCACGGCCTGGGGCTGACGATCAAGGCGGTTCGCAGTCCGGAGGCCGCCCTGGCGGCGGCGCGAGACGCGCCGCCGGCGCTGGTGCTCATCGACCTGGCGAACCCGGGGCTGGTGCTGGAGGAGTTGATCGCCGGGCTACGATCGGTCTGTGCGGTGCAGCCTCGTCTGGTGGCATACGGTTCTCATGTCCACGTGGCCCAGCTCGAGGCCGCCCGCGCCGCGGGCTGCGATCCGGTGCTGCCGCGGAGCAGGTTCGTCGAGGAGTTGCCTCGGCGGCTGGCCGATTGGGCCAAGCCGCCGACCTCGTGATCCCCCACGTTCCCCCAGTTCGGCGGCTGCCGCGGGGCCGCATCGCCTCATTTTCTCGTCCCCGTCCCGCGCCGGCGGGTCGTGCTCAGTCTCTCCAGGGCAGGATGACGCCGCCGGTCATGGGCTCTCGGTCAGGGTCGCGGACTGCCGCAGCCGGTCGCCAACCTGGTTGACGATGTGAAAGGCCACCTGGTTGGGACTGTAACCGGCCGGGAGTCGGACGAGTGGTTTGTTGTATTTGTCGCAGAACGACTTGACTTCGCCGAAGCCGTGGCTCGACCAACGGATGGCGAGGACGACGAGGGCGACGTCGGGGCGGGCGACGTGGGGTTCAAAGACGGCGTGGGTTTGGTGCTCGCGTGTTTCGATCCAAATCAGTTCGCTGAGGCCGAAGGCGTCCAACAGGGCCTGTTCGGCGTATGGGCGGCGATCGCCGCCGATCATGACCAGGGCCCGGCCCCGGAGCAACTCGGCCACCTCCCGGACCTCGCCATTGTTGCGCTCGTTGCCACCGAGCGGTTCCAGACGGGTCGGCCGCGAAGCCGCGTAGCGGTCGATCTCTCGGAGCACGAGTTCAAAGTTTTTCGGCACGGACTCGAAATCGGGAACGTCGTCGATGACGGGCAAAAGCAACTCGCGGAGTTCGACATTGCTGGGGGGCAAGCCGCCGGCGACCAGTTCATCGACACAGCGAGCGATCGTCTGCCAATCGTGGGCGTGGTCGCGCTCAGGATTGGCGCGGATCAGTTTCAGGTGGTAGCGGATGCGGTTGAAAAGGCTACGGCGAGCCTTGTCGCGGTCTTTCAGGTCCTTCAGCTTGCGTTCCAGCTGGCGGAGGCGCTCCAGGCGTTCCGGCCAAGCGACGGGATCGGCGATGTCTTCTTGGCGCATGTAGCGGGGGATGAGGATCTTGACCTTCGCCGCCAGGTTGCGGAGCCAATGGAAGAGACGCAGCTGATCGCGGTCGGGGTTACGGTTCAGGAAGCCGACAATCACCCGCAGGGCGGACTGCGCCTCGGCCGCTAGGAGCATGGCCTCGGCGAGGGTGTCGGTGTCGCGCGGCGAAGAGTCGGTCAAGGTGCGCAGGAGGTTGACGGCCAAGGCCGCTGCGTCGAAGCAGCCGGCGAGGATTTCGTATTGCGACAGATCGTCGGGGATGGGGTGGTCGGGGTGGCACATCCACAGGAAGCATTCGGGGAGTGCCTTGGCGCGGGCGATGATGTCGCGGTCGCGAGGCTCAATCTCCGTGCGGTAATCGACGTCCGCGCGCAACCAGCGTTGGCGGGTGGCGGCCCACCGGGCGCCTTCAGCTTTCAACCGCAGACGATCCTCCAAGAGCGTCAGGTTCTCTTCCTTGTCGGTTCGGGGGACCGGCGCTGAAGGGGCGTTGAGGTAAGCGCCGCCGACATGGCCTGAGACCGCTTCCAGGAGCGGGGCCAATTTGTCGGCCAAACTCTCGCCCGGTGCCGGCGGCCCCGGTGCTTCGGGCTGGCCCGAGGCGGCCGGTTGCTGCTCGGGCTCAACGATCAACGCGGCCACCGCCCTGCCCAGTTCCCGCAGCTGGGCACGAAACTCGGCATCGGTCGCCGCCAACGCTTGAAAGCGCTCAATAAGTGGTTTGCAAGCCGATAGTAGGTCGCAACTCATGGCAGACCTCTCCCATTAGCCAAGGAATAAACCTCGGGTTTGTCCGAAGGGCGAACGCCATCGGCTCCTCAGCGAGAACGGCACGGGAGGGGGGAGGACAGGCGAAGGGCGAACGGGAAATGCCGCCGGGCTTGCGGGCGTCAAGCCGACGGTGATCCGTGGTCCTGAGCCGTCGCCGCGAGCGGACAGCAGCGGGTCAACGGCGGGTTGGGACGGCGATCGGCCGCCCCAACGGTCATGCCTCACCGCTTCTTGAGGATGTTCTTGATGGCATCGGGCCCCTGGCTGTCGGTCGGTTCCGGCGTCGCGGGAGCGGCAATCGGTACCTGCCCGCCCAGGCTGGGGTTCACCTTCTGCCTCACCGCCATGCCAATCCACAGGCTGACGACGGTAATCGCCAACCCCATGACTAAGTATACCAACCTGGCCTTCGCCATCCCTAGACGGAACTGCAACAGCCGTGAAGTCGGATGAGCCCAGAACCAGTCCCAGTCGGACATCCCGCCCCAGGCGAGGAACAGACCACTGGTCAAGCAGAAACCGATAACGGCCGCCGGCGTCCAGGGGACGCCGAAGAACCAGAAAAACACCGTCCACAGGGCGGTCGCACCCAGCACACTGCCGACAACGATCGGCCAGAAGGCGTACGACATGGGTACTTCTCCTGGTCGCGTACTGCTCCTTTGGGAACCAGGCCGAACTCTCGGCGACCTTCCTTTCCCAGGCCACCATCCTGCGGCTTCTTCGCTGCATCCCCATCCTGTGCTGCTCTCAACCAATTTTAGTTCATTTTCTGACGATTTTCAGGTGCCTTGCCCGGAATCGGGTCGGTAGCGAAGGGCCAATCCACGGCTTGGTAACGAATGTCCAGGTGAGGCGTTTCCACGCGGCGGTGGCGCTCGACCCGGCTGGTGATGACGGCATCCAGAACGCCGGTGGTCAGCAAGGTCCGCTCCACCGGGTAGGCGGCGTGCCCCGTCTGGATCGTGGCATCGATGGCCTTAACCAGATAGGCGAAGTGGGCGAATGGCTTGGGTTGCTGCATGTAGAACTGCGTGGCCACCGGCCGGTCCTGGCCCCGGAGTTTGCCGGCAAAAATAAATGCGCCGCCATCGCCTTCGTAGACCCAGCCGTTGGCCAGGAACACGGCCGCGCGCAGGCCATCCCGGTACTCGATGAGAAACAACCCGGCATCGTTGGCCTTGGCGGTGAGCACTCGGATGTCGCCTTTAGCGTGGGCCGGCACTAACGCCAGGGCGGCGTCGAGGAGCGTCCGCGACCAGCGGCCTTGATCGAGCGCCTGCCACATCGCCTCGCCTTGGAGGCACTGCACTGCCCGGACCCCGGTTTCGCCCCCGCGGCGACGCTCCACCATGCACTGAAGCCCTTCCAAGGCGTGAAAGCCGTACCCTTCAAACGGCCCATAGCCGAGCTGCACCGCCTCTTCCAACTCGCAGCCGAGCGGCAGCTTCAGTTCAGGTCGCCGCCAGGTCAGCGGGATCGACGACCCCGCCAGCAAGGGCACGAATAACTCCCGCGCCCGGTCGTACATCCACTTGGCGTCGCTCCACCGGTAAGCGAGATGCTTGTCGTTGAAGACGGGCACAGATCGGCCGCTGGCCTCGAAAACCCGGGCCACTTCCTCGAAGAACCGTCTTCGCGGATATTCGATCTGCCCCCGGTCGTTGATCGGGTATCGGCCATGCTCGCCAATGCACAAAACCCCGTCCACCCCCAAGCGGGGGCCGCCGCGGGTCACGGCGGCGGCGATGGTGTCGTAAATGGTGAATCCGTGTTTCTTTGCTAATCCCCGGCTCAGGTCGTTGGCCGGGAACTGATCGACATACATGGAGACGACTTGGAGGTTGGGCCCCGCGCCCCCATCGTGGTGATAACCCTCGAGGATCTTGCCGACGATGACATCGGCGTGCGAATTGGGCCGGTACTCGGTGACGATGGCCGCGACGGTTTTGCGGTGAGTCATGGTAGATGGTCGTCAAGGGAACGTCGAGGTTTTACCGGGCCTCCTCCCGGTAGGCGAGCTGGGAAAAGCGTTGCGACATCCGGGCCTCCTCGCCGGCCTCGGTCTTGCGGATGAACAGGGCGGCGGCCCCCTCCGTGGCATCAATGACCGGCATTCCTTTATCCGGTCCGAGGACGACCAAGGCGGTCGCCAAGCTGTCGGCGGTGGTGCCGTCTCGGGCCACCACGGTGGCACTCACCCGCCCCACCAACCCGATCCCGGTTCGAGGGTCCACGATATGAGAATAGCGCCGACACTCGATTTCCACGTACTGCTCCGCGTCCCCCGAGGTCGAGACGGCGGCGTTCTGGAGAGTCAAGTAGCGCTTGGGTGGCGTCGTGGGATCGTCGTCCAAGGGGGTAATGCCGATGGTCCAACCTCGGGGAGCTTCCGGGGGTGGACCGCTGACGACGATGTCTCCGCCAGCCGCCACCAGGGCACGGTGGATGCCGTGTTTCCGTAGCACCTGCTGGGCGGCATCGGCGGCATAGCCCTTGGCGATGCCGCCGAGATCCAGCTGCATACCGGGCTGGAGCAGCTGCACGCTTCGGGTCGACTCATCGAGCCGCAGCCGCTGATGGCCCACCAACTCCAGGGCCTGCCGCAGCGCCGTCGGCTCGGGCAGGCGCAAGGTCTTGCGGCTACGCCGCCAGAGCTTGACCACCGGGCCGATGGTCACGTCGAAGGCCCCATCGGAACGGCGCGACATCTCCTGGGCACGCAGCAAGACCCGGAACAAATCCTCGGAAACACGGACCGGCGGGCCGCCGGCTTTCCGACACAATTGCATCAACTCACTGGCCGCATCATAGTCGCTCATGATACGATCAAGCTCGGCGACGCGCGCGAAGGCCGCCCGCGCCGCCTGCTGCGCCGTCGCCTGATCGGGAGCATAGAGGATGATTTTGAAGCGCGTGCCCATGTGCGGCTCGGCGAACGTGTGCCGCTCCAGGGCCGGCTCGGCGGCCTGGCCGGCCGCCGAGCCGCTGAGAAAATGCATGGCGACGACGCCCACCAACGGCAGCAGCCCGAGGTCTCTTGGGATGGCGGTCATGGCGAACTGTGAGCCTGGAGGACCATCAACGGAGTTAACGGATCGATGTCTATGATGATACAGCGCCTGGCGATGGTCGGCTTGACGGTCCTGGCGGCGGGTGGGTTCTTCCTGGTTGCCCCGGCGCAGGCGCCACCAGATTTCAAGCCGTACGTCGAGACCATCCCGGGCACCGATATCAAGTTTGAAATGCTGCCGATTCCCGGAGGGACGTATCTCAGGGGAAGCCCGGAGGGGGAGGCTGGCCGCGGGGCCGACGAGGGGCCGCAGCACCCCGTCACCATCCGTCCTTTCTGGATGGCCAAGACCGAAGTGACCTGGGATGAATACAACGTCTGGCGGGCGGAGGTCGGTGTTGAGGAAAATCAACAGAACGAAGAGCGCCTCAAGGCCGACGCCGATGCCTTGACGGGCCCGACTCCCCCCTACGCGGACGAGACCTTCGGCCACGGCAAAGAAGGGCACCCGGTGCTGTGCATCACGCACCACGCGGCGATGGAATACTGCCGCTGGTTGTCGAAAAGGACCGGCAAGGTCTACCGCTTGCCCACGGAGGCGGAATGGGAATATGCCTGCCGCGCTGGCGCGCAGACGGCTTATTGCTTCGGCGACGATCCCGCGCTGCTGGGGGATTACGCCTGGTACGTCAAGAACTCCGAGGATACCACTCATCCCGTCGGCACGAAAAAGCCCAACCGCTGGGGACTGTGCGACATGCACGGCAACGTCGCCGAGTGGTGCATCGACCAGTATAAAAAGGATGCTTACGCCAAGGCGCCGCGCGACAAACCGGTGATCGGGCCGGTGGAACTGCCGGGACCGGACCGTTTCCCCCACGTGGTTCGCGGCGGTTCCTGGGCCGACGAAGCGGACATGCTACGGAGTGCGGCCCGACGGGCTTCGGACAAATCGTGGATCAAGCGCGATCCGCAGCGACCTCAAAGCATCTGGTGGCTGACCGACGCAGAGATCGTCGGCTTCCGAGTCGTTCGTCCCGTGGAGGAGCAAGAGAACCTCCGCGGGTTCAAATCGAAGGTCACACGGGAGAGCAAATAAGCCGCGGTTTCCGGCCACGCCGGGAAGAAGAACCGAAGCCGCAAGTTAGCCCCGAGGCATCGAGGACTATTTCCATGACCAACCGCGTTTCCTCCACTCGTCGTGACTTCCTTAAGAGCACGGCAGCGGCCGGCACCGCCTGGGCCGCCAATTTGAGCCTGCTGAGCAACGTCCATGCGGCCGGCTCGGACACGATCAAAGTCGGCGTCATCGGCTGCGGCGGCCGCGGCAAAGGGGCCGCCGACAATGTCTTGCACGCCGCCCCGAACGTCGAAATCGTCGCCATCGGTGACGTCTTCCAATACCGCGTCAACGAGGCTCGTCGCCGACTGAAACAGGCGGCCGAGGAGGAAGTGGTGAAACAACTCGGCAATCGCGTCAACCTAAGCGACGACCGCTGCTACGTCGGCCTCGACTGCTACGAAAAGGTAATCAACACCCCCGGCGTCAACTACGTCATCCTGGCGACGCCCCCAGGCTTTCGACCGATGCATTTGGAAGCGGCCGTGGCCGCCGGCAAGCACATCTTCACCGAAAAACCGGTCGCGGTGGACGGCCCGGGCGTCCGCAAGTGCCTGGCGGCCTATGAAGAGGCCGTCAAGAAAAAGCTCTGCATCGCCGCCGGCACCCAACGCCGCCATCAGCTTGGCTACATCGAAACCATCAAACGCATCCACGACGGCGCCATCGGCGACATTGTCGCCGCCCGGTGCTACTGGAATGGCTCGGGGATCTGGTTCCGGCCGCGCCAGGAGCTGATCAAGAACGGCTGCCCCAACACCGACCTCGCCTATCAGCTCAACAACTGGTACCACTTCCTCTGGACCTGCGGCGACCACATCGTCGAGCAGCACGTCCATAATCTCGACGTCATCAACTGGGCCTTGAAAGCTCACCCGACCCGCTGCGTCGGTGTCGGGGCGCGGCAGAATCGGCCCCAGGGCGATCCCAAGGACGTGGGCAACATCTACGACCACTTTGCCATCGACTACGAATACCCGGGCGGCATCCACGTCTTCAGCATGTGCCGGCACACCCCCGGCTCGGAAAGCAACGTCTCCGAGGCCCTGGTCGGCACCAAGGGGATGTGCCAAGTCAACGCCTACACAATCAACGGCCAGCGGGTCATTGATCGCGGTACGGACCGCAAGAGTACCGATCCGTACGTGCAAGAGCACACCGACCTGATCAATGCCATCCGCAACGGGCCGCCGCTGAATGAGCTGAAGAACGTGACGGAGAGCACGTTGACGGCCATCATGGGGCGGATGTCGGCGTACACGGGCAAGCCGGTGACGTGGGAGCGGGCGTTGGCCTCGGAGGACAACACCATGCCTGCCAAACTTGAGTGGGACATGAGTTTGCCGGTACCCCCGGTGCCGGTGCCGGGCAAGACGCCGCTGCTGTGATGTTCGCCGGCCGCCGGTAGGCGGGCTTGCCCTTGGCAAGCCTGCCTACCCGGCCGACTCGGTTCCCTGTCGCCGAGTCAGGGCCACCCATGAACTTGCAACGTCTTTCCGTGCTCGTGATCGTCGTCGGAGTGGTCCTCACCGGCTGTGGGGGTCCTCATCCCAGTGCGGTCCCTACCCCGCCTCCGGTGGTCCTCGTAGCCCGTCCCGTCGAGCGCACGGTCACAGAATACGACATCTACACGGCTCGCACCCAGGCGGTGCAATATGTGGACATCAAACCACGGGTCACCGGCTACCTGACGAAAATCCATTTCAAGGACGGCGACCTGGTCAAGGCCGGCGACCTCCTCTTCGAGATCGACGACCGCCCCTACAAGGCCCAGCTTGACGAAGCGAAAGGCGACGTCGACGCCAAGGCCGGGGCCGTCATGAAGACCAAGGCGCTGCTGGACATCGGCTTGGCGACGCAAAAGGAAAACGTCGGGGCCATCAGCCAGCAGGAAATCGAACGCCGCCGCGGCGATTACGAAGAAGCCAAGGGGGCGCTCGAGGCGGCCAAGGCTGCCCGCGACAGGGCCCAGCTCTTTTACGACTGGTGTCGCATCACCTCCCCGATCTCGGGCCGCATTAACCGCCATTTTGTCGATGTCGGCAACCTCGTCACCCAGGACTTCACCCTGCTGACGAACATTGTTTCGCTTCAGCCGATGTGGGCCTATTTCGACGTCGACGAAAACAGCCTCATCCGCTATCAGGCCCTCATCCAGGAAGGCGCCATCCCCTCGCCTCGGAAAACGCAACTCCCCGTGCAGCTGGCCTTGGGGACCGATTCGGCCTTTCCCTTTCACGGCTTCATTGATTTCGTGAGCAACCAGGTCGATCCCAATGTGGGCTCGATCCGGGTCCGCGCCGTCTTCCCCAATGACGACGGCAAACTCCTGCCGGGGCTGTTTGGCCGCGTCCGCGTCCCCGCCAGTCGACCGCACTCCGCTCTTCTCGTCCAGCCCCGGGCGATCGGCGTTCGCCAGACCATCAACTACGTCCTGGTCGTCAACGACCAGGACGAGGTTGAGTATCGCGAGGTCGAACTGGGCGGCATGCACGACGGCTTGCGCGAAGTCCTCCGAGAACGCCGTCTCTTTGAGACCGACGCCGCCGGCAACGTCACCGAACGGAAGGTCGTGGTGCTGAAACCAACCGATCGCATCATCGTCGATGGCGTGCAGCGGGTGCGTGCGGGCGCCCGGGCATCGCCCAGGCTGGTGGACATGGAAACACTGCTGCCCCGGCAATCGGCGGCACGTTGATTCACTTATTTTCCCGACCAGCCCACCGACCTGGGCCGCCGAGGCACCCCTGAGTCGGCCCGGCGGATTGAGGACAGAGCATGGCCCGTTTTTTCGTCGACCGTCCCATCTTTGCCTGGGTGTTGTCGATCCTCATCACCATCGTCGGGTTGGTCTGCCTCTGGCGGCTACCCATTGCCCAATACCCGCCGATCGTGCCACCCAACATCCAGGTATCGTGCGTCTACCCCGGTGCCAGCGCCACGACCCTTGCCAACACCGTCGCCATGCCGATCGAGGAGCAGGTCAACGGTGTCGAGGGGATGATTTACATGTCCTCGACCTGTTCCAACAACGGCTCCTACCAGCTGAACGTGACCTTCGAGGTGGGCACCGACGTGCACACCGCCTTGATGCTCGTGCAGACGCGCGTGCAGCTGGCGATGCCGCAGCTGCCCGATGTGGTGCAGCGGCAAGGCATCAACGTGGAGATGCAAAGCCCCAGCATCCTCCTGGCGGTCAGCCTCTACTCCGACCGCGACCCCAGCACGGGAACCTACCGCTACGACCCCCTCTTTCTCAGCAATTACGCCGAAATCTCCATCTACGACCGCCTGGCCCGCCTGCCGGGGGTGGCAGCCGTCAATTACCTCGGACAGCGCCAGTACAGCATGCGCGTCTGGCTCGATCCGCAGAAGTTGGCAGCCTTGAGTCTCACCGCCAGCGACGTGGTGCAGGCGATTCGCGAACAGAACGTGCAGGTGGCCTCCGGCAGCATCGGCCAAGAGCCGGTGCCGCCTGGCCAGGCCTTCCAGCTGACACTCAACACCCTGGGCCGGTTGACGACTCGGGAGGAATTCGGGGCCATCATCGTCAAAATCGGGGACGATGGCCGGCTGGTCCACCTCCGCGACGTCGCCCACATCGACCTCGGCGCTCAGAATTCCGACCTGATCGGCACCATCGACGGCCAACCGGCCGTGACCCTGGCCGTGTACGCCCTGCCGCAGGCCAACTCGCTCGCCGTGGCTGCCGAGGTGAAAAACCTCCTCCGGGAGTTGTCGCAGCATTTCCCACCCGGCTTGCGCTACTCGACCGCCTATGACACCACCCCCTTCATCCAGCATTCGATCGAAGACATTTTCTACACCCTCATCATCGCCGCCATCCTCGTCATCGTCGTGGTCCTGGTCTTCCTCCAGGATTGGCGGGCGATGCTCCTGCCGATGATCGACATTGCCGTGTCGCTCATCGGCACCTTCGCCGTCATGGCCGCCCTCGGCTTCTCGCTGAATAACCTGTCGATGTTCGGCCTGGTGCTGGCCATTGGCATCGTGGTTGATGATGCGATCGTCGTGGTGGAGAACATCGAGCGCTGGATGGGCAAGGGGCTGCCGGTGCGGGAAGCGACCGTCAAGGCGATGGAGGAGATCACCGGGCCGATCATCGGCATCACGCTGGTGCTCAGTTCGGTGTTCCTTCCGGCGGCGCTCATCCCGGGGCTGACAGGGGAGTTTTTCCGCCAATTCGCCTTGACGATCGCCACCTCGATGTTGATTTCAGCGACCAACGCCATGACCATGGCCCCGGCCCGGGCCGCCGCCTGGATCAAGCCGCACGGCGTAGGCCACGAACACGTCGAGCGCGAGGCCCTGCCGCGTGTCGGCTACATGGCCCTGCTAGGGGCGGTCTCGTTCGCGCTGCTGTCACCGCTGCTGGGCCACTTAACTCTGTCCGAGGCGGGACACGGCTCGCTCGTCTGGCTTGCTCGCCTGGCCTTGGCAGCCCCCGGGGCGGTCGCCGGCTGGTTCCTGGCCCGCCCGATCAACCGCGTCTTGGCCGGCTTCTTCACACTCTTCAACCAGGCCTTCGATGCGTTTGCCCGCGGCTACACCCGGCTGGTCGGCATGTTGCTGCGGGTGAGTGTCGTCGTGCTCGTGGTCTATGGGGGGCTGCTGGTGCTGACCTACGTCGGTCTGACGACGGCGCCAACAGGCTTCATCCCCGTCCAAGACCAGGGTTACCTCCTGTGCGTGGTCGAGTTGCCCGACGCCGCCTCCGTGCAGCGGACCGCCGCGGTGTTAGAGAAAATCAACCGCATCGCCCACCAGGTTCCCGGTGTCCGGCAGACGGTGGGCTGCGCCGGCTTCTCCGTGTTTTACCAATGCAACGCGCCCAACTGGGGTACCATGTTCATCGTCCTCGACGACTTCGTGCAGCGGAGGGAGCCCGAGCGGCAAGCCAACGCGATCATTCAGACGCTGAATCAGCTGTGTTACCAGGAAATCCCCGAGGCCAAGGTCGCGGTCCTCAGCGCCCCGCCCGTGCCCGGCATTGGGCAGTCGTCCGGTTTTCAGTTGCAGATTCAAGACAGTGCCGGTTTCGGCTACGACGCCCTCGAGGAAGCTGCCGCGGGCCTTGTCGCCCAGGCGAATCAGCAGCCGGAGCTGCAAAACGTCTTCACCTCGTTCAAGGCCAACAGCCCGCAGTTGTGGGTCGAGATCGATCGGGAAAAGGCCCGGCAGATGGGCGTGGCCTTGAGCGACGTCTTTGAGACCCTCAACGTCAACATCGGGTCGTATTTCGTCAACCTGTTCAACAAGTTTGGCCGGGTCTGGCAGGTCAACGTCCAGGCTGACGGCCGGTTTCGCACCGACCCGGAGCAACTCAGTCTTTTATACGTCCGCAATAACCGGGGGCAAAGCGTGCCGCTCGCTTCGCTGGTGACGGTGCGCAACGACTCGGGTCCCGTGTTCGTCATGCGCTACAACGACGAAGCGTCGGTGGCGGTGATCGGCGCGGCGGCGCCGGGGTATAGCTCCGGCCAGGCCATCGCCGTCATGGAAGACCTCTGCCACAAAAACCTCCCAGAGGGAATGCACTTCGAGTGGACGAGCATCAGCTACCAGGAGGTGAAAGCCAACCGACAGGGATTGTCGGTGGGCGGCGTGTTCGTCGGCATGACGATCCTGGTGTTTGCCTTTGCAGTGCTGCTGGTCTTCCTAGTGCTGGCGGCCCTGTACGAAAGCTGGGCCCTGCCGCTGGCCATCATGTTGGTGGTCCCTATGTGCCTGCTCAGTGCCGTGGGCGGGTTGGTCTGGATCGCCGGCAAAGATGTCGACCTGTTCAGCCAGATCGGCTTTGTGGTGTTGGTGGGGTTAGCAGCCAAGAATGCGATCCTGATCGTGGCATACGCTGAGGAGCAGCAGGCGGCGGGGCTGTCGCGCCGCGAGGCGACGCTTCAGGCGTGTCTGTTGCGGTTGCGCCCGATCCTGATGACTTCCTTTGCCTTCATCCTGGGGGTCTATCCGCTGGTGGTGGCGGAAGGGGCCGGCTGGGAAATGCGGCGGTCGCTGGGGACGGCGGTCTTCAGCGGCATGATCGGCGTGACGGCCTTCGGCATCTTTCTCACTCCGGTGTTTTACGATGTCATCGTGGGGTTGCGGGACCGGCGGCGGCCGATGCCGCCGCCGGCATCAGCGTGACCCGCGGCAACCGGGCGGCAGCGGGCACCGATACCACGCCTCACACAGCCTGCCCAGCCGCAGCGGGCATGTCTTCGGGCAGTAGTCGTCCTCGCGGCCGCGGGGATTGGCTGGGACCGGGGGAAGGCACTTGGCGTCGTAGTCATCACCGCAGCCCCGGGGCATCGGCACGATGCGGGGCGGGCACTTGGCGTCGTAATCATCCGGGCACCAACATCGCCGCGCCTGCCAGGCAGAACGCAGCGGCGGCAGCGACCAACGGCCGCCATCGAACAGCGGGGGTGGCGTTTGAGCGCGGGCCGTCACCACGGCGAGCCCGACGCCGAGAAAAAGCCCCATCAGACGCTTCGCCATGGCCTACGCTCCTGAATGCGGGAAGGAGACCTCAGCTTGGCTTTGTGTCGCCGGGTTGTTGCGGCAACGGCTGGGGCAAGGGCAGCTCCTCCCGGCGCGGGCTGGGGGCTGGTTCGGAGGGCATCGGCAGGCCGTCACAGCGCATCTGCCACCCTCCACCTAGTGCCCGGTAAATCTGGATCAACCCTTGGGCGACTTCTCCCTCGGCCTGGGCCAGGAGGTCTTGCCGCTGCACGAGCCGTTCCTGAATCAACGCCACCCGGTTGAAATCGACCAGACCGTTGCGATACTGAGTGATCGCTTCCCGGACTGCCCGCAACTCGGCGTCGGCCGCCTCGCGTAGCAGCCGGGCCTTGCGCTGCGCCCGCAGGAAATTGACGATGCCATCCTCGACCTCGGCATTGGCGGTCAGCACCGTGTTTTGGTACTTCGCCACCAGTTCCTGGAACCGGGCGTCCTCAGCCCGGACGAGGTTGAGGAGTCGGCCATAGTTGAAAAGGTTCCAGTTGAACCCCGGGGCGAAGATGCCCCGAAACGCTTGGCTGGTGAACAGGTCGGCGAACTCCTGCGCCGACCAACCGAAGGAGCCGGTAATGGAAAGGTGCGGATAAAGCAAGGAGTCAGCCACGCCGATGCGGGCACACTGGGCGGCCAGCTGCCGCTCGACCCGGCGGACGTCGGGCCGGCGGCGGAGGAGATCGGCGGGAATGCCGAGGGCGACCTCCGGGGGAGCGGTTGGAATGGGGCGCTCGCCGAGGGAGGGGCGGAGTTCCTCGGGAGGGATGCCGAGGAGTACGCAAAGTCGGTTGTTCGCCTCGCGATGCAGGATTTCCAACTCCTCCACCCTTGACTCGGTGGTCGAGACGTCGCTTTGGGCTTGGTTGACGTCCACTTCGCTCGCTTGGCCACTCTTGAAGCGGGCCTGAGCGATCTTGAGCGATTCGCGCTGCAAGGCGACGTTTTGCCGGGCGTAGACCAGACGTTGCTGCAAGGTCCGCAGGGTCACATACTCCGAGGCAACGTCGGCAACGAGCGTGACTAAGACCTGGTCGTAGTCTTCGACCGAGGCATTCAACTCGGCGCGAGCCGCTTCGATGGTCCGGCGAAACCGGCCCCAGAAATCAAGTTCCCATGCCAGGCCGAAGCCGTAGTTCCACTGGTTGTAAAAAGCCTCGGCGATGAACTGGCGGTTGGCGACCTGGGTGCTGAGGGCGACGCGATTGTAGCTGCCGTTCATGAATTGTTCTTGGGGAAAGAGCCGGCCCGTGGCGATGCCGAGCAGGGCGCGACGTTCGAGGACGCGGTAGCCGGCCTCCTTCAAGGTCAGGTTCTGCTCATAGGCGGTGCGCACCAGGGCGTCGAGAACAGGGTCGTTGAAGACCTGCCACCAGTGGCTATCGTCGGTGGGGACGCTCCGGACGCGGACATCGTCGGCGTCGATCCAATGGTCGGCGACAGGGGCGGGAGGCCGGGCGTAGTTGGGGCCGACTTTGAATCCGTTGCGGACGTAATCCCGGAGAGGCGTGCAGCCGGCCAGGACAGCCAAGGCGCCGGCGGTCAGGGTTAACCGCACGGCGTACCAAGTCCGGCGGCTTTTACTGTGTGCGGTCATACGGATACCTCGTCCAGGTGGGGTGCCTAAGCACCCTGGGGACAGCGAGTTTGTGTCCTTCAATTCGTGGCTTGGCCGCACGCGGGGCCGTGCCTGGTAGGCCTCACGTGGAGTCTCAGGTCACTCTTGACGCTCCCCGGGTTGACGCTTGGCGCCCGCCGCCGTCGCCCGCTGCCTTCTTCCCGTGCTGTCAACTACTGAACGAGCGAGGCCGCTTGAGTTCCCGAGAGCGCCATTGCCGGGGTGGCACGAGGAGCGAACGCCACCCCGCTGGTCGAGACTGCCAGCACCGTCTTTGTCCACGAACTCGTGGCCCGCCCATTCAAGGACGAGTCCCGGGCGTTTCCCTTGAGGTTATCGGCACGATCGGCAAAGGCGCTACATTCCAAAGGGTCGCTACCTACGGAAAAAACTGTGAAGTTGGTGGTGGATTTTTGCGCCCGGGAAGCAGCCAAAAGGGGACGGAGGTGGCGGCGGCCGGATCGGCCCCGCCACGGCATGCTCAAGTGCCCTGACTTTTCTGCCGATTTCAACTAGCGTGGTCCGCGATTCTGGGCAAACACGGCAGCCCAACTAGGCTGAAAGCCCGAATCCGACCGGGAGCATTAGGCAAAATGATCGGACGCACACCAATTGCGGGTCTCGGCAAAGCGATCAGCGCCGGCCGGTCCCGAAAACCTATTGGGGAGCACCATTGATGAACCTGACCAAAAAAGCGCTGTTTGTGCTGGCCGTGGCGAGCCTGGGCCTTTGGGGCTGTGCGAAGGGCGCCAACAACGGCGCGGCGCAGAACGAGCGGATCAAGTCACTGGAGCAGCGGAATGCGCGCCTGGAGCAGGACTTCCGGGCCTTGGCCCAAACCCGGGACGAGCTGCGGAAGAAGCTGGCGTGGGCCGAAGAGCAACAGGCACGCCTGCGGCGGGAAGTGGACCAGCTCAAGTCGGTCGTCAAGGAGCGGGACGAGCTACGGCAGCAGCTGGAAGCGCGGATCAGCGAGCGGGACCACCTGCAAGCCCAATACGAACAGTTTCGGAGACAGTTGAAGGAGCTGCTCGGGCAGGCCGAAGCCGCGGTGACCAAGCCGGCGGCTACGTTGACGAGCTACCCCGGCTCGCTTTGAGCCGGTCGCCCCCTGACGGAGGAACGGCATCCCGTTGCCGCGCCGGAGCGCGTAAGCGGGGGTCCAGGAGGAAGAGACGGGGCAGAAGCGGCCTCCGCTTCCGCCCCGTTCCTTGTTGCAGCGCTGCTCACGGGTCAGCGCTGGAGATTTCGATGGTCGCCTTCCGCTTGAGTTCGTTGACGATCCGCTTGTACTCGCGGTCGGCGATCAGCCCCTGGAGTTTCTTGCGGATTTCCGCCTGCGTTTTCTCGTCCAACGGTCGCAGCCCTGCCACGTCGCGCTGCACCAGGCGAATGACGTGAAAGCCTGAGGGCAGCTCGATGATCGGCCCGACCTGACCATCGGCGAGCTGGAAGAGGATCGGCTCGGCTTCCGGGGGCTTGATCTCACCGCGGCGTTGGCCGATCCCTTGGCCGTTGTTGTACTTCGCCAGGCCGTCGTCGTATTGGGCTGCCAGCGCGGCGAAGTCTTCGCCTTTTTGTGCCCGGGCTGCCAGCTGTTCCGCCAGGGACCGGGCCGCTGCCCGGCTAGGGTGTCGGCTGGCATCGACAAAGATGTGCTGCCAGACCACCCGGTCCTCGACCTGAAATTCCCCCGGGTGTTCCTCGTAGTATTGCCGAATCTGTTCGTGGCCGATGCGCTCGATGATGGGGAAGATGCGGCTGCGCATGTATTCCATGGCCATGAAGCTGCGTTCGATCTGTCGGCGGACGCCTTCCAGGGTCAGTCCCTGCAGGCGGAGGACGGCCTTGAAGTCTTCATCGGTTTCGATGTTGATCCCCTGCTGGGCCGCCCGGGCCTTCATGGAGCGGACGGTCTTCTCGAACTCCTTGGCCGCCGCTTCCTTCAGCTTTTCCAGGTATTGGGGTTTGATTTTTTCGAGCTTGGCGAAGGCATCGGACAGGATCACCTCTCGTTCGATGATCCGCTCCAGCTCGCGGCGGAGGATTTCCTTCTGGACTTCGGAGCGGCGTGGCTCGGGGAGGTGGAGGGTTTCGGCCAGGTAATGATACGCCGCCTGCCGGACTTCTTCGTCGAGGATGGGTTGGCCATTCACCTGGGCGCGGATGCGGACGACGGTCTGGGCGTCGGCGGGGCCGCGGACTTGATGGATGCCGCTGTCGAGGGTGGAGCCGACGGTCGGTCGCGGCGAGGCCGGGGTTGGCGGGGCAGCTGCGGGCGGCTCGGTCGGCCGCCCCGCCGTCGGCGGGGCGGCCGACACCAGCGCCGGTCGCGCCGTGCAGCCGACGGCAATCGTGACTCCCACCACCCCCAATAGCCGCGGCCACCTCATCGCCCAGACCTCCGTGCCCTCCTTCCCGCTTGGGCCGAACGCCGCTCGCCGCCGGCGACCTGGCGCCGGCCGCGGACTATACCGAGGCCGTCGGCCAACGCAAGAGGTGTTTCAGGCACGCGTACAGGGCTTCGGGCGCTTGCTCGCCCGGCGCCAGCCGGAAGTACGCACTGCCACCGTCCACGACGCGCAATCGGCCGGCGCTCCGGGCCGCGAGCTTTTCGATTTTGCGGGGCTGGCGAAAGCCGATGACGACGTCGATGGGGGCCAACGGACTGAGTTGCTCCAGCCGCAGCGTGGCGATCTGCCAGCGCGAGGCCAGGATTCGCAACTCCGCCATGCGGAGCAGCCATTCCACCGTCTCCGGCACAGGGCCGAAGCGGTCGCGCAGCTCCTGACGGAACTCCGCCAGCCGCTCCGGCGTGCGCACGCGAGCCAGTCGGCGATAGACCTCGATCCGTTGCCGCTGCCCTGGAACATAGTCACGCGGCAGGAGGGCCGGCCACGGCAATTCCACGGTGACATCCAACGGCGTCTTCACCGGCAGGTTCTTCAGCCGGCGCACGGCCTGTTCGAGCAGCTGGCAGTACAACTCGTAGCCGACCGCGGCGATGTGTCCGCTCTGCTGCGGGCCGAGGATGTTGCCGGCGCCGCGGATTTCCAAGTCGCGAAGGGCAATCTTGAACCCAGCCCCCAGCTCGGTGAATTCCTCAATTGCCTTGAGCCGCCGCGCCGCGGTGGGCGATAAGGCCCGGTCGTCGGCCAGCAGCAGGTAAGCATACGCCCGGTGCTTGTACCGGCCGACCCGGCCACGGAGTTGGTGGAGGTCGGCCAGGCCGTACCTATCGGCTTGATTGATGAAGATGGTATTGGCGTTGGGGATGTCCACGCCGCTCTCGATGATCGTGGTGGCCACGAGCACGTCGGTTTCGCGGCGGACAAACTGGAGCATCCCATGTTCCAGTTCGTCTTCCGGCATCTGCCCATGCACCACCCCGACCCGGGCTTCGGGGACGATGCGGCGGATTTGGTCCGCGATTTCGTGGATGTTGTAGACGCGGTTGTGGACGAAATACACCTGCCCCTCGCGGTTCAGCTCCCGCAGGATGGCGTGGCGGATCAACACCGGGTCAAAACGGGCGATGCGCGTCTCGATGGCCAGCCGGTCCGGCGGCGGTGTCTCCAGATTGCTGATGTCGCGGATCCCCAAAAGCGACAGGTGCAGCGTGCGCGGGATGGGCGTGGCCGTCATCGTCAGCACGTCCACCGTTTGCCGCAGTTTCTTAAGCCGCTCTTTGTGTTCGACCCCGAAGCGTTGCTCTTCATCGATGACGACCAGGCCGAGGTCTTTGAAGCGGACATCGGCACTGAGGAGGCGATGGGTCCCAATGATGATGTCGATGCCGCCGTGGGCCAGGCGGTCGAGGATGCCGCGCTGCTCGGCGGGGGAGCGGAAGCGGTTGAGGCATTCCACGGTGAAGGGGTACTCGGCCAGGCGGTCGCGGAAGGTGCGGTAGTGCTGTTCGGCGAGGATGGTCGTGGGGACGAGGACGGCGACTTGCTTGCCGTGGTCGACGGCCTTGAAAGCGGCCCGGATGGCGAGTTCGGTCTTGCCGTAGCCCACGTCGCCGCACAGCAGCCGGTCCATAGGTCGAGGCCGTTCCATATCGCGCTTGATCTCGGCGAGCGAGGCGAGCTGGTCGGGGGTTTCCTGGTAGGGGAAGGAAGCCTCAAACTCAGCCTGCCACTCGGAGTCGGGCGGGTACGCCACCCCCGGCTGCGACTCGCGCAGGGCCTGCAACTCGACCATCTCGGCGGCCAAGTCGAGGACCGCCTCTTCAACTTTCTCCTTTCGCCGCTGCCAGCCGGTGCCACCGAATTTCGACAATTCCGGCTCGCCCCGACCGCCGCCAACATATTTCTGCACCAGGTCGATCTTGCTGGCCGGGACGTAAATCCGCACCCCGTCGCGGAACTCCAAGACCAGGTGTTCCTCGACGTGGCCGTTTTTCTCCAGCGCTTGCATGCCGCGGTAGCGGGCGATGCCGTGGCTGACGTGGACGACAAAGTCCCCTTCGGCGAGGTCGAGGAAGCTGTCGATGGTCCGTGATTCCACGCGCCGTCGCGGCACCACCGGGCGAACATCCTCCCGGTGAAACAATTCCTGGCCGCCCAGCACGACCAAGCCCGCATCCACTAGGCGGAAGCCCGCCCTGACCCGGCCGACCAGCAATCGCAGACGGTCCGACTGCGCCAGCTGCCCGGCGGCCAAGACGTCGGTCAGGCGTTTGATTTCCGCTTCGTTGTGGCAGGCAATGAGCACCCGATCGCTGGCCGCCGCTTGGTCCAACTCGTCTCGCAGCCGGGACACCTGGCCGCTGAAGCGCTCCACCGATTCCACCCGCAGGTGGCAGGCCGCCTCCACCGACACACTTGGCAGGGCCGTCAGCGTCACGCTCGGAAAGCGCAACAGCTGCTGCACCACCGCCGACACGGAAAAAAGCCCACGGATGTCCACCACCCGCTCGAGGTAGTGCTTCCCCTGCTCGTCAAGTTCGTCCGGCTCCACGAGGATCGTCCAGGAGTGGGGCGGGAGGTAGTCGCACAGATGACCGGTGTCGCGGGGTTCGGCGGGCGGGACACCGTCGGGGGGCCGGCCCGGGGCGGCCGCCCCCCCCCCGGGGGCCCCCCGGGGCCGGGGGGTGAGGGAC
>JANWYO010000322.1 GCA_025055215.1 Gemmataceae bacterium
CGGGCTTCCCAGCCCGCCGGCCGACGACTATTTCCCTTTGCGGTTGGTCGGCCGAACCATCACCAAGCTGCCATTGGCACCTGGGACGGCCCCTTTCACCACGAGGAGATGATTGTCGGGATCGACCTTGACGACTCGCAAGTTCATGACGGTCTTGCGTTCGGCGCCGTAGCGGCCGGCCATGCGCTTGCCCCGCTTCGGTCGGCCGCTGCCGCGGTTGCTCGCCAGCGAGCCGATGCTGCCCGGGGCGCGGTGGTGCTTCTTGACGCCGTGGCTGGCCGGGAGCCCGGCAAAACCGTGGCGCTTCATCGGCCCGGCCGTGCCTCGCCCCTTGGTGGTGCCGATCACGTCCACCGCCGCGACCGAGCCGAAGACGTCAGCTACATTGAGCACCTTGCCGACCGTCAGGTCGGGATTGGGCGCCTCGAGGCGGAACTCACGAATGTAGCGCTGCGGTTCGCAGTTGGGTTTCGGCGGCAGCGCCACACCGGCCGCGGCCCTGGCCCGCCGCCGCTTCGATTCCATCTCCGCCGACACATGGCCACGCTCGGCCCGCGTCGCCTTCCGCCGCGGCTTGTCCTTGTAGCCCAGCTGGACGGCGTCGTACCCGTCGCGCTCGCGGTTGCGAATCATCAAGATCGGGCACGGCCCCACTTGGAGCACCGTGACCGGAGCCAACACTCCGTCCTCGTTATAGAGCTGGGTCATGCCCACCTTCACGCCAAGCAGTCCCAACGCCATGGCCGCATCCTCTCCCGATGACCAACCCTTCTCCCAGCGTCGGCGCAACTATCAGTGATGCCCCGGCCCGCCGCGCCGGCGACATTGACCGCGCAATCCCTGCCGCAGGAACTCTATTATGTTCAACTCGCGAAAACAGTCCAGGGGAGAAAGACCACGGCGGCGCAGCTGCCTCCTAGGGTATCCGAGTGTCCGACGTGGGGAGGGAGAAAGATGGATTGATCGGTTCGCGCTGGCGCGAGGATGGGTAAACGCGTGCAAGGCATGCGGCGAGCACGAGACGATGTATCTCCCTGGGAGCCCCTCGCCCGTATTCCATCCTCGCGAGAGTGCGAAATGACAAGCCCGGCCGCTGGGTGCGCGCGAGCGCAAAGCGACAGTTCTGAGAACGGGGTGAGCCCAAAGTGACGATTCGGGAAGCGGGATGAGCGCGAAACAACAACCCGCGGCGCGGTGGCTTATTTCGGAAACTCGCTTGGTGGCTGGATGTGCTGCCAGCCCTCGCCGCTCAGGGCCTTCAGGAATTCCACCAAGTCTTTCTTCTCCTGCTCGGTCAGCTTCAACGGCTTCATCCGCTGGTCGAGGTGCGGGTTCTTGATGCCCCCCTTGTTGTAGTGCTCCACGACCTCCTCCAGGGTCTTCAGACTGCCGTCATGCATGTAGGGGAACGTGTGCTCGACCTCCCGCAGGGTCGGCGTCTTGAAGGCGCCTTTGTCCTCTTCCCGTTTGGTGACGAGGTAGCGACCCAGGTCGGGATTCGGCTTGTCCATGCCGATGCCGATGTTGGCGAAGGAACCGTCGGTGAAATTGAAGCCGATGTGACAGGCGTCGCAGGCCGCCTTGTTGAAAAACACGTCCATGCCGCGGATTTGGGCGGGAGTCATGGCCGTCTTGTCGCCCGCCTTGTAGCGGTCGTAGGGAGCGTTGCCTGAAAGGACCGTTCGCTCGAAGGTGGCGATGGCTTTGACCACATGGTCAATGGTGATCGGACCCGGGCCGAAGACCCTGTGAAATCGCTCAACGTAACCCGGGATGCGGTTCAGCCGATCGACGATGGCCTTATGGGCCGCCGCTTCGGTTTTTTCGTTCGTCATTTCAATCGGGTTGGCGATCGGCCCTTTGGCCTGTTCCTCGAGAGAGGGTGCCCGGCCATCCCAGAACTGGAGGGTGCTGTACGCCCGGTTGATGACCGTTGGAGCACTCCGGCCCCCTTTTTGGCCGTTGATCCCGGTAGACACGGGAGACTGGTCGGTGAAGGCCTTTTTGGGGTCGTGACAGCTGGCGCACGACACGGTGCCGTCGGACGACAGGCGCTTGTCGAAATAAAGCAGCCGACCCAGTTCGACCTTTTCGGGGGAGTAGGGGTTATCGTCGGGCCAGAAGACGGGGGGAAGCCCAAGCGGGGCCTTGGGCGGCCGACCCCCTTGGGGGTCAGCCGCCGCCAGCCCCCCCCACGCCAAAACCAGGCTCAGCACCACCAGACCGCCACGCCTCGCGGCTTCGGCCAACGTCGCCGTGCGCATCACCCTTCCCCGTGTCTGTCGGTTCAGGCGTTCACTTCTTCACGAACCCCTGGACGTAGATCGCCTTTTGACCAGCCACCTCCGTCAACGTGCCGTGGATCGTGACCACGTACGCCATGTGATCAATCGCTGCCTGCCGGAAAGCGGTCAGGCCGTCGCGGCGTGGGTCGTGCTCTTCGTCCATCAGCAGGTACACGGTGCCGTCATCCAGCAGCAGGCCGACGGGTTGGCCGTTGCGGACGCATTTTTGGCCGCAGTCGCGGTGCTTGTCGCCGTGCTTGCCGACTTGCAGATAACAGGCCAAGTCAACGATCTCGCCCGTGACGGTAATCGGCTTGCCGGCGACCGGCTTTCCGTCGATCGAGGAGGTGACGGTGGTCACGCTCCAGGGCTGGTCAGGCGACGGCTTCTTGCCGAGTTCGGCGGCCGGAGCCGCCGTGGTTCCTTTGGTCGGTTTCGACCAGTCGGGGAAGAGGATGTTGCGCCCCTTGGCAGCGGCGCCGACCGACGCCACCACAAAGAGTGTGGCGAAACCGATCCCCGCCGCTTGAGCCGCGATCCAGCGACTAGAGTCTGCGGACATGGATCCCCCCTTTCACTTTGGCATTCGTCCCTTACCAGCCAGGCTCCTGGCCGTCGATCTCTTAGCATAACACTTGGCTCAAGCTCGTCCAGCCCGCGTCGGCAAGCCGGTGACTCGCCCCTTGCGACGGCAGTCGTGGGGCCGTAGAACGCGCTGCGTGATATTCGCCCGGCACGGGAGGGTTTAGCGATGCATCCGCTCATCGGCCGACGTCGCGCCCTGCGGCAGCTGGCCGGCGCCCTGGCAGCCGCCGCCGTCGGCTCGGCGGCCGCCCGGGAACGGCCGCCTTTGATCATCGACACCCACCAGCACCTCTGGGACCTGTCGAAGCAAAAGCTCCCCTGGCTCGACCGCGCCCCAGACCTCTTGCGCAAGACGTATCACTTGGCCGAGTACAAGGACGCAACCCGCGGCCTGAACGTGCAAGCGGTGTACATGGAGGTCGATGTCGATCCGGTGGAATTGGCTGCCGAGGCCGAGAGTGTCCTCGCCTTGTGCCGGTCGGCCAAGGGGCCGACTGTCGGGGCGGTCATCGGCGGCCGACCCGAGTCGCCGGGTTTCGGCGACTATCTTCGCCGTTTCAAGGACGCCCCCGAACTCAAAGGCGTGCGGCGCGTGCTTCACGGGCCGCAGACGCCTGCGGGCTTCTGTTTGCAAGACCAGTTTGTCGACGGCGTTCGCCTGTTGGGCAAGCTCGGGTTGAGCTTCGACTTGTGCATGCGGCCGACGGAACTGGCCGATGCCCTCCGACTGGCGGAGCGCTGCCCGGAGACGCGCTTCGTCCTGGACCATTGCGGCAACCCGGACCTGCGGGCCTTCCGCGCCGGCGGGACTGCCACCCCGCCGATGCACACCGCCGATGCGTGGAAAAGCGCGATCGACCGCCTGGCGCGGAGGCCGAACGTCATCTGCAAGATTTCCGGAATCGTTGCTCAGCTGCCCACGGGAGGCGACGCCGCCCTGCTGGCGCCGGTAGTCAACCACTGCCTCGACTCCTTCGGCCCGGAGCGGGTCGTCTTCGGAAGTGATTGGCCCGTGTGCCTGACGGGGGCCACATTGCTGGCCTGGGTCGATATGCTGACCGAGATCATCGCCGGGCGGAGTGCCGAGGACCGTGCCCGGCTTTGGTCGAAAAATGCCCAGCGTTTTTATCGGCTCAGCTGAGCGTCGGGTGGGGGAACTCATCCGTGCCCTGCCGTCCCAAGACGGCGGGCATCCTCGGGGGAACCGATGCACCACTCAACAGCGGCAGATTGTCGTTTCAGCGATGGCTGCCCTTGGCGTGATCCTGGGGCGGATGGCGGAGTCTGTCCAGGGATGGAATGCCCTTTTGCCCAGAGATCGTCGCTGGACCCGTGGCAGGCCGTCGCCCGCAGGCAGCGCGAAGCAATGACCGGCGACTTCCACAATGGAACGTATCGCTGCCGCTATTGGGTCTGGGGCGACGGTCCGCCGCTGGTTTGCGTTCCGAGCTTGACCGGCGATGCGGCCTGTTTCACCCTGGTGCAAGCCTGTTTGAGTTCCCAGTTCCGCTGCATATCCTACGATCTTCCCGATGGTGTCACCGACGGCGCCGACCTCCGAACCCTGAGCCACGCCGATCTGGTGGACCATGTCTTCCGACTGCTCGATCATCTGGGCATTTCCAGGAGCTACATCTTCGGCGCCTCCTTCGGCTCGACCATCGCCCTGGCGGCCATGCACGCGCGGCCGGCGTGTCTGCCTCGGGGCATCCTTCAAGCTGGCTTCGCATACCGGCCGCTGGGATGGGGAGAACGGGCCCTGGTTTGGCTGGGCCGACGCTCCTATCGGCCGCTCAGCTCGCTGCCCGGCCTGGCCTTCGTGTTGCACCGGAGCCACGCGGGGCCTTTCGGTGGCAGCTCGTCGCCGCTGTGGGAGTTCTTTCAGCAGCGGTATCTGACTCCGCCGATCGCCGCCATCTGTCACCGTGCCTGGCTGATGCATCAACTCGACCTCCGACCCATCTTGCCAGAGATTCATCAGCCCGTGCTCGTGATCGGCGGCGACGCAGACCCGCTGGTCCGTCGCGTGGCCGAGGAGGAGCTGGTGCGTGGCCTGCCTCACGGCCGGCGCGTGGAGTTGCATCACTGCGGGCACCATCCGCTGTTTACTCACGCGGAAGTCTTGGCGGAGTTGGTGCGTCAATTCTTGACGCCACCAACGACGGAAGAACGCCGCTGCTAACGAAGTCGGCCATTTCGGGGCGGCTCGGCGGCGTGCACGATCAGGGGTGGGGGAAAGGGCTCGCAGCTGGCAGCACCGCGGCGGAAGCCGACGCCGCGGGATCGCCGGCCGCGCCTTGGGCGCGGCCGCCATCCAACTCGGCCAGCAACTCGCGGGCAGCCGCCAGGTTGGGATCGAGGCTTAAGGCGGTCAGGGCGAACTCCCGGCTGCGGTCATTCTGCTCCATGTGATGGAGCATCCGCGCCACGTTACAGTGGGCCTCGGCGGGACTCATCGCCTTCGACAGCCAGGTGACGGCTTCATCGGCACGGCCGGCCCGAGCCAAGGCGAAGCCATAGGTCTTGGCGTATTGGCGGTTTTCGGGCTCCATCTCACAGGCGCGGCGCAGGTAGCCCAGCCCCGCCTCCCATTCCTTGAACCGGCAATGGCTCATGCCGACTTCGATGCACAGGGCCGCATCCTTGGGATGCTTCTTGAGGACTTTCTGATACAGGGCCAGCGCCCGCTCGTGGTCGTCGGTCTTGTCGTAGAGACGGGCCAAGGCGACGTAGGCGGCGGTGCAATTCGGGTCGAGTTCGATGGCGCGCTGGTAGGCTCGCCGAGCTTCTTCGCGCATGAGTTCGCGGTACGCGGGCGGAGCGTCGGGGGATTGGGCCGCTGCTTCGCGGAGATGGCCGATGTTGAGGCAGGTAGTGGCCTTGGGCGGGCGGTTCTTCAAGTCCCGATCTGGGGCCTCGCCGGGTCGCGCGTGTTCCAGTTCGGTGGCGTTGACGATGGCCTCGGACCTGGTGGGCAACCCGCGCACGCACCCCAGACCGCCGCAGGCCAACCCCAACGCCAGCACCACGAGTGCGCGACCGTCCATGGCCTAACTCCCACGAGGGAACACGCCGCCGGGTCGCCGCGACAGGAGCCCACGCGCCCAGCGGTCACCGGAAAGGATCGACAGGATCGCCGTCTCAGAACTCCGCGATGAAGGTCTGAGCGGCCTCGGCAATCAGCTCCACCGTCAAATGGACCGGCTCTCTTCGATATCGGCAAATCGACTGCACAATCTCCAGTAAATCCCGGCAATCGCTCGCCCGCGGGCTCCGACCCTGCTCGTAGTACCGTTCGTACAGGTAATCGACCGCCTCGGGACACGGATTCATGCCCAGGCGTTTGGCCATGTTCGCGAAAATCCGTTCGTAGACGTCGCGGCTGGGGGCGGGCATCTCGACCTTGTGGCGGATGCGGCGGAGGAAGGCGTCATCGACAAGGTCTTTGGGGTCGAGGTTGGTCGAGAAGATAATCAGCTGCTCGAAAGGAACCTGGAATTTCTTGCCGTTGGCGAGGGTGAGGTAGTCGTGGCGGTCTTCCAGTGGCAGGATCCAGCGGTTGAGCAGTTCCTTCGGGCTGACGAGTTGGCGACCGAAGTCGTCGATCAGGAAAACGCCGCCGTTGGCCTTGACGTGCAGGGGGGCTTGGTAGAAGTTCGAGTCCGAATTGTAGCGGAGGTCCAACATGCTGAGGTTCAGTTCGCCGCCCGTGATGACGACGGGTCGGCGAACGCGGACCCACCGGGCGTCCACCGTCCCGGTGTTGAGGAGTCGGCGGATGGTGGCCTCGTTGTCTTCGAGGCGTTCGTGGGTGGGGGTGTCGTCGATTTGATGGATCGACTGGTCGTAGACGGTGATGATGCTGTTTTCCGCCAGGAAGGCGTAGGGGACGTAGATTTCCCCGCCGGCGCTGTTCATGAAGTCGCCGATGGCCCGTGCCGTGGCGGTCTTGCCGTTGCCGGGCGGCCCGTAAATGAACACCGAACGGCCACTGACGATGGCCGGACCAATGGCGTTGAAAAGCTCCTCCTTGAGCACCAGGTGGGCGAAAGCGGCCCGGAGAGCGTCGGGCGTCACCTTGATGCCGGTGACCGCCTGGCGGTAGGTCTGCTCGACGTAGTCCTCCAGCGGCACTGGCGCGGGCCCGACGTAGGCGCACAGCTGCATGGCGTCTTGGGCCCGCTTGCGACCGAGTTCGGTGAGATTGAAGCGATAGCTGACTCGGCCGATGAGGTCGCCGCCGGCGACTTCGAGGCATTTTTCGTCTTTGAGGAAGCGCAGGGACTCTTCGATGACCTTGAACGGCAGGCACAGCAGGCGGGCCAGATCGAGCCCGAGCATGCCGCCGCGGGTGTAGAGGGTGCGGAGGATGAGGTCATTGAGGAAGCCGAGGGTGAGGCCGGCTTCTTTGAGCGTTTCCGGGGCGCTGGGCGCTTCGGGAAGCCCGACGCCTTCCCACTCCAGACTGCTCTGCTTCGAGGTGCGCGTCATGGTGAAGCTCCCTGAGTCATCGCCACTTGCCGCGGGTGATGATGAACAGCGCCAGGCAACCCACCAACACCGCGACCATGATCATGCGATCCTGGCGATTGAAGAGCGGGGCAATGAAGTCTTGATAAAAGCCGCCAGCCCAGAGGGGGGAGCGTGGCTGACCAACCAGAAGACGGGACAGGATGGCGATCATGCTCGACGTCTCACACCGAAAAGGCGGGGGCGGTTGGCGGAGGCTAGTCGGAGGCCCGGCCTCAGCCGGGCCTCCGACCAGAAGCTCACTTGTCCTCCACTCTGCGACGATCAGGGTGCGCCCGGCGAACTGACGACACCGGTCATCGGGCCGACCAAGCCACCACCGCCGCCTGTTACCAATTGACCGGGGCCTGCCGTCCCTCCAGCCGTGGTCCACACGCTGCTCCGGAAGCCGCCGTACCAGCCCGGAATGACGCCTGCGGTCCCGGCGCTATTGCTGTACACCTGGGCCGACAGGTCCGTCACCGCCGGATCATGCACCACGACCTGGAAGTGGACGTTGCGGCCGAAGGTCTGCGCCGCCAGATACTTTTGCACCGCCTCGACCCGTTTGGCATCCAGTTCGGCGCGCTTGTTGACAAAGTCGTCCGGGTTCTTGGGATCATACTTCAGGTCGCCCAAGTCCTGGGCCGTCGCCAAGTAAATCGTGCTGTCCGGGCTGGGCCGTTTGTGGACCAGGCTGGTCAAGAAATCGCGTCCGGCGGCGTTGAGGGTGTCGGTTCCCTGGTCAAAGTGCCAGTTCCACACCGTGTACGCCAGCACGTGCCCATTGGTCACCTGCGGCGTGATGGCCTCGCAGACCGACTTGCGAGCCATGGCGTTGTACCGCTCCGGCCAACAGGGATCGACCGCTTCCTTGTAATGGCCGCACCCCCCCAAAATCACCAGGCCGAGGGCAGCGGCCGACTTTGACATGAATCCGTTCATGTGCCTCCCCTCCTTTGGGACGCTGGCGAGGCCCCGCCCGTCTGCCGCCGTCGGCGGAGAGCGGGGCGGACAGAGGCTCCGCCCCCTGCTCGCCGGTAGGGTTGTCACTGCCTCATTTCGACGCCATGGCCGGCAACAACGTCTCCATGATCTGGATGGTCGCCGGCCCCACGAGCACGATGAAAATCCCCGGGAAAATGAACATCACCAGCGGAAAGATCAGCTGGACGGCCGTCTTCGCCGCCTTCTCCTCCGCCAGCTGCCGACGCCGGGTTCGCATCGAATCGGACTGGACTCGCAAGGCCTGGGCGATGCTCGAACCGAAGCGGTCGGCCTGAATGAGGATGGCCGCCAAGCTGCGGACGTCGTCCACGCCGGTTCGCACCCCCAAGTCGTGCAGCACCTCGCGCCGCGGCCGACCCATTTGCAGCTGGAAGTTGGCCAGGGAAAACTCCTCGGCGATCACCTTGGCGTGGCCCTTCATCTCTTCGGTGACTTTCCGCATGGCCGCGTCCAAGCCCAAGCCGCTCTCTACGCAGACCACCAGCAGGTCGAGGGCGTCCGGGAGCGACAGGAAGATGGCCTCTTGGCGTTTGCTCCGCAAGTACCACAGGATCATGTTCGGCAGGTACAGGCCAAACGCCGTCATCAGGACGAACCACATGTAGCGGTTGAAGAGCGGCCATTTGAACTGGAGCAACAGGAAGAGGACGGCCCCCAGGGTGCCGAAGAAAATCAGCGAAATCAGCCTCAGGCCCAGGAAGACCGCGGGGGCCGCCTCGCTGCGGAAGCCGGCATTGGCCAATTTGACTTTCAGGGCCGACTGCTCCAGCTCCGAGGTCGGTCGCAGGACCGATCCCATTTCTTCGACCGTCTTCCGCAGGCCGCTGAACCGTTGCTGTTCCTTGGTCAAGCGGCTGCCGCTGCCGATGTCCATCTCCGCCAGGGAAGCCGGGCGGGTGAATCGCTTGAGGCGGTCCTCGGCGCGGCTGTTGCGCTGCGAAATCATCGACAGCACGGTCCAGACGCCCATGACGATCAAGACGAAGATGATAATCGGAAGTAAAGCGGTCATGTCGGAATCCTCGCGTGCCGTCTCCGCTGCTGCTCAGACCTTGATGTCCACGATCTTCTTGATGACGATGGCCCCCAGGACCTGAAGGAACAGGCCCACGTAACTCATCAACCGGCCGGTCGGATGTTCCCACAACAGCTTTACGTAGTCCGGTTTCAGGTGGAGCATGAAGAAGAACAAGCCGAACGGCAGGGCGATCAGCACCACGCCGCTGAGGCGTCCTTCGGCGGTCAGGGCCTTCACCTGGCCGAGGATGCGATAGCGTTCGCGGATGACGTAGCCGATCTTGTCGAGGATCTCCGCCAGGTCACCGCCGGTTTGGCGTTGAATCGCCACGGCCGTGACGAAGAAGCGCAGGTCGAGGTTAGGCACGCGCTCGCACATGGCGCGCATCGAATCCTCGAGCGGGATACCGAGGTTCTGTTCTTCGTAAACGCGGGCGAATTCGTCGGCGATGGGCGAGGGCATTTCTTCACCGACGACATGCATACCGGCCGCCAGGGAGTGCCCGGCGCGGAGGGCGCGAGCGACCAATTCCAAGGCATCGGGGAGTTGCATGGCGAATTTGTTGAGACGTACCCGCCGCTTGTTCAACAGCCACACAAACGGGATGCAGAAGAAGATCAGGCCCATGATGGGCGCCACCAGATACGACTGCACGGCGAAAAAGCTCAGCGACCCGGCGGCCACCCCAAGGCCAAGCCCGATGCCGAACAAGGTACTTGGTTTGATATGACAGTCCGCCTGCTCGAAGAGAGTGTTGAGGTTCAGAAACTTGGGCGTGATCAGGTCGAGCAGGGTCGCCTTGTCGGAAGCCAAGGCTTCCTTCAGCAGGATTTCGGCCGATTCCTTGCGCCGTTTGCCGCCGACCAGAGCATCGAGGCGTTCCGACGCTTTGGAGCTGCCGGAGCCGCTGAAGGCGTACACTAGCCCCGCCAGCGCCACACCGCCCATGAAGACGAGAGCTGGGAGTATCCAAGGTTGGCTAAACATGAGGCACCCGTATGGCACCCGTATGAGGGGGAAGTTACCTTTGAGTTCCGTTGACACCCACTGGCTGCCAGGGAACGATCCCGTGCTCAGTCACGCAGCAGCACGCGCTCCTGGAACATATTGCTCGGCAGCTTGATGCCTTTGGCCTCTAACCGCGGCATGAAGCTCGGCCGAACCCCGGTAGCCTCAAATTGCCCATATGCGCGTCCATTCTGGTCCACGCCCAATTGCCGGAAGCGAAAAATGTCCTGCATGATGATCACGTCTTGTTCCATGTTGAGGACTTCGGTAATCGACGTGACCTTGCGCGGCCCGCCCGTCAGGCGGTTCGCCTGGATAATCAGATCGACGGCCGAGGAGATCTGTTGCCGCATGGCTTTGACGGGGAGTTCAAAGCCGGCCATCATGATCATGGTTTCCAAGCGGGCCTGGGCGTCGCGCGGCGAGTTGGCGTGGAGCGTCGTCAAGGAGCCTTCGTGGCCCGTGTTCATCGCCTGGAGCATGTCCAAAGCCTCGGCGCCGCGGCATTCGCCGATGATGATGCGGTCGGGCCGCATTCGCAGGGCGTTGCGGACCAAGTCCCGGGTCGTGACCTCGCCCTTGCCCTCGATGTTCGGCGGCCGCGTCTCCAACCGCACCACGTGTTCTTGTTGCAGCTGCAATTCAGCGGCGTCCTCGATGGTGACGATGCGCTCGTCGTTGGGGATGAACGCCGACAGGGTATTCAGGAGCGTGGTCTTACCGCAACCGGTGCCACCGCTGATGATGATGTTCAAACGGGCCTTGATGGCCGCCTCCATCAGCATCGCCATCTCCGGCGTGAACGCCTTGTAGTTGAGCAGGTCTTCCAACTTCAGCGGATTGGTGCCGAAGCGTCGGATGCTCATGGCCGGACCGTCCAACGCCAACGGCGGGATGATGGCGTTGACGCGGGAGCCGTCCGGCAGGCGGGCGTCGACCATCGGCGACGTTTCGTCCACTCGCCGGCCGACCTTCGAGACGATGCGGTCGATGATTTGCAGCAGGTGGTCGTTGTCCCGGAACTTGACGTCCGTCTTTTCGAGCTTGCCACGACGCTCCACGTAGACCGTATACGGCCCGTTGACCAAGATGTCGCTGATGGTAGGGTCTTTCAGCAGCATCTCCAGGGGTCCGAAGCCGAAGGTTTCGTCGAGCACCTCGTCGATGAGGCGCTCGCGCTCCATGCGGTTGAGGAGCGGGTTTTCCGTGTCGCACAGCCGCTCAACGACCAGTCGAATTTCCCGACGGAGGGTGTCGCCAGCGAGGTCGCTGACCTTGGACAGGTCGAGTTTTTCGACCAGCTTGCTGTGAATGTGGCGTTTCAGCTCTTCGAAGCTCTTGTTCGCGGGGCCGGGCGCGATCCCGTGGTTGGACATACCGGTGCCGGACGTGCCTTGACGGCTGTAGCTGGTCAACCCGGTGAGACCTCGTTGCAGGCGCGACATGCGACGTTCCTCTAGTTCCTCAGCGTGTTGGAAGAGCCACCAAGCTACTCTGTCCCGTTCGCTCCCGTGGCAAGCCGTTCATCGTCTCAGCGGAACCAACCAGCCTTTTTCTTCGGTTTTTCCTTAGCGGGCGGTCCGTTATGGTCTTTGTCTTTGGGGCTAAGGGCGTCGGCCAGACCCAGGATGCTCAAGTGCGCTTTGCTCTTGGGAGCGTGCAGGATCAACGGCACGCCGTTGTTCCGCGCGCTGATCACCGCCCGGGCATCGTTGGGTATCTGCCAGAAAATTGGCTTGCCGATCGTCTCCTCGGCTTTTTGCAGGCTGATTTCCCCCTCGACATTATCCGCGCCGACCCGGTTCATGACGATGCGGATCTTGTCGGTCAGCCCCTCTTCCGCTCCCAGCGTCAGGAGCATGCGCACCACGTTGCGAATGCTGCTCAGCTCGAGTTGGGCCACCAACAGGATGATGTCGGCTATCCGCAGGGCCATCAGGTCGGTGGGGGTCAGGCCCTTGCTCAGGTCAAGAATCAGGTGCGTGTAGCTGGCTTTCAGCAGGTTCAAGACCCGTTGCAGATGCTCTTCATGGATCAGGCCGATGTCCTGCATTTGTACCGGGTGCGCCAGCAGCGACAGCCCGGTCCCCTCGTGCCGGACCAGTGAGCGGCGCAGGAACGTCATGTCGAGGCGCTCGATGTTCATGGCGACATCGGCCAAGGTGTGGTCCGGCGAGGGGTCCAAGACCACGTCAGCATCGCCCAAAGCCAGATCGAGGTCGACCAGCGCCACGTTGTTCGTCTCGTGCCGGGCCAGGTCGCAGCCCAGGTTGACCGCCACGGTGGTGCAGCCGATGCCTCCGCGGGAACCGAGGACCGCGATGACCTGACAACTCTTGGTCGCGGCGGCCGTCTCTTTGCCGAACGCGGCGGTGGCCCCGCGCGGCGGCACACGCCGCAGGGCAGCCAACAGTTCTTCCAGGACAACCGGCTGAGTCAGGAAGAACTTCGCCCCCCGCTGCAAGGCTTGAAGAATGCTCTGGTGGTCGCTGCTGACGACGAGGATCGGGAGGTCCGGAGAGTCGGCAGCGATCTGCGTTACCAGTTGGATCGCCTTGGCCCGGTCGGCATCGAGGGAGACGATGGCCACATCCGGGCTCGACTGCTGAATGACATCGGGGAAGAATTCGTAGCGGGCGCACTCAGCCTCAAGCCACACGGAGTCGATGCCCAGGAGGAGGTTGCGGAGTGGCTCCCGAGTGGCGTCGATCGGGTCGACAATTGCGATGCGTTGCATGGCCATCACCGATTGTACGCGACCGATTGGAGGCCGTCGAGCAATTCCCTCCCACTGGGCCGTCGGCCCGGGTCGCGGCAAGGTTCGAGGCCCCGCCGGCTCGGCGGGGCCTCGAACGGCTCATTTCAGTTCGGCCCGCTGCCGGGCGGAGGCAGGGTAGCCGGCGCGAGCATCGGGCCCGATGGACTGCTCGGCGGCACCGGGGTCGCGGGCACGATGCTGACCGCCCCGCCACTGCCGGGGCAGGCTCCGGCCGGGCATCCCTCGCGCCGACCGCAGGCGCCAATCCCCCCGGGCCCTTGGCAGGGGTACTGGTTCACATTCGGACTATTGAGATACGCAGGCACGTATTTGTGCCCTTGGCAAACGCGCCGAGAACCCCGCGGTGCCTCGAGGATCCCTTCCAAGAATAGCTCAAAGTCATCCGGATTGCGAGTCTCCTGGCCGGGGAGGAGCTTCGGCAACTGCGAGCAGTCCATCGGGTCCACCACCCGGGGCGTCACCATAACGATCAACTCTTCCTCGACATCGTTGAACTGCTTGTTGCTGAACAACGCTCCGAGGAACGGGACATCGCCCAGGACCGGGACCTTGGTCGTGAACCCCTCAACGCGATGCTGAATCAAGCCGCCGATCACGAACGTCTGACCGTCCTCCATCAAGACCGAGGTCCGCACCGTCTGCTCGATGCGACCAGGGACCGGAGCGCCATTGATTACCGTTCCCGCGGCCTGGTCGAGGGTGCTGATCGACGGGTTCACCTCGAGATAGATCTTGCCGTTGCCGAGGACGATCGGCAGAAACTGTAACTCGGTGCCAAAGGGGACGAACTGCACGCCGGCGATGCCGCCCAGACCGGAAACGTTCGGGACTGCCTGCTGCCCACCCGAGAGGAAGCGGGCCGGTCGGCCGCTCAGGGTCACGAGCTTCGGCTCGGCGAGCAACTTGACGAGGCCCTCGTCGCGCAGCGCCCGCAGGAATGGGAGGAAGCCCGAATTGGGGTAGAGCAACCCGAGGAAGAGGTTGGCATTTCCGGGCTCCGGGGGCGCGGCGACGACACCGTTGGGGGCGAGGAAGGCGCTGCCAACGCCCACGGGCGTCAACTGAAGCGTGGTGACGCCACCCGTGGTATTGCCGAAGATCGTCACCTTGTCGGAATACAGCCAGTTAAAGCCGAGCCGTCGCAGTTCGTTGCGGGCCACGCGAGCGACAATGACGTCGAGCTGCACCTGCTGCTCACCACCCACTCGCATGGCATTGATGATGTTGATCGAAGTCAGTTCCGCGACGCCGGCCCCGGTGATGTTGTTGCTGACGCCGCCGACGCCGACACCAGCGCTGGCACCGGCGCCCACCGCTTGCAAAGCGGCTTGCGACACCGGGTCGATCGGCCCAGCCCGAATGATCGCATTGGCCACTTGGAGGATGATCGGGATGTCCTCCGCATGCGCCACGGTCCCCGTGAGGATGATCGACGACCCGCCGCCCAAGACGGGGATCACGTTGGAAGTCGGCACCGCCTGCCGGATCAACTTCCGCATCAGCTCGATATCGAACGTCTGCGCGGGGGCGGGCTGGACGTTGATCGCATATTCCTCGGTATGCCCGTCGATGTCGGTCAGGGTGACCTGCGACGTGCCGGGAACCCGTTGCGACGTGACCAGCACCGTGGTCGGATCGTCGCGCAGAGCCGAGATTTGGATGATCGTGTCACGCTGGTTGAAGACCTGGCGGATGGGCTTCTTGGTGGTCATCTGAAGCCGCTGGGTCGTGGCGATCGGCATGATGATCGAGTAAGGATTTTCGGGGGTCCCCAGCGGCGCCCCACTGTCGGTCCCCGCCGGCGGCGCGCCGCCGGGGGCCGCGGGCTTGGGGGCCGGCGGCGGATCCTGTGCCGAGGCAGCCCCTGCCCACAAGCAACCGATCAGGATCAGGCTCCCGACCCGGGTCCGTGGCACGCGATACGAGCTGTGCATCCTTACACCTCTTCTTCGCAAGTGTAGGGTGAGTGGTCCTCACCCACCGCTCTTGAGACAAGTCCGGGTGCGAGGGTCCTTCCCCCCACCCTACACACGGTTCCGAACCGGCCGGGCCCGCGAGCTGGGGTGGCCCAGCTCGCGCTGGCCCGACAGGATTACTTACCGTCCGCCGCGCCGACCAAGTCGGCCGGGGGTTTGTCAGCCGGCGGCTTCGGCGGCGACGCCGGGGCGGGCGGAGTGCTGGCCGGCGCCGCCTCTTCCGTCTCGGTCTCCGCCACGGGCCGGCCGAACTTCTTTCCCTCTTCGTAGACCCAGCTCTTCACCTCCGGCCCGTTGATGATCGTCAACACATGCTGGGTCTTGGGCTTCACGGTCTCCACGGGCGGCTTTTTCTGGACCGGCTCCACCAGATCGGCCACCGTCAGAAACTGGTTCCGCGTCACGTGCCGATGAATCCTCTTGCCCCGGAGCAGATCCAGATTGGTAATGGCATTGTCCGGGGCCTTGTCTTTCGGAAAGTCGATCGCCTTGAGTTGCTGCTCCGGTTCCGTCAAGACCGTGCCCGGTTCCAGGTCCGAGCGGGCCACCCAGATGGTCACGTTCTGCTCTTCCTTCACCGGGATTGTTTCCGGGTCGTCGCTGGGGCGGAGCATCAGCGTGATTTCGCCATGTCCCTTAGCCCGAGTCAGCTCGAGCCCCTCTTCGGGCGTGACCGCAAACGTCACCGACTGGCCCACGAAGCCCTCCTTATCGTCCGGCTGTTTCGTGAGGAGGTCGGCGGCCACGACGAGGACATTTTGCAGCACCGGCCGAACGACCGGGTTGTTGTTCGCATCCCGGGTGGTTTGCACGATGTCCACTCGTCGGCCGGGCTGGACGAACCCGGCCACCTGCTTTTCGACGTCCACCCGGATGGTGACGGCCCGCTGGCCGCGTTCCAGCTGCGGCCCTTTCGGCTCGACGACATCGGTCGTCTGGAAGGGATGGTCCTCCGACAATTTCCGGGACGTCAGCTTACCGCGTACTTGCTCGAAGTCGGTGACGGTCAGAGGCGTCCGTTCCAGCGGGCCAACCTCCTTCGGCTTCAGGAGGGCCGGGTCGCTGATGATTGTACCCATCGGGATGTCCTTCTTGGGTACCAGCACGGTCACCTTCTCCGGGAGCTGATTGCCCCCCATGGACTGCGAGACCATGTAGGCGGCGATGCCGCCAAACGAGATAGCCACAATCATCAACACAGCGGTTTTGGGCTTCATGGGTGCTTCCTCAAGGTGCGAGAGAGGGCTTGTTGCTACCGGGGCACTGCTTTGTCAGCCAGTGTTAGGTCCACGGAACCCGCCGGCGTTCCCGCGGCCGGTCGTGCCTCTCGTTGTTCCGTGAGCCTCTCGACTCGTGACGGATCCGAAACCACTGCCCACGGGGGAGGGAGTGGGGTTGTATTCCGCTGTCGGGAAACGGGATGCGGATTCATGGCCTCGGGGCCCACGGGCCCTTCCGCCGCAGCGATTTGCCTCCGCGTCGCATTTCCCTAGCCTAACGCGTCTCCCCGGTCCTGTGTCAAGTCAATTTGTTCCAAAAGATGCCCCGTTTCCGTAGTTGGGACGCAAACCTGACTCAGGTTGCCGACCTTCCACCTTGAGAAAGCCTGGACCCACGGATTTTTCCGACTCCCGCCGTCTATTTCGACCAGACGCAAGCGATTTCTTCAACTTTTCCGTTTGTGACGGCAATACGGGTCGAGACGATTTCAAGGCGTCCGGCAGTGGCCGTATCGGGGTTTCGACTCGGTTTGGCTTAACTTCCGACGCGCCCACCAGGAAGCGAGACGAAGAAAACGAGGTAACAGAGGAAGCCGATGCAGAGCGGAATGCCGTATGGGAGCTTCGGTTCTTTGGCGCGGAGTTCGTCGCCCTGGTTGCCGATCTGTTCGAGGCTGCCAGTGGAGACGAGGCTGGCGAGGATGGTCCGCATGTTTTGCAGGTTGTGGCGCAGCCGACCGCGGGCGAGCATCATGCCCAAGCCGATGACACCGCCGATGATGGCCCCCAGGAAGAAGGCCCAGACCACAATCCACAGCCCCTCGCCCCCGCGAAAAAACGCGCCGATCCAGGCGCCAAAGCCCGCTTGCATTTTCACGTCCCCCGCTCCCATGCCGCCGATGGCGTACAGGGGTAGCAACAACAGCAGGCCGACGATGGATGCCAGGAAACTGTCGAGCAAGCCGCCGGAGCCATTTTCTCCGAGGTGGTACCCGAGGGTATGCACCAATCCCAAGCCCCAGCCACTGAGGATCAGGGGGAACGTCAACCAATTGGGGACCTTGAGCTTCCAGCCGTCGATGACTGCCGCGAGCACCATCGCCACACAGATGAACCAGATTGGCCAATTGGCGGGATCGAGCCACGACGACACGGCGGCAGGACTCCGAAGCAGGTTAACGGTGGAAATGTAAGGGTAAGATTCGACGACACCTATGAAACACAACACGGCGAGTTGCGAAGCCTCTGGCTTCGCAACTCGCCGGTCGGTCTGGCTGAAACGACTCCGGGACGATCAGCTCCCCATGCCACCACCGCCGGTGCTGACCTTCGAGCCGACAAAGCCGAAGGTGCCGTTGGCATTGCTGCCCAGCACGGAGATGGCCGTGATGCACACGACGATGATCAGCGCGAGCATGACGGCGTACTCGACTGCCGTCGGGCCATCTTCCTTGCGGAGGAACTCGAGAACCTTCCGACCGAACTTGCGCATGGTACCTTCCTTTCCGAGAAACATGCGAACAACCTGAACAATGCCAAGCGGTGCCAGTCCGAGCCGTGTCAATGACGCTCTTCACCAGGCCGGCCCGCCAACCCTTGGCCTGTCCCATCTCCCGTGTTCAGCGGCCCCGCGCCGCTGCTTGGCTCCTCTGCACCTGCTCCTGCCCCGCACCCGACAGTAATAACTGTCAGACCGTTGGCTATTGTCAACTGGCGGAGACAGCCGTCTTCAAGGCCACGTTATCGAACACTCCGTTGGTGTTCGAGCCGAGGGTCGCGATGGCCGTCACGCACACGACAATGATCAGAGCTAACATCACCGCGTACTCGACTGCCGTCGGGCCGTCCTCGGCTTCCAGGAACTTTCGCACGACCTGCCACAGCTTGGACCTACTCATCTGGCTTATCCCGAGCTAGCAAGGGGTGCCGATCTTCAATTTTCCCGTCCGCCGCACCCGCTGGCCCCGAGCCAGCGATGCGTTAAACTCCATTACATCCCAACCGTAGGTCGTGATGCGCCGCGTGTCAAATGATCAGGGCGAATTTTTCGATTTTTTCTTCTGTGGTGACGGCGGCTTCCCCTTCGGCCCAGACTTAACAACAACTTGGTCAAGAACTTTCAGCATTCCCAGCTTCAAGTGGCGAGCCACTTCTGACGGAACTCCAGCCGACGTCGTAGGCTGGCAGTCTTTCCCCACCAAATCGGGAGACCCACCTCCGAGAACGGGCGAAGTAACAACCTGCTGGGCCGAAGCTTATGTCAGCTAACCGAGCCGGCTGACGAGCTGCTGCCAGCTACCCCGGGCGCGCTTGCGCCGGTGCAAGCGTGGACCGGCCTGCGAACGAGGCAGCTGGGGATAAATGAAAGGCGGGTGTCGAACCCTTTTGGGTTCGCCTACCCGCCCGCACGCATCTCCGGTCGGCATCGCCGCGACGCTCAACTCCCACCGCTGGCGCTGACTTTCGAGCCAACGAAGTCGAACGTGCCATTGGCGTTGCTGCCCAGCACGGAGATGGCCGAGATGCACACGACGATGATCAAAGCCAGCATCACTGCGTATTCCACCGCCGTCGGGCCATCCTCCCCACGAAGAAACTCCGACACCTTTCGACCGAACTCGCGCATAGAACCTCTCCTTCTGAAAAACGAATACCCGATGCCCGGAAGTGGTGGGCCCGATAGAGGTCGACTGCTTCAGTCCCTCAGACCCCAAACTCCCAGCACCTTACCCTTGAACAGCGGCACGGCGCTGCTGTCTGTCTCTTCCGCAACCGGTCCCTTAAGCGAACCCCAGCCGAACCTGGCTCCTGATTCGTTGGATCATCAACGCGGCCACTTTTGCCAAGTGAAGTTCGACTCGTGCTGAGGTTCGAGGCCAAAGCAACTGCTGGCTTTCCTGCGTCAGACAGCTCGCTTCCGAACGTCTGGAAAATCGCAGCGATCGCCGATTGCGTCGCCTTAACCCCCGAGGGGTTAAGACGCAGTTCCTCAGCCTGCCTTCGATGCACGAGCCTGACTGAAGTGAGGGGGAACTTCAGACCCTTAACGACCAACAGTCCTGCTGAATGAGGGGGGTACAGGACTCTTTAACTGCCGGGCTACCCGGCAAACTCGCTCTCCGGTCATGCGTACGAAAGAGGGGGAGGTGCAAACGACCC
>JANWYO010000116.1 GCA_025055215.1 Gemmataceae bacterium
GGTGCCGCCGATGCCGCCGAGGTTAGTGATGGTGAACGTGCCGCCGCGCATCTCGTCCACGGAGAGCTTTTTCTGCCGCGCACGGTCGGCCAGCTCGGCCAATTCCTGGGCCAAGTCCCGAACGCTCTTCTGATCCACGTCGCGCACCACGGGCACGAGCAGCCCGTGTTCAGTATCCACGGCCACCCCGATGTGGTAGTAGCGCTTCAGGATCAACTGGCCGGCGGCGGGATCCAGACTGGCATTGAACCGAGGATATTCTTTCAAGACCACGGCGACGGCCTTGAGGGCAAACGCCGTGACCGTGAGCCTCGGCTCGCCCTTGGCGGCGTGCTCCCGGCGAAAAGCCTCCAGGTCGGTGATGTCGGCTTGATCGTAGTGGGTGACGCGCGGCACCTGGCTCCAGGAGAGGCTCATCTGCTCTGCGGTTCGCCGTCGCACCGGGTCGAGAGGTTGTCGGTCGATCGGACCCCAGCGTGCGAAGTCGGGGAGAGGGGGCACGGAGATGCCGGTGCCGGCAGCGACAGGGACTGCGCCGCCCGCCAACTGCCGAACGTAGGCTTTCACGTCGTCGGGAGTGATGCGGCCGTGCGGGCCGGTGCCCACCACGAGCCGGAGGTCGACGCCGAGTTCACGAGCCAGTTGGCGGGTAGCCGGCCCGGCGGCGACGGGCCGGTCGCTGGGCGTGCCATCGACGGCCCGGGGCGAACCAGCGGCGGCGCGTGCCGGGGCGATGACGAGCGGCGCCGGCGCAGGCGTCTCGCGGCTGGTTTCCGCCGCGGTCGCGGCGGGAGCGGCCTGTTCCGAGGCCGGGGCCCGGGCACCGGCCTCGGCTGTCTCCGCCCCGTCGAGCGTCCCCAAGACCTGCCCCACCTGCACCACGTCCCCCTTTCGCACCAGAACTTGCACCATCCGTCCTGTTACCGGGGCGGGCACTTCGACGGTGCTTTTTTCCGCCTCCACCTCCAAAAGCGGCTGACCGGCACTGACCAGGTCACCCGGCTTGACCTTGACGTCGAGCACTTCGCCGCTGGTCAGGTTCTCCCCCAACGGCGGCAAGGTGATCTCGATGGCCATGGTTCCCCCTCCCGTGTCCCACGGTCCCTCAGTAATGCGCTGCCGATTTCCGGACGTGGACCATCGGCTGACCGTCGTTCAACAGGGCCCCCGCCAACGCTTCAGCGATCAAAAGCTCGTGGTCGCCGGTCGACACGGATTGGATGGTCCGGCATTCCAGCCAGGCGAGCGCCTCAGAGAGGATGACTCCGCTATCCCGGCGCTGCACGTCCAATTCGACGAACGCCGGTTGTTCCAGGGCGAAGCCTCGGCCAAAGTGGGCGATCATGTCGGTCTGGGTGTCGTCGAGGATGTTGACGACGAACGGCTGACCGTCGGTCAGCAACGGGAGGATATCGCGGCCGCGCTTCACCGCCAGGCTGAGCAGCAGCGGCGCGAAGGAGCATTGCTGCACCCAGCTGACGAGCATGCCGGTTTCGACCCCTGGGCGGCGGAGGGTGACGACGAACAGCCCGCTGGGGACGCGGCCCAGGGCGGCCACGACACTGCGGCGCGGATCGGTTTCCCTCACGTTGGGCCTCCCGTTTTCAGGGGAACGTGCACCAACTCCTGCACCCGGCGCACTTTGCCCTCGAGTCGGCCGGTGGCCCCGGCCCGGTAATCGACCTTGATGGAACAACTGATGCGCGGGCAGTCGGTCCGCAGCGCCTCGAAGCAGCGACGCACGACATCGAAAACCTGGTCCCATT
>JANWYO010000036.1 GCA_025055215.1 Gemmataceae bacterium
GCGGCGCGCGCTCCTCCAGCGCATCGGACGGCGATTATGTCATCGCTTGGTCACTAATTGGCTGACCATCGACCCGGCAACCGCCCAAGAGAGCATCCGCACGTGGGTGACCGATCACTGGAGCCAGGAAGAGCTGACCCAAGAAAGCCTGGTGCAGCGTTTGCAATCGGCTTGCCTGCACCACCTGAAGCAGCCGGCGGAGTCGGCGTTTGAAGCCGCCCTGGCTGGCTTGGAGGCGTCGCGAGGCTTCCTCAGTTCGGGCCTGGACCCGGCGGAAGTCCTTAAGGTGCTGGATTATCTGGAAAAGCTCCTCGGCAAGCCGCAAGGTGTCGCGGCGGCTGGCGGTGAGTCGGGAGAACTGGTCGCGGCCTTGAAGGCTGCCGCCCAGACCTTAAGTGAGGAAGGTGAACTCAAGATCACCAGGCTGATCGCCCGACTGATTGACGATCCGAACTACCGCTTGGCCGGCGCTGAAGCCGCCATCCCGGAGATGATGCTGCTGCTTGAGGCGGTGGTCGAGCGGCACAGCGGTCGTTGCCAGCAGCTGCACAAACAAGCCGCGGAGTTGCACACCCGCATCCATTCGCTGGTCTTCAACCTTCAAAAAGGCTCATGGTTCAGCCGTCGGGGCCGGACCGCTTCGGAGTTGCTCGAGGCCTTGCGGCTATATCCGCGCGCCCGGTTGGAGGCGTTGATCAGCGAATGTCTGCTGACGATCTGCAAGACCCTGTCGGAGGGATTGAACACCCGGACCCGGGAAGTGGCCTTCTGCCGCAACCGGATCAATGACTTTGCCCGCAGCCTTCAGGATTCGCCCGCTCCGGAGCAGGTGCGGGTCGATCCCCGCCCTGGCGAGCACCTGTTGCCGGAGGGGTGCCGGACGCTGGGCGAAGCGGTGCAGCGCCTCTTCAGTCGCGTCACCCCCGAACAGCTGGCGGACTTTGACCGCAAGGTGCAGGAGTTGATCCAGAAACAATTCCGCTCCCTGGTCCATGTCTGCATGACGTCGTCCGACCTCTTCAAGGAATTGGAAACCGCCATGCAGGGGCTGGCCGAAACGTACGCCAAGGATTGGTTGGGCGGCTCGGACGTCGTCGACATTTACCTCAAGCGGCAGCAGCACCAAGACAAGGTGCTCACCGACTTGGCGGCCCTGTTCGATGAAGCCGAACCGGAACTCAACGCTGGCATGGGCGAAGGGCCGGAGTTGCGTGTCCTGGCGTCGCCGGACGGTCCGGCCGGCGAACGCCTCCGTTATCTCGTCCGCCAAGCCCTCCCCCACGTCGATCTGGTTCCGGCCGAAAGCACCGACGAGATCGTCTTCTACCGCGAACGCCTCGGCCTCACGCTGGCCGATCTTCCCCAGGCCAACGAGGAGTGCCGAGCGATTTATGAGCAGTTCTGCGGCATCGACAACTTCACGCCCCACACCCGCATCGACATCCCCACTTGGCTACCGCTGGTGAACTAACGCCGACTCGCCTTGATAGAGTCGCTCCACCAACTCGGCGTATTTTGTCAGCACGACATTACGGCGTAACTTCAGGCTGACAGTCAGTTCATCGCCGGCTACGGTCAACGGCCGGGGGAGAATGGCAAAGGCCTTGACCTGCTCCCAGCTGGCGACGTCGCGCAGGGCAGCGTCGATCCGTTGCCGCAAAAGGGCCTGCACCGCGGGGTGCTGGCTCAACTCGTCCTCCGACAAGCCGGCGGGTAGTCCCGGCAATTGTCGGCGGAGCTGGGCCCAGTTCGGCACGATCAGGGCCGTCAGGTAGCTACGGCCTTCGCCGGCGATCACGCACTGGTCGATACACGGGTCTGACAAGAGGAGGCCTTCGAGGAAGGCCGGGACGACCTTTTTGCCGCTGGAGAGGACGAGAAGTTCCTTTTTGCGGCCGGTGATGCGGAGGAAGCCATCGGCATCGAGCTGGCCGAGGTCGCCGGTGTGGAACCAGCCGTCGCGGAGCACTTCGGCGGTGGCCGCCGGATTGTTCCAGTAGCCGAGCATGACGTTGGGGCCGCGGGCCAGGATTTCGCCATCGGAAGCGATGCGGATGTCCACGCCGCGGAGCGGTCGGCCGACCGTCCCTTGTTTGTAACAACCCGGATAGCCGAAACTCAGCACCGGGGCGGTCTCGGTCAGGCCGTAGCCTTGCACCAGCAGGAGCCCGGCCGAGCGGTAGGCTTCGGCCACGGGATCGGGCAACGGAGCGCCACCGGCCATCAGGTAGTGGATGCGCCGGCCGAAAACCTGTCGCAGCCTCGCCCCGGTCTCCGCGGGTGTGGCGGCGGCGCAAGCGGCCAGCACCTTCTCATAAAAGCGGGGCACGCCATTCATGTGCGTCGGTTCGGCGTCGCGGAGGTCGGCCAGCAGCGTCTCGGGAGACTCCGCCAAGGCCAGGACGTTGCCCGCTGCCAGGCTGCGGTAGTGATCCATCGTTCGCGCGTAGATGTGGCTGTACGGGAGCCAGCTGAACTGGATTTCGTCCGCGCTGTGTGGCAGCGTCGCCAGGACACATTCGACGTTGCTTAACAAGTTGCCGTGGCTGAGCATCACCCCCTTCGGTTGGCCGGTGGTGCCCGAAGTGTACATGATGGTGGCGAGGCTCTCCCGCCCTAGGAGGGCGTGGCGGCGGGCGAATTCGTTGGCCAAGCCGGCCCGGCGGCGCCGGCCGGCCTGGACGAACGACCGCCATGACGTCGCGTCGGCCACCGACTCTTCCAGGTCGAACGCCACCACGCCGCGGAGCGCCGGTAGCTCGGGGCGTACCTGACGCACCTTGGCGAGTTGCTCCGCGGTGGATACGAACAGCCAGCTGACGCCGGCATCCCGTACCTGAAACTCGATTTGCCGCGCCGTCAGCGGGGCGTGCGGCGGGACGTTCACCGCGCCGGCCAGCAGGATGGCCACGTCGGCCACCAGCCACTCCACCCGATTTTCCGACACCAGCCCCACACGGTCACCGAGCTGTACGCCGGCGTCGATGAGGCCAGCGGCGGCGGCCGTTGCTTCGTCCTGGTAATCCCGCCACCTCAGATCGTAGTACCAGCCGTGCCGCCGATAGCGCACGGCGACCCGCGGACCGTAGCGTTCCGCCTGCCGGAGGAATAACTCACCCAGATGACGCGCCAACATCGGGATCGTCGCCGACATGGTTGCACCCATCGAAGTCGGGCATGGGCATTATCGCATCGGCGCCGGCCGCGCCAACCGAGGAACCGGCAGATGTACCTCGGCGGTGAGGCGAGATTGGGGCGATAGAGAGGGATTGATCGGTTTGCGCCCGCGTGGGGATGGGAAACACGTGCAAGGCACGCAGAGAGTTCTCCCGTTTCGCGCCCGCCGGGCACGCCGCGAGCGCGAAACGATGAATCGGCGCGGCGGGCGGTGAAAACAACCGCCACCTGCAGCTCTCAACCCCGCCCCAAACCCTGGGTGCATCAGGAACCGGCGGCGAATTTTGCACGTTGCAGCCGATCGGCACCTTCCATACAACTCGACCAGGCCACCTAGTTGCGGCTGGAGGGAGCGGGCAATCCCGCCAAGTGCTGTTGACGGCCAGCGGCCGAACGCGGGCGGGAGGCGAAGCCGGCAATCTCGGAGGTGCCTCATGGGCCTGCCCTTGTTGGTGGAATGGTTCAACGAGTTGCCGGATGCCGCGATCACCCAAAGCCTGCTCGCTCCGGGCGAGGCCGCAAAGGCCCTGGCCCGCTTCCACCGCCGGGTGTCGGAACGCTACGCCGAGGGGACGCTGCAACGGCTGCTGCACCAGACCGACGCCCGCACCCGCGAGGCGGCGGTGCTGGCGTTGAGCGTGTCGGGAAGCATGAAATCGAACAAATTGTTGATCGGACGGCTGGGCGACGCCAACCGCCGCGTGCGGCAGCTGGCCCAGGATGCGCTCTGGGCGATCTGGTTCCGTGCGGCAGGCCCCGCCTGCGCCGAGGAGCTTCAGCGCCTGCGGCACTTGCGCGACCGGCGGCAGGCCCTACCAGAACTGACTGCCCTCATCCGCAAGGCCCCTCGCTTCGCGGAGGCGTACAACCAGCGCGCTCTTATGTATTTTCACCTCGGGCAGTATCCCCAAGCCATCGCCGACTGCGAGCGAGCCTTGAAGCTCAACCCGTTCCACTTCGGGGCCTACAGCGGCATGGCCCAATGCTACATGAAGCTCAACCGGCCGCGCGCGGCCTTGCGCGCCTTCCGCGCCGCCTACCGCCTCAATCCGAATCTCGAGGGCATCCTGGAAACCATCCGCGCCCTCGAAGACGCCATCGGCAGCGACGGGCACGCTGACCCCGCCTGAGATGGGCGGATCGGCCACCGGCCGATCCGCCCGCAGGTGCGGCCAGCTCAACGCGCCGGCGGCAGGTGGTAGCCCCGCTTCGTCAGCCGGATGCGGTACAGCCCCTTGCCCGCGGTGATGTACAGCGTCTGGTTCTCTGGCCCACGGCCGAAGCCGACGTTGGTCGGCATTTCCGTCGGGATGTACGCCAACTCTTTTCCTTCCGGCGAGTAGACGCAGATCCCCGGGCGGTTTTGGGCGCGGACGGCGACGTACAGGTTCCCTTCCACGTCGCACACCAGCCCGTCGGGGCCGTCTTGGGGGGCGTAATCCACCAGCACCTTGCGGAAACGAGCGCTGCCATCCGGCGCCAGGTCATAGGCCAGCAGGGCCATCCGCCCTTTCAGCAGCGGGGCATCGGGGGGCAGCAGGCTGAGGCTGGTCGAGCCGTTGTCGTTGCTGACGACATACAGGGTCTTCTGGTCGGGCGAGACGCATACCCCGTTGCACTTCCCCGCATCGGTGATGATGCGGTGCAGGCTGCCGTCAGGGTCGATGCGGTAGACCGCCGCCACCGGTTGCTCGATCGGCTCGTCGCCGACGTAGCGCGGATCGGAGAAATAGATGCGGCCTTGTTCGTCGATGGTGAGGTCGTTGGGGGAGTTGAGTCGGCGCCCGTCGAAGTGGGATGCCAGGATGTAGCTTTTGCCGGTCTTCATGTCGGTGCGGATGACACGGCGGCCTCCCAAGTCGGCCCCTTCGCAGGCGATCAGGTCGCCGCGGGCGTCGAACTTCAAACCGTTGGACATGCCGCTGGGCGAGCGAAAGATCGTAGTTCCCCCCGTGGCGGGGTCGAACACCCAGATGTGGCCGGCTTCCACCGGCCGTTTCTGTTGCCGGGCAATGTGGGTGAAGGTGATGTCGCTGAAGTAGATTTTGCCATCGGGGGCCGCGGCGACTCCTTCGGTCAACACCATGCCGCCGTCGAAGACCTTCTCCAGCTGGGCGCCGGGAGCCACGATCGGCCCCTGGCCGCGGGCCGCGGCCAGGGGCGGCAACAGGAGCCCTGCCACGACCAACAGACATCCCCTCCGTGGCGAGCATGTTCCCGTCATGACCATCCTCCTCAGCGCAACAGGTCCGCCACCGCGGCCCTTTCTTCCTCCAACTCCCTCAACGTCGCCTGGAATTTCTGTCGGCCAAACTCGTCGAACGTCAGTCCTTCGACGACCTGATAATTTCCTTGCCCGTCGGTGCGGCACGGGTAGCTGAAGACCAAGCCGGCGGGCACGCCGTATTCTCCGCGGGAGACGACGGCCATGCTGACCCAGTCATGGGCGGGGGTCGGGTGCAGGAGGCTCTTGACGTGGTCGAGGACGCCGTTAGCGGCGGACAGGGCCGAGCTGGCCCCGCGCGCCTTGATGACCGCCGCGCCGCGGTTCTGGCACTGGGGCACGAAGGTGGTCTCCAGCCACTCCCGGTCGGGGATGACCTCGGTGGCCGGCCGACCGCCGATCCGGGCGTTGAGGAAATCCGGGAATTGCGTGTTGCTATGGTTCCCCCAGATGGTCACCTGCGTGACCTGATCGTCCGTCACGCCGGCTTTTTTGGCCAAGGCCCGGCGAGCGCGGTTGTGGTCCAGCCGGGTCATGGCGGTCCAGCGCTCGCGGGGGATGTCGCGGCCGTGGTGAGAGGCCACCAGGCAATTGGTGTTGCAGGGGTTGCCGACGACCAGGATGCGGACGTCGCGGGCGGCGTGCTCGGCCAGGGCCTTGCCCTGGCCGACGAAGATTTGGCCGTTGATGCTCAAGAGGTCTTTGCGCTCCATCCCTGCCTTTCTCGGAAACGAGCCGACCAGCAGCGCCCAGTTGCAGCCGGCAAAAGCCCGGTTGGGGTCGTCGGTGATGATGATGTCCTGGAGGGTCGGGAAGCTGCAATCGTCCAGTTCCATCGCCACGCCCTCCAGCGCCGGCAGCGCCTGCGGAATCTCCAGCAGCTGAAGGACCACCCGCCGCTCCGGCCCGAAGACTTCCCCAGACGCCAGCCGACCCAGCAAGGCGTACGCCACTTGACCGGCCGCTCCCGTGACGGCCACGCGAATGACATCGGCCATGGTGTGTGCTCCCCGTCTGACCCCGCGCCGGACCTCGACCCAAGGTGCCGACTCCGTAATAAATGACAAGGTACGAACATGCCGCCGCCCCGGCCATGAAACGAGAGGAGATGACGATGGCAACCGCTAAAGTAGGTATCAACGGGTTCGGCCGCATCGGCCGGCTGGTCTTCCGCGCCCTCGTCGAGCAAGGGCTGCTCGGCCGCACCCTCGACGTGGTGGCCGTCAACGACCTGGTCCCCGCCGACAACCTCGCCTACCTGCTCAAATACGACTCGTGCCAGGGACGCTTCCAGGGCAGCGTCAGCAGCCAAAAATCCTCTCCCAGCCTGGCGGAAGACGATACCCTCGTGGTCAACGGGCATCGGGTGCGGTGCCTGGCGGTCAAGGAAGGGCCGGCGGCCTTGCCGTGGAAGGAGCTGGGCGTGGAGTACGTCATCGAGTCCACCGGCCTGTTTACCGAGGCGGAGAAGGCCCGCGGTCACCTGACCGCTGGGGCGCGAAAGGTCATCATCTCCGCCCCGGCCAAAGGCGAGGACGTCACCATCGTCATGGGCGTCAACCATGAAAAATACGACCCCGCCAAGCACGCCATCATCTCCAATGCCAGCTGTACCACCAATTGCCTGGCGCCGCTGGTCTACGTCCTGCTCAAGGAGGGCTTCGGCATCGAAGAAGGCTTGATGACCACGGTGCACAGCTACACGGCGACGCAGAAGACCAACGACGGGCCGTCGCGCAAGGACTGGAAAGGGGGCCGGGCCGCCGCCGTCAACATCATCCCCTCGACCACGGGCGCCGCTCGGGCCGTCGGGCTGGTCTGCCCCGAAGTGAAAGGCAAACTCACCGGCATGGCGTTCCGCGTCCCGACGATCACGGTTTCCGTCGTCGACCTGACCGTCCGCACCGTCAAGGAGACAAGCTACAAGGAGATCTGCGCGGCCATGAAAAAGGCCAGCGAGAGCTACCTGCGTGGCATCCTGACCTACACCGAAGACGAAGTTGTGTCCACCGATTTCATCCATGACCCGGCGTCAAGCATCTTCGATGCCGGCTCGGGGATTGAGTTGAACAGCCGGTTCTTCAAACTCATCAGCTGGTACGACAACGAGTGGGGCTACGCCAATCGCTGCGTGGACCTGCTGAAGTACATGATCGAGCGGGGATGACGCCGGTCCTGCCGGTGGTGCGGGCTGGGGGCGCGGCCCCAGCCCGCGGCGGCAGCGACCGCAGTTGCGGTGGGAACTGCGGGCGGTACAATGGCAACCGCCTCCGGGCCGCCGGAAGGCATGCGGTGAGGGTGGTCGATGGCGCGATGGTTGTGCTGGGGCTCGATGGCCGTGGCGGGGATCCTGGCCGTCCTCTTCGTCCTCGACCTTGTCTTGGCCACCATGACCCTCTCGCCGTACCTCCCATTCGGTGGCGTCAGCTACACCATCGACGTGCTCGGCACCGTGATCTGCGCTCTGGTCTTCTACCTGGCATGGGATGCCTGGCAGGACATCCGCTAGCGGCGGACGGTTGGGGTGGGGGCAGCGCTCGTTTGGGGCGGAAGTGAGCGCATCAGCTGGCGGTTTTTCTTTACGCCTCGCCGATTCCTCGTTTTGCCCCCACGTTTGATCGTGCCGTGTGTGCCCAGCACGCGTCGCCCATCGCTCGCGCGAGTGCGAACCGAGCCGATCTCTCTTTGCCGCCGCATCCGCGCCCCGCCGAAACCCAAAGAGACAGCCGTTGGGCTCTTCGGTCGGCCGATGCGGGTCGGGGTGAGCGCGGGTCGAGGGGTCGGAAGCGCGAATCGAGGGTTGGGGGCGAGCGCCCATCGAGGAAATCGGATAAGGGAACCAATCATTCGGATGCGGGAGCCGATCAACCGGACGTTTAAACCGAGGGTTCGGGGCGAGCGCCAATCGATCAATCGGGTGTTTTAGCCAAGCGCACCAAGGCGGCGACCACCCCGGCTGTGGTGTACTCCGACGCCTCCGCGGCCACCCGCCAGCCCAACTCTCGCACCGCGGCGCTCGTCACCGGGCTGATGCTCACCACTGCCACTTGCCCCGAGCGCAGTCGCTCGCGGCTTGGCTCGTCGAGCACACGGTCCAGTGCCCGAGCGATGTTCGAGCTGGTGACCGTCACATAGTCAATCGCGCCACGACTCAAGGCATCCAGCACTTGCGGTTCGGCGGCAACGACATCAACTTGGGAATAAACCGCTACTTGCTCCACCTCGGCGATGGCCGACAACTCCTGCCGCAAGACCTCGCGGCCACGGTCGGCTCGGGCCAGGAGGACGCGCCGGCCCGCCACATGCGGAGCCAGGGCCTCCGCGAGGCGCTCGGAGCGATACTCCGACGGCACCAGGTCGGGTTCGAGATGGTACTGGCGCAGGGCGTCGGCGGTGGCCGGGCCGATGGCGGCCAGCCGCACCCCGCCCAAGACGCGGAGGTCGGCGCCGCGCTGCCGCAGCCGGCGAAGGAAAAAATGCACCCCGTTGGCGCTGGTGAAGACCAACCATTGGTAGGACGACAGGGCCGTCAACGCCCGATCGACCGGCGCCCAATCGGCGGGCTCGCGCACTTCCACCGTGGGCAAAAGCACCGGGATGGCACCGAGGATTTCCAGGCGGCGGATCAGCTCGTGGGCTTGGGCTCGCGGACGGGTCACCAGGATGCGTTTGCCCCATAGCGGACGCTGCTCGAACCACCCCAGCTGCTCCCGCAGCTGCGCCACCGGCCCGATGATGACGATGGCGGGCGGTCCCAGGCCGGCGGCCTGGACCGCCCCCGGCAGCTCGGCCAAAGGCGCCGTCACCGTCCGCTGCTCGCCGGTGGTCGCCCACTGGATGGCCGCCGCCGGTGTCTCGGCAGCGCAACCATGCCGCAGCAACTCCGGCACGATCACCCCCAACCGACCAATGCCCATGTAGATCACCAGCGTCCCGGGGAACCGGGCCAGCAGCGACCAATCGAGAAGGCTGCCCGGTTTGCTGGGGTCTTCATGCCCGGTGACCAGGGCCACGGCACTGGCCCGGTCACGGTGGGTCAGCGGGATACCGGCGCAGGCCGCTGCTCCCAGGGCCGCCGTCACACCGGGGACGACCTCATACGGAATCCCGGCTTGCCGCAGGGCTTCGGCCTCTTCGCCGCCCCGCCCGAACAGAAACGGATCGCCCCCCTTTAAACGGACGACGCACTTTCCTTGTCGGGCCTCGTCGATCAGCAGGCGCTGAATGTGGGGCCACTGATGCGGATGGTGGCCGGGAAGATCGGTCACGCAGACCCGCCGCGCAGTGGGCGGGGCGTGTTGCAGCAGGCGGGAAGGAACTAACTTATCGTACACCACCACGTCGGCCTGGGCCAGGCACTCCACGGCACGCAAGGTCAACAGTCCGGGGTCTCCCGGGCCGGCCCCGACGAGGTAAACCAACGGCTGGCTGCTGTCTGCCATCGGCAGTCGGCCCTCGACGCCGGCGCTCACACTTCCACCAACTCATCCGATTCCGGCACGTCGAGATCGAAGGGATCTTTCGGTCGGGGTAGCCACAGGCAGAGCCAGATCCCCAATTCATACAGCAGGCTCAAGGCCAACCCCTGGAAAATCAGGCTGAAGACGTCGATCGACGGACCAACGGCCGAGATCACAAACAGGATGAAGATGGCGTACTTGCGCTTCGACCGATAGGTCTCGACCGTGCAGATCCCGATCCGTTCCAAAAAGAGCATCACCAGCGGCGTCTGGAACGAGATGCCGAACAACAGGGGGAACATGATGGCGAAACTGAGCCACTCGTTGAGCCGAAGATCGGGATCGATGTTGAGCCATTCGTTGAACATGAGCAAGGCGCCGATCGCCTTGGGGAGCACCAGAAATTGGCAGACGAGGACGCCAGCCAGGAAGAGGCTGAGGCTGACCGGCAGGTAGAAGTGGACCAGGCGCTTTTCGTGGGGATAGAGGCCGGCGGCGACGAAAGTCCAGATCTGCCAGAAGATCCACGGGCTGGCGATGACCAGACCGCAATAGATCGAGACCTTGAAATAGACCATGAACGCCTCGGTGACGTTCATCGTCTTCATGGAGAACTGGGCGTTGAAGTCGAGGGCGGGATCGGCCAGCACCTCGCCGTAGAAGGTGCGCGGGTCCTCGAAGCGAAGCCACAGGACGGCGACCTCGCTCGGGGCCACCTCCTCCGGGGGGGCCTCGCGTCGGACCACGGGCTCCCCTTTCAACAGGGCGATCAGGTCTTGCCTCAAGATGCCAACCTGGACAAAGCGTCGGCCGTTGGCGTTCGGCACTTCGCGGTGCAGCTCACGCTCCTTGATGCGCTGCAAGCGATTCTGGTAGAAGGTGCGCAGCTGTTCCTCCACCGGGTTGATGATGAGGTTTTCCAACACCGGCTTGCCGATGAAAAAGCTGCCCAGCATGGCGATGAAAAAGCCGATCAAGGCCCGCCACAGGCAGAGGCGCAGCTCTTCAAGGTGGTCGCCGAACGACATGCGCGTATCGGCGAACAAATCTTCCGGGTCGGGTTGGCCGTTACGGGTGGTCATGGGATCCTAGGCTGGTGCCTTCGGCTGCGACGGCGTGTGGCCCGCCGCCTCGCCCGAAGGCCGGTCCGGACACAAAACCCGGGGGCGCGACGTGTGACCCGTCGCGGTTCCATCTGGAGAGTGGAGACGACTCCCCCGCCGTCCAACGAACTATCGTAGCGACCGGCCCCGGTCGCCTCAAGCCGCCCGGGGCGCCGGCGACGGCGCCGAGGGCAACGGTGGTGCCGACTCTGCGGCGGGGATGGGCTGTCGCTCCGTCCTGTCGACGATTTTTTGCTTGCTCCGCGCGTAGAATAGCGTCAAGGTCGAAAGAGAGGAACCCGCGTCTCCGGCCCGGAACCGGAGCCGCCCCGACCCAGGAACAGAGAAGATGCGCCGGACGTTAATCATCGGGGCGCTGCTGCTGCTTTGGGGCTGTAACGGTAACATCGTCGGCCCATTCAGGCAACGGCCCCCGAAGCGGGTCGATGACCCCCTGTTGACCATCAGCGAACAAGAGCGCCTCGGCCGCGATCGTCTGGCCTTGCCCGACGAATCCACCCTCAAGAACGAGAACCTGGCGCCCCGCACTTACACCGATCGGCCCGGACCGACCGATCGCTGACTGGGGCCCCGCGGCTCGAGATGCTCTCCGACGACCTTCGCCGAGGTGCATCATGAGCCGTCTGCACGTCCTGCTTTTGGTTGGAGTGCTGGTGGGCTGCCAAACCGCGGCCGAGCGCATGCCTATCAAGCCACTGCCGGAGGAAGGCCAGCCGTGGCCGTATGCCGAGTTGCTGGCGCGGGCGCGCTTGCAGGCAGCCGCCGCCAATGAAGCGTTCTACGTCAACCGCTGGGCGGACTTGGAAGATGCCGCCCGTGGCCTGGAGCAAACCGGCCGGTTCATGCTCAAGGCCGAAGACATCCCCCCGCGCTTGAAAGACACGCTTCCGAAGGAGATCGAGGAACTGAGCAAGGACTGCCTGGCCTTGCGCGACGCGGCCCGGAACCAGGACGTGCCGCGGAGCAATGAGCTGATGCAGAAGATCAACCTCCGGGTGCGGATGTTGCGGATCGAACAATGACCGCGCAAACCGCCCGAGTCGGACTTGTCGCTTCGTGCTCGCTGACACTCACCCGGCGCTGATGCCACCCCGCTCACCCGCACCGGCGAGCGGGGTGGGCCGACCGCTGATTCCGCCGTTGGTTGCTTCTCTTGACACACCCCTGGGAAGTGACCCGGGGCGTACTGGCGGAGGACCACTGATTGCGCGGTTGGTTGCTTCTCTTGACACGGCGAGGGCATCGGCTACAGTGAACTGAGATTCATTCTCAGTAAGGATGTCCGCAGCCGTGACCCTCGAATTCTTGCTGCCGCTGGAGCTGCTTCGTTCGGGAGACTGGGCGGACGTTGCCGAAGTGCAAGGGGAGCCGGCGTGGGTCGGTCGATTGGCCGAGTTGGGCATCCGCGCCGGCAGCCGTGTCCGCATGTTGCGGCACGGCAGTCCCTGCCTCCTTCAGGTCGGCGACGCCCGGTTGAGCTTGCGTGGGGAGTGGGCGATGCAGATTCTGGTTCGCCCCGCCGCCGGCCCCCAGCCGCCCGAGGAACCCGCCTGATGCTGTCGTTGGACCAGCTGGCCATCGGCCAACGCGCCATCATCGATGCCCTTGAAGCGACCGGGCCGCTGTTGCAGCGATTGCTGGAAATGGGCCTGCTCGAAGGGGAGCCGGTGGAGGTGGTGGCTGTCGCTCCTTTGGGCGATCCGATCGAAATCCGCCTGCGGGACTATCGCCTCAGCCTGCGGCGAGCGGAAGCCGCCGGCGTGCGGGTCCGAATCGACTGAACTCCGCCCGGTGGCGCCGGCCGGGCCCGGCAGTCGGCGGCGCGCTCGGGCGTTGGGAGAAGCGTACTGATGCACCGCGGCGATCCCTCCCTGCCGGCTGACCCGCCTCGTCGGTTGACCGTCGCCCTCGTCGGCAACCCCAACACCGGCAAAACGACGCTGTTCAACGCCCTTTCGGGAATGCGGCAGCGGGTGGGCAACTATCCCGGCGTCACCGTCGAGACCAAAAAAGGCCGCCTGCAAATCGCCGGACGGATGTTCGAGCTGATCGACCTCCCCGGCACCTACAGCCTCGCCCCGCGCAGCCCGGACGAGATGCTGGCGGTGGACGTCATTTTGGGGCAGCAGGTTGGGGAGGCGCGGCCGGACGTCGTGGTGTCCATCGTTGATGCCAGCAATCTGGAACGGAACCTCTATCTCACCACGCAGCTGCTGGAGCTGGGGGTGCCGGTCGTGCTGGCCCTGAACATGATCGACATTGCCGAGGGCCAAGGGCTGCGGATTGACGTCGATCGGCTCAGTCGGCAGCTTGGCTTGCCGGTGGTGGCCATTCAGGCGAACAAGGGGCGGGGGTTGGAGCAACTGAGGGCGGCGATTGCGGCGACGGCCCTGGCGGGGGCCGGTGGCCGGCCCCGGCCGGAAACCCCGGCCGAGCCGACCGTCCACGGCGATGGTGCCTTGCCGCCTTGCCCCACTTTTCCGCCCGCTTTCGAGCAGGAAGTCGAAGCCTTGCACCAGCGCCTGGGCCCCAGTGTGCCGCGTTTTCTGGTCCGTCGGCTGCTGTTGGACGTCGGCGGGCACATCGAAAAGCGCTGGACCGACCGCCAATCCCCGAATGGCGCCGCCGTCTCCCGCGACGAACTGGCGGCGGCGCGGCAACGGCTCGCCGAGGCCGGCTGCCCCGTGCCGGCCGTGGAAGCTCGCACCCGCTACGGCTGGATCCGGGCCGCCTTGGCGGGCTGCGTGGTCCGCCCGGCCCAGCGTCCCGTCAGCTGGACCGACCGCATCGACCGCGTCCTCACGCATCCCCTTTGGGGGACGCTCGTCTTTGCCGCCGTCATGTTTCTCATCTTCCAGTCGATCTTCTACTGGGCCCGGCCACTGATGGACCTGATCGATGCCGGCCGCACCTGGCTGACCGATCTGGTGATTGCCTCCTGGGAGCGGCCGGGGCCGCTCCGCAGCCTGGTGACCGACGGCATCCTGGCCGGTGTCGGTAGTGTGTTGATCTTCCTGCCGCAGATCATGATCCTCTTTTTGTTCATCGCCATGTTGGAGGACTGCGGCTACATGGCCCGGGCGGCGTTCTTGATGGACAAGCTGATGTCCCGCTGCGGGCTGAGCGGCAAGTCATTCATCCCCATGTTGTCGTCGCTGGCCTGCGCTGTGCCGGGCATCATGGCCACGCGCGTCATCGAGAACCGCCGCGACCGCCTGGCGACGGTGCTGGTGGCGCCGCTGATGAGTTGTTCGGCCCGGCTGCCGGTCTACGTGCTGATGATCGGGGCGTTTTTGACCGAGGGCCATCCCCCGTGGGTGCCGGGCCTGACAATGTTCACCATGTACCTCATCGGGCTGGTGACGGCCCCGGTGATGGCGCTGCTCCTGAAGCGGACGCTCCTCCGCGGCGAGACGCCGGTCTTCGTCCTGGAAATGCCGTTGTACAAGTGGCCGTCTCTGCGGACGGTGCTGCGGCGGATGACGGACGCGGCTTGGGCGTTTGTCTATCGCGCTGGGACGATCATCCTGGCGTGCATGATCGTTGTCTGGGCGTTGCTTTATTTCCCAACCACCGACGCGGAGGGCCGGCGTTACGAGGAACGGATCGCCCGGCTGGAGCGGCTGGACCCGCAGACACCAGAGGTCGCAGCCGAGGTTCGTCGGCTTCACGGGGAGTGGAAGGCCCGGAGCCTGCTGGGGAGGGTGGGGCGCGCGATTGAGCCGGTGGTGCGGCCGTTGGGCTGGGACTGGCGGCTGGGGATGGCGGCGTTGGCGAGTTTCCCGGCGCGGGAGGTCGTCGTGGGGACGCTGGGGATCATCTACGACGTCGGCGACGTGGATCCCGGTGAGATTGCCGAGACGCCCGATGTGCGGCAAACGGAGCTGGGTCAGGCGTTGTTGGCGGCCGAGTGGGACGGGCAGCCGGGACGGAAGGTATTCACGGTGCCGGTGGCGTTGTCGGTGATGGTGTTTTTCGCGCTGTGCTGTCAGTGTGCCTCCACGTTGGCCACAATTTATCGGGAGACGCGGCACTGGTTTTGGCCAGCGTTTACGTTTACGTACATGACGTTGCTGGCGTATGTGGGGGCGTGGGGGGTTTACCAAGTGGGGAGTTGGTGGCTAGGGACGTGAGGGAGCAAGTGGCGTGTGGCGGGCGGGCCGCCGCCGACCCCCTCAGCCCTGCACTAACTCCGTCTGCGGATTCAGCCGCGCCTGCCGCCGCAACACCACGCGGTTGATCGCCTGAAGAAACGCCAAGGCACTCGCCTCGATGATGTCGGTGCTGACGGCCGTCCCCCGGAAGATTCGCCCCTGGTGCTCTACCTCCACCCGGGCCTCGCCCTGGGCGTCCTCGCCGCCGGAGATGCTCCGCACCTGATAGTCCTTGAGCTTCACGTCCAGGCCGGTGATCCGCTCGATGGTTTGGAAGACGGCATCGACAGGACCGTCACCGCAGGCGGCGTCCTGGAGCTTGTGGCCCTCGGGATGCCGCAGACAGACGGCCGCCATGGGAAAGCCACCGGTGCCAGCGCTGACGGTGAAGCCTTCCAGCTTCCACAAGGCCGGCTCGGCATGGATCTGGGCCTCGGCCAGGGCCTCGATGTCGGCGTCGTAGATGACCTTTTTGCGGTCCGCCAGCACCTTGAACGCCTCAAAAACCCGCTCAAACTGCTCGTCGTTGAGATGGTAGCCCAACTCGCGGACCCGTTCGCGGAGCGCGTGTCGGCCACTGTGCTTGCCCAGCACCAGCTCGGTCTGCGTCAGCCCGACGTCCTCGGGACGGATGATTTCGTAGGTGCGGCGCTCCTTGAGCAGGCCGTCCTGATGGATACCCGCCTCGTGGGCGAAGGCATTCTGCCCGACGATGGCCTTATTGCGCTGGACGCTGATCCCGGTGACGTGGGACACCAGCCGGCTGGTGGGGCAGAGGCGTTTGGTGTTGATGCGGGTTTCGAGTTGGAAGTAGTCATTCCGAGTGCGCACGGCCATGACCACTTCTTCCAACGCACAGTTGCCGGCGCGCTCTCCCAGGCCATTGATGGTGCATTCGACCTGGCGGGCCCCCTCGCGCAGGGCCGCCAGGCTGTTGGCGACGGCCAAACCCAGGTCGTTGTGGCAATGAACGCTGATAACCACCCGATCGATGCCGCGGACGTTCTGCTTGAGGTAGCGGATGGTGGCCGCATATTGCTCCGGCACCGCGTAGCCGACCGTGTCCGGGATGTTGATCGTGGTGGCGCCGGCCTCGATGGTGCGTTCGACCACTTCGGCCAGAAAATCGAGTTCGGTGCGGGCGGCGTCTTCCGGCGAGAACTCGACGTCGGCGCAGTAATCGCGGGCGCGCCGGACTCCGTCGACGGCCCGGCGGACGATTTCCTCCTTAGCCATGCGCAGCTTGAACTCCCGGTGGATGGCACTGGTGGCCAGGAAGACGTGGATACGGGCCCGCTCGGCATCGCGGAGGGCTTCCCAGGCACGGTCGATGTCGTCGGCATTGCAGCGGGCCAGCCCGCAAATAATGGGCCCGTGCACCTGCCGGGCAATCGCCTGGACCGCCTCAAAGTCGCCAGGCGAGGCGATGGGGAAGCCAGCCTCAATGACATCCACGCCCAATTCCCGCAGGGCGTGGGCAATTTCCAGCTTCTCCGCCAGGTTCATGCTGGCTCCGGGCGATTGCTCCCCGTCGCGCAGGGTGGTATCGAAAATAATCAGGCGGTTCTGCTCGGACATGGTGCCTCCCGTTCCCTCGTCGGCCGGCAAAAAAAGCCCTGGGACTTCAGGTCCCAGGGCTGGTGTCGGCAACAGCGGTCACGATTCTCGACTCACGGCGCGCCCAGGACCTGTCCCCCGTCAAGGGGGAAAAGAAGGTCCAGAAGCAGCAACAAGATTCGCGCCATGACCATCCCCTGAAATCGCTCTTATGCTAGAGACCGTGTCAGCGATTGGCAACGGAATTTTCGGCGATTTAACGAAAATCACGCACTCCGGCGTCGGCAGCACGTTCGCGATGGGCGGCTCGCCGAGACGTGTCCGCCGCGGATCGTTCGCTTGGGTTTCGGGGCCCCTTGGGGCTGGTTGGGGGTCTTGGGAACCCACCCGGGTGCCTCGCCACGCCCGGAAGCGGCGCCGTACCGGGCGCCTCGACCATCGCGGATGACGGCGCTTCGGCGGCTTTTCCATCCCCCGTGCGACGGCTATGATCTTCAACAGCCCCCCCTCCCGGCACACGCCGCGGCCGGACCCCCCAACCTGCCGGCCGCCGCGCGAGCCGGACATCAACCGTCGAGGTGTGCCATGCGACGTTGTCCGCTGCTGGAGCGCTGCTGCTTGGCCGCGGCTCTGGCCCTCACTTGGAGTTTCGGGCTGGGGCCGGGTTACAGCCAGAAGAAGCCGGCCCCCGTGGCTCCCAATCCCCAGGCTCCCAATCTCGCCATGCCGTTTCCCTGCGGCATGCAGCGCGGCAGCAGCCTCGACTTGGTTCTGACCGGCAGCAATCTTGCCGAACCGACCGGCTTGTGGACCGGATTTCCCGCAACGTGTTCCTTCCCCACTGAAAACACCAACGACGCCAACCGCTTGACCGTCCGTCTGCAAGTGCCCAAGGATGCTCCCCTCGGCTGCTACGGGCTGCGCCTGGCGACGACGCGCGGCCTGTCGAACCTGCGTCTGTTCTGCATCGACGACCTTCCCCAGGTCGTGGACAACGGCACCAACCACAGCAAGGAGACGGCCCAGGCCGTGCCGGTGCCGTGTGTCGTCGTCGGCCGGGCCGACGCCGAGCAGAACGACTACTTCAAAGTGCACGTCGAAGCGGGCCAGCGGCTGAGCTTTGAGGTGCTCGGCCGACGCTTGGGCAGCATCTTCGATCCCCAGCTGACGCTCTTCGATGCCCGCACCGGCCGCGAGGTGCTCCCCGGGCACAGCAACGACGCCCCGGGGCTTCAGACCGACCCGCGCCTGACGATGACCTTCAAACAGGCGGGTGACTACCTGGTCGAGGTCCGCGACGTGTTGTTTCGCGGCGGTGTCGATTACGTCTATCGGCTGCGGATCGGCGATTTTCCCTGTGCCACGGCCCCGGTGCCGATGGTCGCCAAACGCGGTAGCTCCGTGCTCGTCTCGTTTGCCGGGCCGATGGTCGAGGGGGTCGAACCGCAGCGCGTGGAGGCACCGGCCGATCCCGCCATCGACACCCTCTGGCTGGCGCCCCGTGGCCCCAACGGGCTGCACGGCTGGCCGGTGGCCCTCGGTCTCAGGAATGTTGACGAGCTGATCGAGCAGGAGCCGAACAACACGCCGGCCCAGGCCCAGGTGGTGACGCCGCCGGTCGGCATCACCGGCCGATTCCTCGCCCAAGGAGACGCCGATTGCTACGCTTTCGAGGCGAAGAAGGGCCAGCGACTTCGCATCGAGGCGCAGACGCTCGAACTGTATTCGCCGACCGAGGTCTACTTCGTGGTCCGCGACGCGAGAGGGGCGGAAGTAGCCAAGAGTAACCCCTCGGCCGCTCCGCCTGGCTACCAGCGGATCGACTTCGACCCGCCCGCCGACGGCCGATACACCGTGGTGGTCGAGCATCTCCATTTGTGGGGCGGGCCGACCGAGGTTTACCACCTGAGCCTCACAGCGTTGGGTCCGGACTTCGACCTGACGTTGCCGATCGACCGCTACGACGTGCCCCAGGAGGGCACGGTGAAGATCGACGTGCAGGCGGTGCGGCGGGGGTACACCGGGCCGATCGAGCTGAGCGTCGCGGGCCGGGGGTTGGCGGGGCAAGGGACAATCGCCGCCGGCCAGACGGCCGGCGCGCTCATCGTGCGGGCCGAGCCGGGGACGGCCCTGGGGCCTTACGCCGTGCGGATTCGGGGCCAAGGGGTGAGCGACGGCCGGCCGATCTCGGGATACGTCAACCTTCAACCGGTGTTGGTGGCGAACCTTGGCGGCCTTCCTTTTCCGCCGCGGGACCTGAACAATCAAGTAGGAATTGGGGTCATCGAGAAGCCGCCGTTTCAGCTGTTGGCCCGGGTGGACCCGACGGAGACGGTACGTGGTCGGCCGGTGCAGGTGACGGTAACGGCGCAGCGGCGAGAGGGGTTCGCGGAAGAGATCACGATCGCCGCGGACAACCTGCCGCCAGGGCTGACGGCCACAGTTCGCCCCATCCCCGCGAACCAATCGGAGGTGCGTTTCGAGCTCCAAACAACCGTGAAAGCGGTGCTGGGGCCGGTGCCGCTGACATTCACCGGCAAGGCGAAGGTGCGCGGCCAGAACGTCACGGTGACGTCGGCGCCGGTGTCCCTGACTTTGGTGCCGCCGTTCGAGTTGAAGGTGGAACCGACGCCGCTGAAGTTGGCGCCCGGCGGCCAGGCGCGGCTCCGGGTGACGGCGACACGTCGCGGAGGCTACGATGGCCGTATCGACCTCGATGCCCGCAACCTCCCCCCCGGTGTGACTGCGACCAAGGTCGTTCTGAAGCCGGAGGAGACCACGGCCGAAATCGAGTTGAGCGCGGCCCCGTCCGCCGACATCGTTGATAAGGCCGACGTGGTGCTCGTGGGCACCGCCGAAGATCGGCAGACGGTCAGTACGCCGAATTTCACGCTGAGCGTGGCGAAGCCGTGAGGCACGGGCCGTCCCGGGGCCCATGTGGGCCGCGGGACCGCTCCCCTCGCCAACGGCCGATACCACGCCGCAGGACCAGCCCAGCATGAACCTCTTCGATCGCTTCCAGCACGGCTTACCCTACGACGATTTCCTCGCCCGTTATGGCACCGACGCCCACCGGCAACGCTGGGGGCAAGTCTTCGACCAGGTGACTCTCACGGCGGCGCAGCGCCAGCTGCTGGCCTCATTCCGCCGCGAGATGCCTGTGTTGTGCCTGGCTGGGGCCTGGTGCGGCGATTGCGCTCGCCAATGCCCCGTCTTCGCCCACTTCGCCGCCGCCACCCCCACCATCCGCCTGCGCTTCCTCGACCGCGATGAGCATCCCGACGTCCAGCGGGAACTCCAGATCAACGGCGGCAACCGCGTCCCCGTCGTGGTCTTCTTCAGCGAAGACGGCTACGAGGTCGCCCGCTACGGCGAACGCACCCTCAGCGCCTACCGCCAACTGGTCCGAGACCAGCTCGGACTCAGCTGCCCCACCGGCATCCTGCCGCCCGGCGACCGCCTCCTCGCCGAGGTCACGCAAGAATGGTTGAACGAATTTGAACGGGTCCAATGGCTGCTGCGGCTGTCAGCACGGCTGCGGCAGAAACACGGAGATTGACCCAGCCCCGGTTTCCCGCCGGGGCCGCGAGGATTTCCCATGACACACGTTCGCCTTGCCGTGCGCGTTGCCCTGCTGACCGCGGCGCTGCCCATCGCCGGTCGCAGTGACGAAGGTCGACCCAGCTATCCTCCGCCCGCAGAAGTCAAACGCGCCTTCCTCAAGCTCCTCGATCGGCCCCGTGTCCTCTTCCATGTGACCATCCACTCCACGCAGCGCGAAGACGACGGCCTGGTGTCCGAACGCCTCAGTTTCGCAACTGAGAAAAAGCCCGACGGCGGCGTGGAGCGGGTGCCGGCGCTGCTCATCCGGCCCGAAAAGATCCCCCGCAAGCTGCCCGCGGTCATCGTGCTGCACGGCACCGGCGGCAGCAAAGAAGGGATGCGGCAATGGCTCCTCCACCTGGCCCAACGGGGCATGATCGGCATCGCCATCGACGCCCGCTACCACGGCGAGCGCAGCGGCGGGGCCGAAGGCGCCGCCGCTTACGTCCAGGCCATTACCCGCGCCTGGCGAACCAAGCCCGGCGAACCACAGGAGCATCCGTTCTACTACGACACCGTCTGGGACATCTGGCGAACCATCGACTACCTCGAGACTCGCCCCGACGTCGATCCGAGACGGATTGGCATGCTCGGCTTCAGTATGGGCGGCATCCAGACATGGCTGGCAGCCGCCGTCGATGACCGCGTCCGCGTCGCCGTCCCGGCCATCGCCGTCCAGAGCTTCCGCTGGAGCCTGGACAACGACCGCTGGCAAGGCCGGGCCCGGACGATCCGGGCGGCCCATGAAGCCGCCGCCCAGGATTTGGGCGAACCCGAAGTCAATGCCAAAGTCTGCCGTGCCCTGTGGAACAAGGTCATCCCGGGAATGCTCGACCAGTTCGACTGCCCGAGCATGATTCGCCTGTTTGCCGGCCGGCCGCTGCTGATCTTGAACGGCGAGAACGACCCGAATTGCCCGATTGAGGGGGCGAGGCTGGCCTTTGCCGCCGCCGAACAGGCGTACAAAGAGGTCCAGGCCGCCGACAAACTGAAAATCCTCGTCGCCCCGGGCGTCGGCCACGTCGTCACCAACGACCAGCGCCACGCCGCCCTCGCTTGGCTCGAAAAATGGCTCAAGGAGTGAGCAGCCCCCGGTCGGCAAGACGACGTGACACGACCGCCCGCTGCTGCTATAAAATGCTCTCAGCAGGCTGCCTCGGCCCTCGCGGCCGCAGCTGGCGGTTACCCGGTAGTGTAACGGTAGCACAAGAGATTTTGGTTCTCTTTGTCCAGGTTCGAATCCTGGCCGGGTAGTTGAGTCTCCATCCTCGTACTTCGCAGATATTCCAACTAAGTCGGTTGATTTTGTCTACAATGCCAACTCTCTTCCGGAAATGGCCTGGGCCGACCGTTGGAATTATGTGACCCAAATTCGTCGCATCCTGCGCGGTTACTTTCTTTCCATCAATCAGGAGAGCGGTGTCCAATTTCCAGGTTGCGACCCAGAAACTCGCGTCGGCGATCTGGTGGAGCGAGTCGGCGGTTTCCGTTTAGTGTCGCGAAATTTGTATTGGATGTGGAAAGGATACATTGAGGAAGTGTTCATTCCAGAGGAGACAAGCGGCATTCCTTGAAAACGCGCCTCGCGCTGATTAATAGAGATGAGCCAGCCTGCCGGGTGAACCGGGGTGTGTGGCCGATTGTCGAGGCGTTGCGGGCTTTCTGGTCAGCCGCCGAAGACCAATCACCCGGCGGGAATGCGGTCGTGCTACGAAACCACGGGCCGAGCGCCACCCGGTCCACGGCAGCCAGGCAATATCCGATCGACGCGAGTCCCGACGTCCCGAAACTTTAGCCGCTCTCGTATCTTGTGAATCGCTTTGCCCTCCACCTCGCCAAAGGGACTCCCTCGGAATTTCCGTGGGGCGAGAATGCACCGGCCCGGGACTGCGATTGACAAAGGTCGAACCGGAACTAGGATTACGGTAACAGCGGGGCATAGCTCAGCTTGGCTAGAGCGCACGGTTCGGGACCGTGAGGTCGGAGGTTCAAATCCTCTTGCCCCGATTGTCTTTAAGACGTCGGCCTAAGCCAGGTCCGATTTCATCAATTCCATTGACCGCCGAGGACAGGGACCGTTCCCATCTGGATGGCCTTCAGTCGCCTCGGTTGTTCGCTGCTCCCAACGCTCGGATCGCCCGGCCGATCGCGGCGGCCGGGCGGATCCTGATCGCCCGGACGTGCTCAGGTTGTTCCCGACGTCAGCCGAGTTGCTATCCCGATCCGTCCGCGGAGCATCATGGTCGTCTCTTCCAAAGGATCGGCCGCGTCGGCCGGTCGATCTGCGGAGGGTGTCCCGGGCATCAACGGCTTTGACGATTCGCACCGCGGGGAAGAACCCGCCGTGCGGCCGACAGCCCCTGAAGCCCAAAACAACAAGCCCCTGGATGGCAACCATCCAGGGGCTTGCAACCCACTCGGCCAGTGGAGGTGAGGGGAGTCGAACCCCTGACCTCGTGAATGCCATTCACGCGCTCTCCCAGCTGAGCTACACCCCCGAGCCGTTCGGCGAAGCCGGTAACACCTGTATTTTAGGGAGCGTCCGCGCTGCTGCAAGGGCAAGTCGGG
>JANWYO010000144.1 GCA_025055215.1 Gemmataceae bacterium
GCGGGGGGTGCGCCGCGGCGTGGTCGTGGGCGGCTATTTTTTGGGGCCCATCGACCGCGAGCGGCGGGTGCGGGGCCCGCGCCGCCGCGTGGTGACGCTACTCGGTCCCAATCGGCCTTGGCGCGACGTCCTTCGGGAACATTGCCCCACCGGCTTCGGCCCCGCCCTGGTCGTGGGACTGTGCTGGTTGCTGGCCGCGGTGGGCGTTGGCCTATTCCTCAGCCTAGTGGCCCAGCTGGTGCTACGACTCCGATCGTCGCTCGGTCATTGGCACTTCGAGACGCTCCGACCCCGCTCCTTCGCCGAACTCCTCGCCCTGTGCAACCGCTACAACCACGCCTACGTCAAGGTCGTCGGCTACAACAACGGCGTTGTCCATTTCGGCCAGAAGTTTCCCGGCCGAACGGTTGTTTCCACCGTCGGTTGCCGTCGGGTGGTCCGCGTTGGACCGCGACGGGTGAAGGCCGATGCCGGTGCCACCCTCGGTCAAATCCAGCGACTCTTGGCCGACGCGGGCCTCGAGCTTCTCGTGTTACCGAATTACTCCTACGTCTGCGTCGGCACCGCCTTTTTCATTCCCATTCACGGGTCGGCCTCAGCCTGCTCCACCGTGGCCGACAGCATCGACAAGGTCGTCCTTTACGACCCGGTCGCCGAGAGGTTCATCGTCGCCCGCCGCGGTGGGCCAGCCTTCGCCGAGCACCTGTACAACCTGCGTTCGCCCGCGGTGGTCCTCCGCGTCTATCTGCGGGTCAAGGACAAGTCGCGCTACTTCGTGCAGAAGCACACGTGGATTGACCCCTCGGCGGAGCAGCTGCTGGCGGCGTTGCGTGACGACCAAGCGGCCAACGTCGAGCTTCGCAAGTCCCGGGCCTCGGCACGGGAGGTACATGTCTGCCGATACTATGTCGAGCGGGCCACCGGCCCGGCCCTCGAATTGCCGCGCGACACCCTCGGCCGCCTCTGGGATCGCCTCGAAGCCAATCCCCTGACATCGTTCGTCTTCCACGCCCTGACCCGGCATCTCGCCTGGCATGTGGAGCTGTTTTTCACCGCCGACGAATTCTCCCGCTTCTGGGCGACACACCGTCCCCTGCCCTTGGCCAAAATCCAACTGCGCTACATCCGCCGCGACGGCTTTCCTTATTCCCCCTTTGCCCAACACGATTGCGTCTCGGCCGACATGTTCATGCTGCGGCGACAGCGGCGGAAGTTTGAGCGGTACCTCCGAGCAACTTTCGGGGTCGTCCGGGCCAATCCCGGTAAGCACAGCGGGTGAGCACGTCATGGGAACCCGGCCGTTTTTCCTGGAAACGTGTGAACTGCTGCTGCGAGAGCAGCGACCCAACCTGCTGCGGCTGTACGTCAATCCCGCCGTGGTGCAAACCTGCCTCTGCTTGCAGCGCGCCATCCAAGCGACTTGGCTGAGAGCGGAATCGGAAACCTACCAAACGTTCTTGGCCAACGGCTTCGAAGAGGCCCTCAGCGGGGCAATCAAGCTGGCCCGCTGCGCGGCCCACGCCCACGGCCGCCCCCCAACCGGCCTGGTCCTCGACCCGACCGGTCGGCTCGGAACTTTCGCTAGCTTGAGCCGCGCTGACGGCGGTCGCATCGACTTCGTCCCCGGCCTGTGCGTTGTTCCCGACCTGGCTGCCGCACCTGCGGAAGGCTGGGGTTTTGTCCTGCTGACCGAATTCGACCGCGAGGCAGACACCCGCCTCGTTCAGCAGCTGCTTGAACGTCATGGGGCCCTCTTCGTCCAGTGCGTCTGCCGTCCGGCTTTCGCGGTCGGCGACGGGTCGGCCCCCCGGCTGCCCGGGCCCGCCCCAGACATCGTCATCTTCGACGAATCATTCGTGATGCGCGACGTGCCATTCGCGGCCTTCACCGGCCGGCGAGCCCTCTTCGACCTTTGGAACCGCCCCGGCAAGACGACCTTCCACTCCACTACCTTCCAGCCGAATACGATCTCGACGCTCCACTTCCTCCGCTGCTTGGCGGCCGACGATCCGAGGTTCCACGGCCGGCTGGCCCCGGAGTTCCAACGGATCGAGGACGAACCGGCTCATGCCGTCGAGCTGCTGGGCCGGCTGTACAGTCCGTCGTTGGCCCGAATCATCCGGTCGGCGGGATGGACGACAGCGCGGGTTCAGGCGGAAGGCAGCGCGGTGTTTGTCAACGGCCAGCGGGTCTTTGACGGCGTCAGCGGCGTGGCGTGCAGCGTCCGCGGTCACAACCCGCCCAGTTATGTCGCCAACCTTGAACGCCTGGCGTCGGCGGGCGACGCCGCCGCCGCGGTCGCCGAGCGGCTGGGGCAAGCGACGGGGCTGGAACACCTCCTCCCTGCTGTCAGCGGCGCCAATGCCAACGAAACTGCCCTGAAGCTCGCCTTGACCGCCCAATTCCCCAAGCGCTACGTCTTGGCCTTGAAAGGGGGCTTCGGTGGCAAGACCCTTTTGGCCCTCACCGGCACCTGGAAGGCCCAGTACAAGGAAAACATCGAGCCCCTTTACCCCCACGTCGTCTATGTGGACCCCTTCGCTCCCGATGCCCTCACGCAGATCGAGACGGCCCTCAGCCGCTTCCCCGTGGCAGTGGTGCAGCTGGAGCTGATCCAGGCGGTGGGCGGCGTGCGACCCGTCCCTGACGCCGTCGTCCGCCACTTGGTTGAACGCCGACGCGCCGCCGGCTATCTGCTGCTGGTCGACGAAATCCAGACCGGCATGTTTCGCACGGGGCCGTTGAGCCGGGCCATTGCCCAGGGCCTCGTCCCCGACCTGCTGGTGCTCGGCAAGGGAACTTCCGACATGATGTTTCCCTTCGCCCTGGTGTTGTATAACGCCGCGGTGCATGCGCGGCTGGAAGCGGCTGGCGTCGATCTGCCGCGCCGGATTGCAGAGCAGTACGGGTACGAGTTTGGCTACCGGACGGTGTGGAACGTGCTTGAGCACGCCGACCGGCTGGACCTGCCCGGGCGGGTGGCCCGGGCCGGGGCCCGGTTGGAAGCGCGGCTGCGGACCGAACTGCGCGATTGCCGCGCTGTCCGCGACGTCCGCGTCCACGGCTTGCTGGTCGGTATCGAGCTACGGCCGATCCCGTGGGTCGGCTCGAAGACGCACCTGCTGTATAGCCTGGCGATGTTGCGGCATCCGCGCTTTCCGGTGCTGATGGGCTATTGCCAATACGAACCGAACGTCCTCAAGTTCACGCCCTCGTTGACCGTTGCCGATGCCGACCTCGACGCCGCGTGCACCACGATCGGCGAGGTCTTGCGTCGGCCCTGGCCGGCCGTGCTGTGGTCGGCGCTGAGCCAGTGGTGGCGGTCTGTTCGTTTCGGGAGAGCCAGGAATGAGCACGCCAGTCAGCCTGTCGGAGCGCCCCCTGAGCTTGTGGCGCGTTGACTTCCATGAGTTGTACGCTCGACATCTCTGCCGACACTCGCAGTTCGGCAACAACGTCGTCCATCTGGTAGCCGTTTTCGGCACCTGGTTGGCGATTTACGGTCTGGTCCGCTGGCTGGTAGGGACTCCCTGGGCCGCCGTCGGCCTCGCGGTGGCGCATCTGCTGCTGTTGGCGGTCAACATTCCGGCTCGCCTGGCGTTGGTGAGTGGCCTGTTCATGGCACTGACCATCGCCGTCGTCTGGCTCCTGCCGCCTCCGTGGTGGCTGTGTCTGGTGTTGGTCCCCGTCTGTTACGTGGTGCAAAACTGGGGCCACCGCATCTGGACCGTCGAAAAAGACATGACGGAGTTCAACAGGAAGTATCCCAAAGGCTCACTGCTGTTCACGGTGTTGACGCTTTACGAGATTCCAATCCTGTTGAACTACCTGGTGTTCAACCGGTCCGACTGGAGTTGACACGTCAACTTCGCTGGCCGACGGGCGGGACCCGTTGGCCGGCGGCCACGGCGCGGAAGGTGGCCACCAGGCCGCGCACCGCCAAGCGGGCGGCCTGCTGGTTCCAGTCGGCCGGCATTGCCGGCCGAGGCGCGGCGATCGTTTCGGCGTAGATTTGGCGAACGCGGTTGATAGACGGCCCCCAGCTGCGCTGTTCCACCATCTGTCGGGCCTTCTCCCCCACCCGCCGCCGCAGGGCCGCGTCACCCAGCGCCTGACGGACCAGGCGAGCGGCCTCGGTCACGTCCCCGGGCCGATACAGGAATCCCGATTCGCCGTCGGTCAAGAGGCTGGGAATGCCGCCGGCGCGCGGGGCGACCACGGCGCAGCCGGAGGCCATGGCCTCGAGCACGACGTTGCCCATCGTCTCGGTTTCGGAGGCGTAGACGAAGACGTCGGCGGAGGCGTAAGCGGCTGCCAGCTCTTCTCCGCGGAGGTAGCCGAGAAAGCAAGCGGGCCGGTCCTGGAAGCGTCGCTCCAACTCGGCTCGCTGGGGGCCGTCGCCGACGATGGCCAGCCGGGCTTCCGGGACCGCGTCGAGCACCTCGGCCAAGAAGGCGACGTTTTTTTCCGGGGCCAGGCGCGAGACGGTGAGCATCAAAGGCTGGTCAGGTCGGCCGTCGCTCAGGCGGGCGCGCATCCCCGGGTCGCGTCGCCCGGGGTGGAAGAGAGCGGTATCAACGGCCGGGGGCCATAGCTCGACGCGCTCGAAGCCGCGCTCCCGCAGCTCGTGGCACATGACGGTCGAGACCGTCAAGTTCACGTCGGCCCGGTTGTGGTAGGTGCGGGTCAGCCACCAGAGGAGGCCGGATAGCGGCCGCAACACCCGGTAGCGCTTGACGAACTCGCCGTACAGCGTGTGGAAGGAAAAGACCGTCGGGAAACGGACCCCGGCGTCGGTCAGGAGGTCGTGGCAGCGGAAGCCGAACGCAAACGGATTGATGAAATGGACGACATCGGGAGCAAAGGAAGAGAGGTCGGCGATCAACGCCCGGTTGGGCAGGCCGATGCGGTATTCCGGGTAGAAAGGGAAGGAAAAGCTCGGGAAGGCCTTAACGGGCACGGGGCCGGCGTTGCAGCCCGGGGCCTGGGGACAGATCACCAAGAGCTCGTCGCCGCGGCGGCGGAGTTGGTCGATCAGGTTGAGGGTCCGGTGGACGACACCATCGACCTTGGGCAGGAAAACTTCGGCAATCAGCGCCACGCGCATCGGCAGACTCCGAGGCTTCCGGGGATGGGCGACTGCCGTCGCCATCCCGGCCAGGCAGCTCACTTCAGCTTTTGCGCTAGGACGATCTCGATGTTGTGGTGGTCGGTGAGGGGAAAGACGAGCGCGTTGAGCATCAGACGGACCGCAGGGCTGGCCTGATGCAGCCCGAGGGCCTCGACGAAGGGGGTGAGCCAGCCGCCGCGGTAGGCGAAGTCCATGAAAGCCTTGAAATTGGCGAAGCGCACCGGCGGCTCGAAGGTCTCGCACTCACGGACGGCGAAGCCGTGGGCCTCCAGGATGGGGACGATTTCCTCGCGGCCGGCCGGATTGCACACCAAGTCGTCCACGGCCAGCGTCTGGCCGCCGACCAGCCAGCGGAGCATTTTGTTCTCGGCCTTGGCGCGGAGGGCCGGGAAGCCGGCTTTCGTACCGCCGACGAACGACCAGTAGCCGCCCTGGCGGAGCCGATGGTGAATCTTCGGGGCCAAGACGCTCAGCGGCACGAAGCCGGTGAGGAAGTGGGTGCAGATCAGTTCGAAGGATTGCCCGGGGAAGTGGGCCTCGAGGCGGGCGGCATCGTCGATGTCGGCGGCCAGGTTCGGAATCCGCCGCCGCGCTATTTCGACCATTTTGCGCGACAGGTCGAGGCCGAACGGTTCTAATTCACGCAGGCCCCGTTCCTGAAGCAGGGCGAGAAACCGCCCAGTCCCTAATCCCACGTCGAGCACCCGCAAGGGTAGCTCGGCCGGCGCCAAGATGCCGTGTTTCTCCAGCTGTGCCGCGGCCCGGCGCAGCGAGTCGCCCACCACCCCCTGAGGATCGAGATCGTAGTGTGCCGCGATGACGTCGTCGTACTGCCGCTGAATGGTCTGTGTTTTCATGCGTGAGAACCTTTACCCTAAAGAAAAGCGGAATCAGTTCCCCGGCCAAACCGCGTCGGCCGCTCTCGGGACATTCGCCGGCCCTGCCTGGAGTCCGTGGACAATTTATATGGCTTCCCCGAGGGGCGAGTGAGGGTTGCGGAAGGGAAATCGGAATTCCTCGAAAGCGGAGCGAAGCCGCTGGCCGGGCGGGCCGGTCGCCGGCCCGCGCGGCGGGGCGTCACCGCGCCGGCAGCCGTGACACGGCAATCCAAGGGCGACCCTGGCGGCCTGCGGCCAACCGTTGGTGTACAATAGGAATCCTGTTCACCTCCTGGGGGCCGTCATGAGATTTCCGTTCCGAACCCGCAGACCTGCCAGTCCGTCCGTGGCTGCGGTGCCGCCAAGTTGGACGGAACGTGGCCGGCGCCGCTCGGAGTGGCTCTTCCTGGGCGGGCTGGTGGCGCTGGTGGTGGGGACGGCGGGCACCTTGGCGTTCCTCTGTCGCCAGTCAGAGGCCCTCTACCAAGCCATGGCCCAACAAGGAACGGGATTGCAAGCCCAGACATTGGAGGCGTTACGCGAACTGTACACCGACGAGGTGGTAGCCCGGCTCGAACCGCTGGGAATCGAGGCTCGGTCCGATTACGCCCGAGCGGGTCACAGCATTCCGTTGCCGGCCACGCTGCTGATGGACCTGGGGGAGAAACTTCGCCGGGAACGGCCCGGGTTCGCTATCCGCCTGTTCAGCGACTATCCCTTTCCGGGACGCCACGGCGGTGGCCCGCAAGACGACTTCGAGCGCGAGGCACTCCAGCAGCTGCGGGCCGATCCCGACCGGCCCTTCGTCCGCTTCGAGACGCTCGACGGCCGACCGACGATTCGGTACGCCGTGGCGGACCGAATGCAAGCTACTTGTGTCAGCTGTCACAACCGACACCCCCACAGTCCCAAGCGCGACTGGAAAGTGGGCGACGTCCGCGGGGTGCTCCAGGTCATCCGCCCGCTGGACGACCGCGTAGCCCAAGCCCATGGTCGCCTGGTGTGGGCGCTGGGGGCGACTATCGCCGTCTATGGGCTGGGCGTGGTGGGGCTGGGCGCGACCGTCTTGAAACTGCGCTGGACCTCCGCCAACCTGCGGCAAGCTGAGGCCTTTGCCCACTCCCTGGTCGATAGCCTTCCCGTCAACGTCCTCCGCAAAGACCGCCAAGGCCGCTTCACCTTCGGCAACGGTACTTTCTGCCGTTCGCTCGGCCGTCACCTCGAAGAGGTCGTCGGCAAGACCGACTTCGACTTTTACTCCCCCGAACTAGCCACCAAGTACCGGCAAGACGACCAGCACGTCCTCGAAACAGGCGCGACCCTGCGAACGGTGGAAGAGCATCGCTTACCGGACGGGGAGGTGCGCTATGTGGAGGTCCTCAAGACGCCGATCTTCGACGCCCAAGGCGCCGTGGCCGGCACCCAGTGCGTCTTCTGGGACGTGACGGCCCGGAAGCTGGCGGAGGATGAACGGGACCGCTTCTTCACCTTGTCGGTGGACATGCTCTGCGTGGCTGGCTTCGATGGCTACTTCAAGCGGCTCAATCCGGCCTGGGAGCGGACCCTGGGGTGGTCGGAAGCGGAGCTTTTGGGCAAGCCGTACATCGACTTCGTGCACCCGGACGATCGGGCGGCGAACGAGGGCGCGGGGGCCCAAGGGGCCGCCGGCCACCACCGGCGCGC
>JANWYO010000156.1 GCA_025055215.1 Gemmataceae bacterium
ACGGGGGGGGGGGGGGGTTGTTTTTTTTGGCCGGGGCGTGGGGCGGGGCTGGGGGGGGGGGGGGCCGCCCGGCCCCCCCCCGCCGGCAACTCACCACCATGAGCACGGTCTCGACCTACACCGCCAAGGATATCACGGTCCTCGAAGGCCTGGAGCCGGTCCGCAAAAGGCCGTCAATGTACATCGGCGGCGTGGACAGCAAGGGCCTGCACCATCTCGTCTGGGAAATCGTCGATAACGCCGTCGACGAGTACCTCAACGGCTACGCCGACTCGATCACCGTCACGTTGCACAAAAACGGCGATGCCGTCACCGTGGCCGACAATGGCCGCGGCATCCCGGTGGACCTTCATCCCAAATACAAGCGGCCGGCGCTGGAATTGATCCTGACGACGTTGCACTCGGGGGCGAAGTTCGGCGACAGCGGCACCTACTTCCATTCCGGGGGGTTGCACGGCGTCGGCTCGTCGGTGGTCAACGCGCTGTCGCGCAAGCTGGTGGCCACCATCCGCCGCGACGGTTTCGAATGGCAGCAGACCTTCAAGCGGGGCCGACCCGCCGGGCCGCTGGAACAGCTTGGCCCCTTCCGCGGGCATGGCACCATCATCTACTTCGAGCCGGACCCGGAGATCTTCAAGACCACCCACTTTGACCCGCACCTCATCAAGAGCCACCTGGAGGACATGGCCTACATCCACAGCGGCCTTCAGGTCACGTTCCGCAACGAGGCGACGAAGGAAACGTTCGACCTGACCCATCCGGGCGGCATTCCCGAATTCCTGGGGCGGCTGGTTCGGGAGGGGCAAAAGCCGGTAGTCCACGAACCGCCCTTTACACTGGTGCGCGCCAACGGCGAGAAGATGGAGGTGGCGCTTCAGTGGACCGAGGCTACCGACGAACACATCCGCAGCTACGTCAACGGCATCCGCACCAGCGCCGGCGGCACCCACGAGGCCGGCTTCAAGGCCGGCCTCGCCAAGGCGATCCGCAACTACATGGAAACCCACGAGGTCAAAACCAAGGGCCTGACCATCACCGCCGAAGACATCCGCGAAGGGATCGTCGCCGTCTTGTCGGTCTTCGTCCGGGAGCCGCAGTTTCAGGGTCAGACGAAGGAGAAGCTGAACAATCCGGAGATGGTGGCCCAGGTGGACAATTTTGTGCGACCGGCGCTGGAGGCGTGGCTGAACGCCCACAAGACGGCCGCCGACCAGATCGTCGGCCGGATCGTCCTGGCGGCCAAGGCCCGGCTGGCGTCGCGGGAGGCGGCCTCGGAGGTGAAGCGCAAGTCGGCCACCGCCCGCCGCTTGAACCTCCCCGGCAAATTGGCCGACTGCAAGTCCACCAACCTCGACGAATCCGAACTGTTCATCGTCGAGGGGGACAGCGCCGGCGGCTCGGCTAAGCAGGGGCGCGACAACCGCTTCCAGGCCGTCCTGCCGCTGCGCGGCAAAATCCTCAACGCCGAGGGGCTGGCCCTCAACAAGGTGCTGGCCAACGCCGAACTGAACGACTTGGTCGCCGCCATCGGCACCGGCGCGGGAGAGAAGTTCGACCTTCGCGGCCTGCGCTACGGCAAGATCATCCTCCTGATGGACGCAGATGCCGACGGCAACCACATCACGACGCTCATGCTCGCCTTCCTCTTCCGCCACATGACCGAGCTGATCCGCAAGGGCCACGTCTACCTGGCCCAGCCGCCCTTGTACCGCATCGACGTGGGCAAAGAGACGCTATGGGCGCGCGACGACGCTCATAAGGAGGAAATCCTCGCCAACCTGCGGGGCAACGTCAAGCCGCAGATCAGCCGCTTCAAGGGCCTCGGCGAGATGACGGCCCAAGAACTGAAAGAAACGACCCTCGATCCGCGGACCCGCACTCTGCTCAAGGTGCACATCGAATCGAACTTGGACGCGGACCGGGTCTTCGTCGAGTTGTTGGGCAAAGACCCCAGCCAACGGTACAAGTTCATCATGGATTCGGCCGCCTTGGCGATCGCCGAGGAATTGGACGTCTAGCCACGGCCTGGGGCGGAGTCGGCCGGATCGCCGGCCGACTCCGCCGCCGTCTCCTCCCGCAGCTTCACCAGGGCGTGCAGAGTTTGGTTGACGGGGGCCGGCACGCCCAGTTCGGCGCCGCGCCGGGCCACGTAGCCGTTGAACGAGTCGATCTCCGTGCGCTTGCCCCGGGCGATGTCTTGGGCCGTCGACGAGCGCACGGCGGGCATGCTGTCGGCCAGCCGCCAGACCGCCTCGACCATCGCCGGCGTGTCCAACGGCACGCCGGCGGCGCGGGCCACCGCTGCCGCTTCCTCGGCCACCTTCCGCAGCACTTCCTTGGTCCAAGGGTTGGCCATGATCCGTCCATAGCGCGCCTGCCCCAGGGCCGAGACCGCGTTGTAAGCGCAGTTGATGATAAGCTTTCGCCACAACTCCGCCTCGATCGCCTCAGAAACCCGGCAGGGCACCCCCGCGCCCTCGAACAGGCTCGCCAGGCCTTCCAGCTCTTTGTGGTCGACCGGCCCACCGGCCGGGAGCCGGCCAATGACGAGGTCGCCGCGGGCGGTGTGTTTTACCCGGCCTGGGCCTGCCATCTCCGCACCCACGTAGACCACGGCCGGGATCACCGGCACGTCGAGGACGGCCCGGAGGCGCTCCACATTGTCCACGCCGTTTTGCAGGCTAACGATGAGTGCCCCCGGGGCGAGGTGCGGCCGCAGGGCTTCCGCTGCCGACTCGTTGTCCAACGTCTTGACGCAGAAGAGGACGAACCGTGCCGAGCGGACCGCCCTGGCTGAGGTGTCGGCACCGACCCGGACAACACCGACGAAATGCCGGCTGTCAAGGAATAGGCCGTGCTGGCGGATGGCCTCGACATGGTTTGGGCGGCCGATGAGCGTCACCGGGACGCCGGCCCGGGCCAACATGCCGCCGAAATAACATCCCACGGCGCCGGCACCCATGACCGCCACGCTGGGCGGGGGAGTTGCGTGCATCGTCTTCTCTCCTGATGGCCAGCGGTGGCTGGGCCGCTATCACTTTAGCGGTCGGCCCCGCCGCCTGCCATGACCCTGTCCCAGCCGATAGAAAAACCTTGGTGCAGCTCGCGACAAGTGACGGTTCACGCTGGTTTTTTGGCGCGCAAGGCATGATGGCCAACGACGGAGCCGCGACCAACTGGGGTGGGGCGTCGGGGTCTGGGCCCAGCCCGACGGGCTGGGCCCAGACGGAGTGGCTGGTGCTCGACGCTTTGCCGCTGCACCTCGCCTTGGTGAATCGCCACGGTGAGATCCTTGCCGTCAACGCCGCCTGGGAGCGTTTTGCGGGGGAGAATCGTGGAGAACGCTGCGGCGTTGGGGCCAACTACCTGGACGTCTGCCGGCGGGCGGCGGAGTCCGGGAACCGCGAAGCGTCGCAGGCTTTGACTGGTTTGGCGGCGGTTCTCGACGGACGATTGCCGGAGTTCTCGCTGGAGTATCCTTGCCACGATGGCGTTCGGCAGCGTTGGTTCCTGATGCGGGCGGCGCCGTCAGGTGCCGCCAACGGCGGGGTGGTCCTCTACCATCTCGACATCACCGACCGCAAGTTGGCGGAGTTGGCCCTGGTCCAGGCCAAGGAAGCCGCGGAGGCCGCCAACCAGGCTAAGAGCACGTTCGTCGCGCACGTCAGCCATGAGATTCGTACCCCCCTCAGCGGCATCCTGGGGCTGGTTGAGCTGATGCTTACCGAGCAGCTCACCGACACGCAGCACCGTTACCTGAGCCTGATCAAGAGCTCGGCCCAGGGATTGCTGTCGATCCTCAACGATCTGCTCGACGCGGCGCGGCTGGAGGCGGGGCGGCCGGTGATCCGCTGCGAGCCGTTTGAGCTGGCCCGGTGCGTGGAGGAGGTGATCCACCTCTTCCGCGAGCCAGCGCGAAAAAAGGGCCTCGAGTTAAGGGCGGAGTGGGCCGCCGGGTTGCCACGCTGGGTCAACGGCGACTCTGGTCGGCTGCGGCAGATCCTCGTCAACCTCGTCAGCAATGCGGTCAAGTTCACCGAGCGAGGAGGGGTGCGCCTCCAGGTGGGGCCGGCGCCACCGGAAAGCGGCCCCGACCGGATTGCCTTCGCCGTGGTTGACACCGGCATCGGCATCCCCACCGACCGCCTGAGCGCCGTTTTTCAGCCATTCGAGCAAGTGGACGAGGGAGCGGCGCGCCGTCCCCAAGGGACCGGCCTGGGTCTGAGCATCGCCGCTCGGCTGGTGGAGGCGATGGGTGGCCAGTTGATGGCCGAGAGCGTGCCGGGGCAGGGGAGTACGTTCCGGTTCACGGTGGCGTTGCCGGCAGCCTCGCCGCCGGCAACGCCGGCACCGTCGTCGCCGGCGCCTCTGGCTCCCTTGCGCATCCTCCTGGCCGAGGATAACGAAGTGAACCAGCTGGTCGTCCAGAAGCGGCTGGAGCAGGCCGGTCATTCCGTGCGCGTGGTGACCGATGGCCAGGCTGCCGTGGCGGCTTGGGCCACTGGGTCGTTCGACCTCATCCTTATGGACGTGCAGATGCCCATCATGGACGGCCTGACTGCCACGACCGAAATCCGCCGCCGCGAGGCACTCCGCCGCGTTCGGCGAGTGCCGATCATCGGCTTGACAGCCCAGGCATTTCCGGATGACGCCGCCCGTTGCCATGAGGCGGGAATGGATCGTTGCATCACCAAGCCTTTTTCCTGGGAACAGCTGGTCGAGGCGGTGGGGCAAGTCTGTGGCGGGGCGTCGCTGGAGGCGACGCGACCGAAGCCCACCGTCGATCAAGCCTTAGTCCACGATAAGATGGGCGGCAATCCCGACTTGGTGCGGCGCGTGCTCACGTTGTTCGCCGACAGCTACCCCCGCCTGATTGCCGACCTTCGCGCCGCCTTAGACGAAGGCCACGCCGACAAGCTGACCCGGACGGCCCATAAGTTGGCCGGCAGCATCGGCAACTTCGACCAAGGCTGGCCGCTCCAGCGGGTGCGACAACTTGAGGCCCAGGGCCGTGCCGGGGACTTGGCCGGTGCCCGCCAATGGGTCGATGAGTTGGCAGCTTATTTACCCGAGCTGGTCGCCGTGTGGCAGGATTGGCTCGATCAGGCGACCGGGCCAGGCGGCGCCGCACCGCCTGCCCGGTGACCGCGGCCAGCTTTAGGGCAGGGGCAGATTGTGAAACGCAAAGGGAATGCTCAGAAACTCGATTCGACCCGGGGTGCGGTACACCACTTTCCAATCGCGGGCCTTGCCGATGACAAACCCTCGCCCCGGGTCGTCCTCGAAGAAATAATGCACCTCGGCCCGACGCCCGTCGTGGTCGATACGTGAGCCACCGTTGCTGGGAAAGCGTCGGCCCCCTTTCTCCAGGAAGATTTCGTTGTGCCCGAGCCACGATTGGAAGCTCTCGAATCGCGGCCCGCCTTCCGGGTAGGTCAACCGCAATCCCACCGCCAGCGTGCCGTCGTCGGGCTGAAACTCGATCAGCCGGGCATGGATGCCTTCTTGCACCAACTCCTGCCCCGGGGCGGGTTTGTCGAAGGTGAAGGTCAACATTTTCTGGGCGGCGACCAGGGAAAAGCTCCCTTTGAGTTGGCCGACGGCCGTGGCGGCGCGGGGCAGGCCGGGCAGGCGCAGCTCGATCCGCTCGGCGAGCTTGCCACTGACGGAGGCCAACCCGCGGCCACCCTCGGAGAGGGGGATCGGCCGGCCGTCTGCTCCGATCACCGTCAGCGTCGTCGGGCGCGTTTCCAGGAAGAACGCTTGAATCGTTGGCTCCCAGGCGATCTCCAGGTGAACCATCAGAAAATGGGCGTCGGCCTCCAGGTCACGCACCGCGACGAGGCGTTTGACGGCCACCCGGAACGGACCGTGGTAGCTGACTGGCATGTCACGGAAGGGTCCGTCAGTCAGCACAGGCTGCCGCTCCGGTCCGTAGAGGCCGATGTTGGCGTCGAACGCGCGGGCGACCGCGTCGAGCGCCTGCCAGAACGTGGCCTGGGTCAGCAGCAGCCGAACCGGGCCTTCGGCCGGCCGTGACCGCTGGTCGCGGACGGCGATCCCAGTTTGGCCGCGGATTTCCTGCAAGGCCTCAGCCGCCGTGATTGACGATCGATCAAGCGTGACCCTAGCCGCGGGCGTGACGGGTGATGGATCAGCTGCGATACCCATCCCGAGGCATGGGAGGAGAGTCCACACGGCCCAAAGCCAGCGCCGCATCGTCATCAGGCAATCTCCAGGGAGTCGGGGGAGTAGTCTGGGGCGTCGTGCATGATAACTTGCCGGGCGGGCCCAAGCCAAGGGCCCGCCCGCCAAGCGGGCATCGGCTTGCCGAAGCGCCAGGTTGTCGCTTGGGCAGCGGCGGGACGGGGCCGGTCCACGTCACCCGGGCCGGGTTGGCCAGGAACCATTTCACTTCCGCAGAGGACTAAGTTCGGGTAAGATACTCTCGAATTCGACGGCAGAGTTCGAGCGAATGGGCCTCAGCATTTACAGGAGGGAGTGACCGTGCGTCGACTCGTCTTCACCGCGGCGTTGATCGTAACCTGCGGGCTGTCACTCTGGGCGGCCGACACCCCGAAAGACACCCCCGCTGCCGCTGCGACCCGCAAAAAGCTCCAGGCCAAGATCAGCGTCGATTTCAAGGACACTCGCCTGGAAGACGCTATGAAGGAAATCCAGGACAAGGTCAAGGACGTCACCGGTCAGGAACTCAGTATCAAGCTGGACAACGTCGGCGGCGTCTCCAACAACCTGACCGTCACCTATTCAGCCAAAGACAAGACGGTCGCGGAAATCTTCGACGAGATGTTCGCCAAAAACGACATGGGGTACATCGTGATTTCCAAGGAGTACAAGACCTACAAATCGCGGTACGACGGCTGGGTCTTGATCGTCAAGGGGAAGGAGCGGGGGTACCCGGCGGGGGCGGAGCCGACGGCCAAGGAGGAGCCGAAAGAGAAACCTGATCCGAAAGCGGGGACTAAAGACAAGCCGATGCCTTCCGAAAAGCCGGCCGAAGACCCGGAGAAGAACGAAAAGGCAGCAGCGGCGGCCCTGAGCCTGGCCAAGAGGTTGGCAGCCGCCGGGCAAATCGACAAGGCGAAGGAACGGTACAAGCAAATCATCAAGGAGTTTCCCAACACCAAGGCTGCGGAAGAGGCCCGGGAACTCCTCAAGAAGTAGGCAAGCTGGCGAAGCTGGCTATGGTGCCGGCCTGTAGGCCGGCACCATAGCGTGCCACCTCCAGACAGACGTTCACGTGTTCACCGGCCTCATCTTTGACCCCGAGCGCGCCGACGAAGACGGGCTGGTAGCCATCGGCGGTAACCTGAGTCCCGAGCTCCTCCTCGAAGCGTATCGCCGGGGCGTCTTCCCCTGGTACGCCGAAGACCTGCCCATCTGCTGGTGGTCTCCCGATCCGCGGGCGATTTTTGAACTCGACTTCTTTCACGTTCCGCGGCGGCTGCGGCGCACCATTCGTTCGGGCCGATTCCAGGTCACCGTGAATCGCGATTTTGCCGCGGTCATTCGCGGCTGTGCCGACCGCCCCGAGGGAACCTGGATCGTCCCCGCCATGATTGCCGCCTATGAAGAGCTGCACCGGCGAGGTTACGCCCATAGCGTCGAGGTGTGGGCGAACGGCAAACTCGCCGGCGGGCTGTATGGCGTGGCGATCGGCGGCTTCTTCGCCGGCGAGTCGATGTTTTACCGCCAACGCGACGCCTCAAAGGTGGCCTTGGTTTTTGTCGTCGAACGCCTCCGGGAGCGCGGCTTCCAACTCTTCGACATCCAGAGCATGACCCCACACACCGAGCGACTCGGGGCGGTGGAAATCCCCCGTTCTGAATACCTGAAGCGCCTGAAACGCGCCTTGCGCTGCGAGACGACCTTCGCCCCGTGAGGCGGCTGCTGGCCGGGGTCCGGCCTCAGCCAACCACCCGGTTGCCGCCCAATCGCTTGGCCTCGGCCAACTTCTGCCGGGCCTGCTCGACCAGCTCGCTACTCGTCTGCCAATCTTCGCCCGTCAGGGCTGAGATGCCGATGCTGACGGTCAGGCGGAACGCCCGGCCTTCAAACTGAAACGTCTGGCCCTCCGCCAATTTCCGCAACCGCTCGGCCAGGACGCCGGCCCCACCATGGTTGGTGCCGGGCAACACCACCAGGAAGGTCCCTCCCTCATAACGGCTGAAGAGGTCTTCCCGACGGACGTGGCGGCGCAGCAAGGTCGCCAACTGCCGTAAGGCCATGTCGCCCGCCAGATAGCTCAGCTGGTCGTTGATCGCCCGCAGGTGATCGATGTCCAGCATCAGCAGCGCCAAGGGCTGGCGGTAGCGGATGCCGTAACCGAGCGCCCGGCCAAGAAACTCGAGGCTGTAGCGCTTGTTCGGCAACTCTGTCAGGGCATCCATGATGGTGAGCCGGTAAATCTCCTCGCGGTAGCTTGCTTCAAGGTCGTCGCCGGAGAGAAAGCGGTAGATGCCGACGCCGACACGAAGGATGTCACCATTTTTCAGCAGCGAGCGGCTCACCCGGGTTTCGTTGACGTAAGTGCCGTTGGTGCTTTGCAGGTCGATGACGTGGTAGCCGTCCGGCTCCGGCTGGATGATGGCATGGCGGCGGGACACGGATTCGTCTTCCAGGCGGATGTCGCACTTGGCGTCGTGGCCCAGAACCCAAGGGATGGTTTCGAGGTTATAACGGGTTCCGAGGTTTTTGCCAGCAGGGTAGATCGAGACCAGACAGGCCGGCGGCAGTTGGTTCCGCTCGGCAGAATCAGCGCTGCGAGTCAGCCGTTTCGTTTTGCTTTGCATGACCGCACTGCTCCGTCATGACAGGAGACGGGTTCTTGGATCTGATCCCCCAGTTTACCACGGCGGAATGTCTTGAAGGTCGGAAAAATGCCGGAACCCACGAGCGTGGCCGGAAACGTCCGCACCCAGGATTGTCAGCGCTCCAAGCGGCAGCGAGGGGGTACGGCTATCCACCTTGAGCTCGGTCGCGGTCAGCACTCGCTGTCGATCGTCTGTGGGAAGGCCGGGTTTGCAGGCGGCACCGTCGCCGGCCGGGGCGGCGCCCGGGGGCGGGGGGGGCCATCGGCCCCGCCACGCCGCACGTGGATGCACCCTTGGTTTGGGGCGGGGTTGGGCGCTCCAGGCGGCAGTCGCCCCCACTCGCCGCCGATTCCTGATTCCCCGCTTATTATTGATCGTTTCGGGCTTGCTGCGTGCCCGGCCCGCGTCCGACGTCCGTAAGCTAGTGCGAACCGATCGACCCCTTTCCGCCGCTGCCCCCTCACCCCCCTACATCCGAAGAGATACCCCTCACCTTGACCTGCTTTAACACCCGTGCTAAAGACCTGGCCCGGTAAGGGCGGGGAGACGATGCGACCACGGAGGGGAGCGTGAAAGGGAGGTGGCTCGAAGTCCTGTGGCTGCTGGCGTGGGGCGCCGCCTCGTCGATCTGGTGCGTGACGGCGGCCGAGCGGTTAGGCGCCACCTTTGACGAGCCGCTCTACTTGCGGCGTGGCTTAGAACGTTGGCGAAGCGGCAGCTACGCCGGACTCATGAAGCTGGGAACCATGCCGCTGCCGATCGACGTCGAGACGCTGCCCTTGTACCTGTGGGAACGAATTCGGGGCGAGGCATTCGATCCCATCGTCGACCTGCCGCGACTGCTGCCGATCGCCCGAGCGGCGAACCTGGTTTTCTGGTGGCTGTTATTGGTTTACGCCTGGCGGCTGGGCGCTGCCCTCGGGGGCCGATGGGCCGGTCTCGGCGCGGTCGCCCTGTTGGCGTGCGAGCCGACCGTGTTGGCCCACGCGAGCCTGGCCACGACTGACTTGTCGATTACCGCCTGCACCCTGGCCCTGGTGTACCATGCGCGACAAGGCTTGGCTGGCGGCTGGCGGCGGCGGGTCGGCTGGCCTGCCTTCTGGTGGGCGGCCTGTCTTCTGGCCAAGGCGTCCGCGTTGGTTTTTGGGCCGCTTTGCCTGCTGGTGGTGGAGTTGGAGCAGCGCGGGCGTCGATGGGTGGGCGCGCCGCTGGTGGGCCAGCCCCGCAGCTTGAAGGAACTGGCGCAGGTCGGGGCCATCGGCCTGGTTTTGGTCTTCGCCTATTGCGGCACGGACTGGCAGCCAGAGCCATCGTTCGTCGACTGGGCCCGAGGTTTACCGGAAAGCCGGGCGGGCCGGACCCTGCGCTGGGGGGCCGAGAATCTCCGCATCTTCAGCAACGCCGGTGAGGGATTGATCCGGCAGGTGCGGCACAACATCCGTGGCCACAGCTACGGGACGTACCTGTTGGGCGAGGCCCATCCCCGATCGGTCTGGTATTACTTCCCGGTGGCATTGAGCATGAAGCTGAGTCCGGTGTTGTTGCTCCTGCCGGGGGTTTTCCTTTTGCTTCGGCCTGGCGCGCTGTTGAATACGGCCTTTATGGGAGCGTGCGTGCTGCTGGCGTACAGCCTGAATTGTCGGGTGCAGATCGGGGTGCGGTTGATGTTGCCGTTGGTGGCGTTGGCGGCGGTGGGGTTGGCGGCGGCGGCCGTGGCGG
>JANWYO010000167.1 GCA_025055215.1 Gemmataceae bacterium
GTGCGACGGCACCTGGTTCCCGGGACGCGGGTGATCATCCGGGCCGGGGATTTCAATAAGACGTGCGGCTTGGCGTGCCTGCCGCCCGCGGCGGCCGCTGGCCGCCGCGGGCGGACCACCCCGGGGCCTTGCACGCGTCCATGATCGACAACGCACCCATCCTGACGCACCAGCACGCCGGCTTGACGATCGAAGGCTACTCCCGCGCCGCGGTGCAAACGTATTGGCGCGTCCCGGAACTGAAGATCGGGTTCGACCTCGGCGCCCAGCCGTGGGACTTCATGGGCACGCCGACCTGGCTGGTCACGCACACCCACCTGGACCACATGGCGGCCTTGCCGGTCTATGTCGCTCGACGCCGCATGATGCGCATGGAACCGCCGACGATTTACCTGCCGGCCGAGGCCCTCGACGACGTGCGGCGCCTCCTCCTGATCATGCAGCGGCTGGACCGCGGGCGGATGGTCTGCCAGCTCCACGGCCTCAAGCCGGGGGACGAGATCGAGCTGACGCGCGAGCACGTCGTCACCGCCTTTGCCACCGCCCATACCATTCCGTCGCTGGGGTACATCGTCTGGGACCGACGCTTCAAGTTGAAGGAAGAGTACCAAGGCCTGACCGGCGAGCAGATCCGCGATTTGCGCCTGGGCGGCACCCCGGTGACGCGGGAGGTGCGTCGGCCGCTGCTGGCGTACACCGGCGACACCAGCCCCGCCGGGCTGGACAACTGCCCCGCTGCTTACGAAGCCAAAATCCTCATCACCGAGTTGAGCTTCATCCGAGCCAACCACCGCCGAGAGAAAATCCACAAGTTCGGCCACATGCACCTGGACGACTTCGTGGAGCGGGCGGATCGCTTCCAGAACGAGCTGATTATCTGTGCCCATTTCAGCACCCGCTACCATCCGAACGAAGTCCGCCGGCTCCTGGAGACGCGCCTGCCGGCGTCGTTGCGGCAACGGATGCGACTTTGGCTTTAATCGACTTCAGGGCTGCCGTCACCGCCGGGCCGTGCGGCGGGCCAAGCCCGCCGCCACGGCCCGGCTCACGCCGATTCCTCGCCCGGTGGCGGGGCCAAATCACTTTGCACCGCCGACAACAACTCCTCAATCGCCCCGACACAGCCCGAAAGCGACATCGCCGCCATCTGAAAATTCGTATGATCGCTCACCCGGCGATACTCCCGGGCGAAATACTCCGCCACCCGCTTCAACTTGGGCAGCTTCCCCTTCGCCCGCCGAAGGTACTCCTTCGGATCGCGCCGCTGGTAGCTCGGCTCCAGGGCCCGGACGTAGTCGAAAATCATCCGGTGTACCTCGAGCATCTCCTCGTCGTTCTGGATCTCCTCGGCGTGCTTGAGAAAGGTACGCACCATCCAGGCATGTGCCAGAACGACGTTGATCCGCTCCATCACCTGTTCGGAAGTCATGGCGTCGGCTTCGCAGCGGAAGGGGGCGGCTCCGGGACTTGGCTGGCCGGCAAAGGCGGTCCCTTTTGCTCGGCCGCCTCGGCGATCTCCTTGGAGTACAGGACCAACGCCGCCCCGGCGGCGACCAGCAAGATGCCCACCCAGAGCAATCCGGGAACGTGCTTGAGGCCGAAATGCCACGGGTCGCCCTTTTGAGGGTGCCAGACCATGCTCACGAGCACGTTGATCACTGGCGCCAGGCCGAAGATCAACGGGGCGATGTAGACGCGATAAGTGGCCGGCGGCAGGCCCGCCTCGCGGGCCGCCGCCATCGCCGAGGTGGTCGCAAAGATCACGCCAATCGCCCCGACGGCGCCGGCTACACCTGCCAGGCTGGCAAATACCACCCCCGAAAGGCTGCGATTGACGTCATCCCACTTAACCCCCAAGGCGCCGGTCACGAACATCAGGACGGGAAACAGCACGCCGATGACGAAATAGGCCCCGCCCACGCACAGGATGGCCATGAACCGCCCGCTGGGGCCCGGCCGGGCGCTGAGTTCGTTTCCGCCGTAAAAAATGATCGGCACGTAGGTGCCCCATGCCAGTCCCGCCACCGCGACGTACAGCAGCCATTCGTATCGGCTCATGCCATCTCCCCTAAAACCCCCAGGCCACGCCCGCCGACACGGCCCCTTAACTCCGCGGATGCAGTCCCCACGTCCACGATCGCCGTCGAATGTGGCCCCGGCGGCACTCTCCGCTGATTTTAGGAAACGGGACTCGCCTGGATAACCGCCAAGGGCGGGGACTTTCGCGCCTTTTGGGGCGTCGGCGGCCGCACTCAAGCGGCACTCACCTGGATAACCTCCAGGGGCCGGCCCCCCGCCACGGTTGGGGGGGGGGCCCCCCGGCGCGGGCCCCCCCCCCCCCCCCCCGGGGGGCGGGGAAAAAAACACAGGGGGGGGCGCCCGCC
>JANWYO010000174.1 GCA_025055215.1 Gemmataceae bacterium
GCGGGGGGGGGGGGGGGGGGGTGGGGTGTCTCCCCCCCCCCCCCCACGCCGCTTCCTGGCGGGAGCCGGGCCGGACGGCCCGGCTCCCGCCTTTGCCGCCGTCCCCCTCTTTCCCTAACATTCCCTGCGATGCGCCGGCTCACCCCATGGCCGAACCCGCGGCCGCCGGCGCCCTGCTCCCGTCCCAGCGCGGAGCCTTCGTTCACACAAGCAGGATGCAGGGTCTATGAGTAAATACGTCTATTTCTTCGGCGCCGGCCAAGCGGAAGGCAACGGCAAGATGAAAGAGCTGTTGGGTGGCAAAGGCGCCAACCTGGCCGAAATGTGCCTCATCGGTCTGCCGGTCCCCGCCGGTTTCACCATCACCACCGAAGTCTGCACCTACTACTACGCCCACAACAAGCAGTATCCCCCCGAGTTGAAGCAACAAGTTGACGAGGCCTTGCGCAAGACCGAGCAGGTCATGGGCGCCCGCTTCGGCGACAGCAGAAATCCCCTCCTGGTCTCCTGCCGCTCCGGCGCCCGGGTCTCCATGCCCGGCATGATGGATACCGTCCTCAACATCGGCCTCAACGAAGCCACCCTCAAGGGCTTGATCGAATCCACCGGCAACGAACGTTTCGCCTGGGACAGCTACCGCCGCTTCATCCAAATGTACGGCGACGTGGTCCTCGACCTGAAGCCGGCCTCCAAGACCGAAATCGACCCCTTCGAAAAAATCCTCGACGAACTCAAGCACGAGCGCAACGTTTGCCTCGACACCGAGTTGACGGTCAAAGACCTCCAGGAACTGGTCCGTCGCTTCAAGAAGGCCGTCAAGGAGCGCAAAGGCAAAGACTTCCCCGAAGATCCCCAGGAGCAGATGTGGGGGGCCATTGCCGCTGTCTTTAACTCCTGGAACAACGAACGGGCCATCGTCTACCGCCGGCAATACGGCTACCCGCATGATTGGGGGACCGCCGCCAACATTTGCTCAATGGTCTTCGGCAACATGGGCGACGATTCGGGCACCGGCGTCGCCTTCACGCGGGACCCGGCCACCGGGGAGAACGTCTTTTACGGCGAATACCTCCTCAATGCCCAGGGAGAAGACGTCGTCGCTGGCATCCGCACCCCGAAAAAAATCGCCGAGCTCCAAAGGGAAATGCCCGACGTCTACCGCCAGCTGGAGGAAATCCGCCAAAAGCTCGAACGCCATTACCGCGATGTCCAAGACATCGAATTCACCATCCAGCGAGGGAAGCTCTGGATGCTTCAGACTCGCAACGGCAAGCGGACCGGCTTCGCCGGCGTCCGCTTCGCCGTCGAATTCTGCGAGGAAGGGCTGATCACTAAGGAGGAGGCGCTTTCCGCCGGCCGCATTCCCCCCGACGACCTCAACCAACTCCTCCAGCCGATTTTCGACCCCGAGGCCAAGCGCCACGCCAAGGTCATCGCCAAGGGGATCAACGCCGGGCCGGGGGCAGCCTCGGGCAAGATCAAGTTCTTCGCCGACGATGCCGAGCATCATGTCGCCCGGCACAAGAAGGACGGCACGGTGCCCGCCCATGAGCGGGTGATCCTCGTCCGCCGGGAAACCAGCCCCGAAGACATCCGCGGCATGCAGGCCGCCGACGGCATCCTCACGGCCTTCGGCGGCGCTTCGTCGCATGCCGCCCTGGTTTCTCGGCAAATGGGCAAAGTCTGCGTCGTCGGCTGCCAGGATTTGCAGATCGACTACAACGCCCGCACCGTCACCGTCAAAGGCAAGGTCTACCGCGAGGACGACTACCTCTCCATCGACGGATTCACCGGCGAGGTGATGGAGGGCCGCGTCGCCACTCGGCCGAGCGAAGTCGTCCAGGTGCTGATCGACAAGACGCTCAAGCCGGAACAATCCCAGGTCTATCAGCAGTTCGCCAAGCTGATGCAATGGGCGGATGAGTTCCGCAAGCTCAAGATCCGCACCAACGCCGACAAGCCGGACCAGGCCGAACAGGCCATCGCGTTCGGCGCCGAGGGAATCGGGCTGTGCCGCACCGAGCACATGTTCTTTGACCACATCAAGGAAATGCGGGAGATGATCCTCGCGGAGACGCCCGAGGAGCGACGCAAGGCGTTGGCCAAGCTCCTGCCGTTCCAGCGCAGCGATTTCGAGGGGATCTTCCGCGCCATGCAAGGTCGGCCGGTAACGATCCGTACCCTCGACCCGCCATTGCACGAGTTCCTGCCGCACGACGCCAAAGGGCAGGAGGAAGTCGCCCGCGAGTTGGGCGTCCCAGTGGCCCGGATCGCCGAGCGGGTCAAGGCGTTGCACGAGTTCAACCCCATGCTCGGCTTCCGCGGCTGCCGGCTGGGGATCGTTTACCCGGAAATCACCGAGATGCAGGCGCGGGCCATCTTCGAGGCCGCCTGCAACGTCCAGAAGGCGGGCATCCCCGTGGAACCGGAGATCATGATACCGCTGGTCGGGTTCCTGCCGGAGTTGAAGGCCCAGGCGAAGATTGTCCACGAGACGGCCAAGGCCGTCTTCGCCGAGAAGGGGGTGAAGGTGCCCTATCTGGTCGGCACGATGATCGAGTTGCCGCGGGCTTGTGTCGCCGCCGACCAGATCGCCCAGGAGGCGCAGTTCTTCAGCTTCGGCACCAACGACCTGACGCAAACCGGCCTTGGAATGAGCCGCGACGACTACGGCAGCTTCATCCGCCAATACCTAGAGAGCGACATCCTGCCGCGCGACCCGTTCCAGACGATCGATTTCGACGGCGTGGGCGGCCTGATGAAGCTGGCGGTGGAGCGCGGCCGCGCCACCCGCCCCGACCTGAAAATCGGCATCTGCGGCGAGCATGGCGGCGATCCCGACTCGGTCAAGTTCTGCCACCGCATCGGCTTGAACTACGTCAGCTGCTCGCCTTTTCGCGTGCCGATCGCCCGGCTGGCGGCGGCCCAAGCAGCCTTGGGCAAGTGAGGCGGCCTCTGGCCGCTGCGGCATTGGCAGGGCGGCTTCTGGCCGCCCTGCCAACCACAGAGCTCCCTCGGCGTCGCCTTCAGTTCAGTCACCCGGGCCTTTGGCCGGCCGCGTGTACAGCCGACCATACGCCTCCTTGGGGGCCTCGGCCGGCACCTTCAATTCTGCCTGCAGTCGGGCCAGTTCCTTCCGCAGGTCTCGCACCACCTCGGCATAGGCCGGGTCGTCATACACACTCCGCAACTCGTGCGGGTCTTTCTCCCGGTCGTATAGCTCCCAATAATCGACGTCCGGCTTGTAAAAATGCACCAGCTTGAAGCGGTCGGTGACGACCCCATAGTGCGGTCGCACGCGGTGCGGCACCGGGTACTCGTAGTAGTGGTAGTAGAAACTCTGCCGCCAGTCGGGGGGCGTCTCGCCGCGGAGCAGCGGCAACAGGCTCCGACCCTGCATGTCGGCGGGAATGGGAAGACCGGCTGCTTCCAGGAACGTCTCCGCCAAGTCGAGAAGGCTGGTGAGGTTGCGATTGACGGTGCCCGGCCGGGCCACGCCCGGCCAGCGCACCAGCAGCGGCGTCCGCAGCGATTCCTCGAAAATCCACCGCTTGTCAAACCAACCGTGCTCGCCGAGGAAGAAGCCCTGGTCCGAGGAGTAGACCACCAGCGTGTTGGCTGTCAGCTTTTCGTCGTCGAGGAACTTCAGGAGCTTGCCGACCGCCTCGTCCACCGCTTTGACGCAGCCAAGGTAGTCGTGCAGGAACCGGTTGTACCGCCAACGGATGAGGTCTCGGCCCTGGAGGTTCGCCTGGCGAAACGCCTCGTTCCGCGGCTCGTAGTAGGCGTTCCAGGTCTTCAGTTGCTCCGGGGTGAGATAGGGTGGGGGCGTCAGCTTGGCATCGCGCTCCGTGAAGGTCTTTTCCAAGGACATGTCCTGGTCGCGGACCGCCAGGCCGCGCTGGGCATAATCGTCGAAGAGGGTTGGCGGCTCGGGGTAGCGGCGGTCGTGGTCGTGGCCCAGGTGCCGCAGCGCCGGCACCCACTCGCGGTGCGGCGCCTTGTGATGGCACAGCAGAAGGAACGGCCGGCTTTTGTCCCGTTGCTTCAGCCACTCCAGGCTGAAGTCGGCGATCAGGTCGGTGGTGTAGCCGTGATGCTGGACCTTTTGGCCGTCGCGGATCATGACGGGGTTGTAGTACTGGCCTTGGCCGGGGAGGATGTGCCAATGGTCGAAGCCGGTGGGGTCGGTGACGAGGTGCCATTTGCCGATGACGGCGGTTTGGTAGCCGGCTTGCTGGAGGAGTTTGGGGAAGGTGGTCTGGGAGCCGTCGAACTTGCTGTTGGTGTTGTTGTAGAAGCCGTGGAGGTGGCTGTATTTGCCGGTGAGGACGGTGGCGCGGCTGGGGCCGCAGATGGCGTTGGTCACGAGGCAGCGGTCGAAGCGGACGCCTTCGCGGGCGAGGCGGTCGATGTGGGGGGTGTCGATGAGGCGGCGGGCTTCGCCGTAGGCGCTGATGGCCTGCCAGGCGTGGTCGTCGCTGAAGATGAACAGGATGTTGGGCCGGCCCGCCGCCAGCGCGGCCGGGCCGACCAAGGTGCTTGCCAACGCCAGGAACAGAACCAACGACGGGCAACGGTCCAAGCGCATGGGTGAATCCTCGGTACGATGACTCCTCACGGTTTGGCAGGCCGGGTTGGCTGGCGCCGGACCGGCCAATCGGGAGACTCGGTGCGAGCCGTCTTCAGGTACGCCTCGATGCGGGCGACAATTTCGGGATGTCGTTGACTCACATCGGTCGTTTCGCCGATGTCGGCGGCCAAGTCGTACAACTGGAGCGGAGCATCGGGCGAGCGCTCCCGGATGGCTTTCCAGCGGCCCTGGTAAAGGGCCGCCTGGCTGAACCCTCCCTCGTGGAATTCCCAATAGAGGAACTCATGCCGCGGCTGAGGACCGCGGCTGCGAAGCGTCGGCACCAGGCTGACCGAATCCCGCCCCGGCGGAAGCGGCACACCGGCCAACTCGGCCGCCGTGGCCATGAAGTCGCCGAAATAGCCGACATGATCGCTGACCGTCCCCGGCGCGATGGTGCCCGGCCACCAGGCAAGGGTCGGCACGCGGATGCCGCCTTCGGTGAGGTTGCGCTTGAGGCCGCGGAGCGGGCCAGCCGGCTGAAACCGTCTCAGGTCATGCCCACTCTCGCGATGGGGCCCATTGTCGGACGTGAAGATGACCAGCGTCCGCTCCGCCAGGCCGAGTCGGCGGAGTTCGTCGAGGAAGCGGCCGACATGGTCGTCCAGGCGCGTGATCATGGCGGCGTGTCCCTTGTCGGGGGCTAGCCAGTCGCGGTCGGCATACGGTCCGTAGTCTGGGACTTCGGCCCCGTCTTGGATCGCCCTGGTCCGTTCGTTGTTGGCGTGGGGGACGACGGGGTTCCAGTAGAGGAAAAAGGGCCGGTCCCGGTGGGCCCGGGCGAAGCGGATGGCTTCGTCGGCGAACAGGTCGTCGGCGTAGGCGTCGGCCTTGATGGCGTAGCCCGCCCCGACCTGGCCCAACGGCACGATCTCGTTGGGCAGGGCCACCTTCTCCTCGTTGCGCCAGAGGAAATCGGGGTAGTGATTGTGGGCGTGGCCCTGGTTGAGGTAGCCGAAGAACACGTCGAATCCCTGTTTGCGGGGCAGGCCGCTGTCCGCCGCCCCGACGTCGCCGAGGCCCCATTTGCCGATCAGGGCCGTGACGTAGCCGGCGCCGCGGAGCAGCCGGGCCACGGTGAGGTCGTCGGCCCGCAGGGCCTGGGCGGCGGGATTGGTCCGGCCGGCATTCCCCCGCACTCGCGTGTGTCCTTGGTGTTGCCCGGTCATGAGCACGGACCGCGAGGGGGCGCACACCGTGGCCCCGGCATAAAACTGGGTGAAGCGCATTCCCTCCCGCGCCATGCGGTCCAGCTGCGGCGTCTGGATCACCTTCTGGCCGTAGCAGCCCAGTTCCCCGTAACCCAGGTCATCCGCCATGATCCAAACGAGGTTCGGCTTGCTCGGCCCCACGGACTCGGCTGCCGTGATGCCGGCGGTGAGCACTCCGATCAGCCACCACGACCCGCTCATGCAACCCCCCTGAGTTGTGGGTCGGGCGGCCCACCGGCCGCCCGGCCCCGGCGGACGCCGACCGACCAAGCCGGCCGTCCGGTCAGGCTTCCTCCCCGATCTCCTCCGCTCCCAGGCCGCGCCGGCCGAATAGAAATTCTGCCAACCCCATCGTGAACTCGCCACCGTCGGTGACCATCAACTGGTTGCCGGAATAAATGAACTCGATCCGTTCCAGGTCGGTGGTCTCCGGCAGGACGTACACCAGCAGCGTCCCGGCGGTCAGCGACAGCAGCCGGGTGCGGGGTTCGGGCTTTTGGATCATGCGGCCGGTGACGGCATCACGGACATACGAATAGCCGGTGGCGCGGACGATGCCGGCGTCGTAGGCATCGACCTGGCCGACGAAAAAGCGCGGCGGGTCGCCTTCATAGAGGCGACGATGGGCCACCAGCAGTTTTTCCCCTTCGCGGACGAGCATGGCACACATTTCCCGGCGGCATTGTAGCCGCCGCTTCTGTCCCTCGCTATGGCGCGGACCTAACGACGTCGGCCTCGCCGCCGCTTGACCTGCGGCGCGGCGATCGGTTCCCCTTTGAGCTGAGCAATCCGGTCGCGGAGCTGGGCGGCACGTTCAAACTCCAGATTGGCGGCGGCGGCCAGCATCTCCTGGTGCAGCTCTTCGAGATACTCCTGGGTCACGTAATTGTCTGCCGACGTGCCGGCCAACTCCGCCACCATCTTGCGGGCGGCGATCTCCTCTTCGATGGTCCCGCCGATGGCCGTCCGCACCGTCTGCGGCGTGATGCCGTGGCGGGCGTTGTACTCCAGTTGCAGCTCCCGCCGCCGGCGCGTCTCGTCGATGGCCCGCTGCATCGAGTCGGTCACCTTGTCGGCGTAAAGAATGACCTCCGCGTTGACATTGCGAGCGGCCCGGCCGATGGTTTGGATCAACGAGGTTTCGCTGCGCAGAAAGCCCTCTTTGTCGGCGTCGAGGATGGCGACCAGCGACACTTCGGGCAGGTCCAGGCCCTCGCGCAGCAGGTTGACCCCGACGAGCACGTCAAAAGCGCCTTCACGCAGCTCCCGCAGGACCTGGACCCGCTCGAAGGCATCGAGTTCCGAGTGGAGCCACTTGCAACGCAGGCCAGCATCGCGGAAATAAGTGCTCAGGTCTTCCGCCAGCCGCTTGGTCAACGTCGTGACCAGGACACGCTCCTTTTTCGCCGCCCGCTGACGGATTTCCCGCACCAGATCGGGCACCTGACCGCGTGCCGGCCGGACGTGCAGCTCTGGATCGACGAGGCCGGTGGGCCGAATCACCTGTTCGACAACTTCGCCGCCGCAGCGTTCCAGTTCGTAGGGGCCTGGGGTGGCCGACATGAACAACACCTGGCGGACGCGCTTCTCCCATTCGTCGAAGCGGAGGGGGCGATTGTCGAGGGCGCTGGGGAGGCGGAAGCCGTGCTCGACGAGGGTGGACTTGCGGCTGAAGTCGCCGGCATACATCCCGCGCAGCTGCGGCAGGGTGACGTGCGATTCGTCGACGATCATGAAAAAGTCGTCTGGGAAGAAGTCGAGGAGGCAGTAAGGAGGTTCGCCGGGCTTGCGGCCGCTCAGCCAGCGGGCGTAGTTTTCGATGCCTGGGCAGTGGCCGACCTCCAGGAGCATTTCGATGTCGAAGCGGGTGCGGGCCGCGAGCCGTTGGGCTTCCAGCAGCCGGCCGCGCTCGCGGAACCAGGCCAGCCGTTCCTCCAACTCGGCGCGGATGCCTTCGACGGCGATGCGGATGCGTTCCTCGGGGGTGACGAAGTGTTTGGCGGGGTAGATGTATAGCTCATCCACGCTGCGGAGGGTTTCGCCGCTGGTCGGGTTGATGAACGCCAGGGCCTCGACTTCATCGCCGAACAGCTCGATGCGGAAGCCGAATTCTTCGTAGGCGGGCCAGACCTCGATGACATCGCCGCGGACGCGGAAGCGGCCGCGCTCGAACGCCGTGTCGTTCCGTTGATATTGGATGTCCACGAGCTTGAGGAGGAGGTCGTCTCGGGGAATGGTGGCGCCGCGGCGGACGTGGACCATCATGCGTTTGTAGTCGCTGGGCGAGCCGAGGCCGTAGATGCAGGAGACGCTGGCGACGATGATGACGTCTTCGCGACTGACCAGGGCACTGGTGGCGGCGAGGCGGAGGCGGTCGATGTTTTCGTTGATCAGGGCGTCTTTTTCGATGTAGATGTCGCGCTGGGGGATGTAGGCCTCGGGCTGGTAATAGTCATAGTAGCTGATGAAGTAGTGGACGGCGTTGCGGGGGAAGAAGCTGCGGAACTCTTTATACAGCTGGGCGGCCAGGGTCTTGTTGTGGGCCAGCACCAGCGTCGGCTTGCCGAGCTGAGCGATGACATGCGAGGCGGTGAAGGTCTTGCCGGTGCCGGTGGCGCCGAGGAGGGTTTGGCAGGGGCGGCCGGCGCGGAAGCCGGCCACGAGCTGCTCGATGGCCCGGGGCTGATCACCGGCCGGGGCGAAAGGACTGACGAGCTCAAACTTGGCGGCCATGTCGGCTCCTCACGGCGCGGGAGAGGCGCGGGCTGGGTCGGCGAGGTCATCGGCGACCAGGGCAGCGGTTGCTGGCACCCAGCCGACTTCGCCGCCGGACAGCTCGATCAGCAGCCAGTGGCCGCGGCGGTGGAGCAGGCGGGCTTCGGTCCCGGCGGGTAACTCGGTGGCAACCTTGGGCGGATACGCCAGGCCATTGCCCCAACGCAGGGGGGTGGCCGTGGCGAGAACCACCGGCGGGGTCTCGAGATCGCGGCCCTGCTGCCAAGCATCGGCGAGCCAGCCGAGGGTCAGGAGGGAAGCGGCCAGCCATGCCAAGGCGGCGACGGCCCGGAGCGGGCCGCGCCGCGTCATCCGCCAGCGCGTCAGGGCCACGCTGCCGACGGTAACGGCGGCGAGAATGCTCGCCCCGCCGAGGGGCGAGTTCAACCGGGGCAGCCACGGCGGCCGATGGTCTATTGGCGGCCGACCGAGCGTGCCCCCGTCCGGATAGCGGACCTGCTCGCGGACGTACGCCAGGTTACGGTGCGCGGCCCGATCATCGGGCGTCAGGCTGAGGCCGCGGCGGTATGCCAGTATGGCTCGGGGGAGGTTCCCGGCCAGATACCAGGCATTGCCCAGGGCACGCTCCAACGCCGGATGTCGGACACCCTGCTGCCGAAGTTGTTCCATCGCCTGGGCAGCCTCGCGGAAGGATTGGCGAGCGCGCCCAGGGTCGGCGAGGTGCTCGGTCCCGGCCTGGAAGGCGTGCACCGCCTGAACGGCGAGCGCCATCGTGGTGTCGTCCGCGGGCGCGGCCAGGGAGAGCATCAGCGAGAGCGGCCAAGTGGTCACGAGCCGTCCTCCAACAGGGCGATCAGTTGGGCGGCGTCGGCGGCCAAGTCCGGCGGGGCCCCCGCGGCGGCCCCGCCGGCAAACCGCCGCTCGTCCCAGCGGCGGAAAAACTCATACGCCCAGGCCACCGCTTCCTCCGAACGCCCCTGCCGCCGCAGCAACTCGGCCACTTCCTCCGGCGTCGGCTCGGCCACGGGCAGGTCGAAGCGCTGCCGCAGATAGTCGGCGACGATGTCCCCTGTGGCGCTTCGACCGTCGCCATTCCTCAACGCAGCCAGGGCTTGGCGAGCGGCTCGGCTCCGCCGCTGCCGCGCCCGCCAGGCGGCCTCGGGATGCCGCCATCGCCAAAGGCCGTACCACGCCAAGCAGCCACCGGCCGGGACCAACCACGCGGCCAATAGCCAGGAAGGGTCCAACGAGGGCCAAGGCGCCCGGCGGAGCCAGCGCTCCGGCTCCAGGCGCTCCTCCAGGAGGAATGCCGGCGCGTCGATCGCTGCCGCCGTCGGGGGGCGTGGCCGAACCCGCAGCGGGATCGACTCCGAGGCGATCGTCTGGTAGCCACGGCTGGGCGGCACCAGGCCGGGGCGATAGTAGGCGACCGTGACCCGGGGGATGGCGGGCACGTCCGGGTGTTTGGGTCGCAGGCGATAGTCAAACTCCCACCGTTGCCCGTTGGGATGGACACGGTCGGGATCGTCGGAGGGGTTTTTTTCGATGTAAAACCGGTCCGCGAAGCCGCGCATGGTTTCCAGGCGAGGCCGGCGGGGCGGCCGGGCCGCCCCGCCGGCTGCCTCGAGCACCACCGTCAGCCGCAGCGGCTCCTCGACCGTCAGCTCGGTCGGTTCGGCGCGAACCGCAATGCCGAAGCGGGCGCCAATGGCGCCGCAGAAATGGGCCGGCTGGCCGACCAGGGGCGGCTCGTCGACGGCCGGCGCCGCGACCCCGATCCACCCCAGCACCACGACGATCACGAGCGCTACGTCCTCCCTGTCACCAATCCTTGACACTCCGCGGCGGCGGAGGGCCTCCCCGGCGGTGCTCCTGCCGCTCTCGGCGAATTCGCTCCGCCGCCTGCCGCAGGTACACCAGCGCATCCTCAGGCGGCAGCGACACCAGCTCGGCCGTGTCGGGAACTGGTGGCAGGTTCCCCTGACCCGGCTGAAGGTGCGCCGTGGCCACCGGCACTTCCGCCCCTGGCTGTCGGCTTGGCTCCGGCTCGATCCGCGACGGCTCGGACACCGACGTGGAGTCGGCCGGCTCCGCCGGAGTCGGCCGGCTCGGAGCCTCCGCCGGCTGGCGGGACGAAGGCTCAGGCGAAGTCTCCGGCTCCGAGCCCGCCTGCGACGCCAGCTGCCGGGCTAACGCCTCCGCCAATGCCCGGTTGTGCCGCGCCGCCGCCTTCAACTCGTCCGACGCCTCGGCATGTCCCAGGCAACGATCAAAACAGGCAATCGCCTCCCGCAGCCGGCGAAGGTCAGTACCCCCCTGGCGGACCACGGCCGTGCCCAGGTCGTACCACGCCCGTGCCTCTCGGGGGCCGGTGGCGTCTTCCAGGCAACGCCGGTAGTGCAACTCGGCTTCGCGAAACCGCCCCAAGCGGTACAGCGCCGCCGCCTGGTCAAACGCCACTCCGCCGGGATCGGTGGTCCGTTCAGCCGCCTGCTCCAACCAGCGCAGCGCCGCGGTGTAGTCCCCCGCTTCGTACGCTTCCTGGCCCCGTCGCCGACACGCATCGGGGTCCGCCGCCGGCCGCCCTGCCAGGGTCAGGAGGGCACCGAACCCCAGGAGCAAATACGTGATTTTCACGGCCGAAGCCTCCAAATCAATCCGGACCGCCGCTGAAGGTGCATCTATCGTTCGGGGCGGGGTCGAGCGCTTCAGGCGGCAGTTTTCCCCCGCCCCTGTCGATTCCTCGTTTCGCGTCCAAGCTTCCTCGTTTCGCGTTCGCTCGGCACGCAGCGATCGCGACTCGATGACTCGTGCACGCTCCCGATGTCCCCAGCCCACGTCTCCCATCCTCGCGCGAGGGCGAACCGAGCAGTCCCTCTCCGCCGCCGCACCCTCGGCCCGCCGAAATCCACAGGGACACTCCGGTCTCAGGAGCGATACCGGCCGGCCACCATCGCCAGCGCCAACAACAGCCACGCCGTCCCAAAAAACCAGCCGGCCCGAGACCGCAGCTGCGGCAGGGCATCGTCTCCCAGCTCCGCGGCCGCTTTCGGCTCAACCGTCTCCACAAACCACGTCTCCAGGTCCGGCCACTCGGTCCGCGCCGGCAGATAGACGCCCCCCGTTCGCCGGGCGATTTCCTGCAACGGCCGCTCGTCCAGCCGGCTGACGACTGGCTGGCTATCGTAGCGGACGAAGTCGCCGCCGAGAGGGATTCGCCCGCCGTGGACGGGATCGCCGATGCCCACGGTCGAGACGGGAATGCCGTGACTCAGGGCGTCCATGATGCCGAACTCCCACTCGCCGTCGCCGGCCGGATCGTCCCCATCGCTAATCATAAGGACCTCTTGATGGCCGCGGAAGCGGGGGTCGTGGGCGGCGACGGCCTCTTGGAGGCCGGCGCCGAGGCGGGTGCCGGAGCGGCTGCCGCCGCGCGGCCGAAGCCCCGGTGGGGGTGCGGCCGCATCGAGGTCGGCGAGTTGCTCGCGGAAGTGGTCGTAGTCATGGGTCAGGGGACAGACAACTTTCGCTTGGGCGGCGCCGACCACCAGGCCGAGGCGATGGCCACCACGCCGCTCGATGGTATCGACCAGGTGGGCCAGGGCCGCCTTGGCCCGGCCCAGGCGATGGGGGGGCACGTCGTCGGCCAACATGCTGCGGCTGAGGTCGAGGAAGATCACCAAGTCACGACCCGGGGCGGTAGCCGGCTGCGCCTCCTGCCCCCAGCGTGGCCCAGCCAACCCCAGCAGCACCGCCGTGGCCGCTCCCCAGCGACACCAGACGCGGACCGTCCCCCACCCATCAGGTCGCCGCAGCAGCGCCATGACCCGCCAGGGCCCCAGCCGGCCGAGTCGGCGCTCCGCCCGCCGTCCCGCCCACCAGGCCGCCAACTCTCCCAGCACCGGTAGCCACAGCACGCTCAGCAGCCACGGATGGGCAAACCAGGTTCGCAGGGCATTCATGGCAATCGCCGCCAGGTCGTCAGCTCCAGGCTGTGCAGGATCCCGCCGATGGTCAAGGCCACCGCTGCCAGCCAGCCGTTCCAGGGATAGTAGCGCCGGTAGAGGAAACTTTGGATCGGCTGCCGTTCCAGGCCGTCGATGGTGCGGCACGCATCGAGGAGGGCGGCGGTGTCGTGGGCGGTGAACGCTTGGCCGCCCGTCAGGGCGGCCAGTTCCCGAAGGGTGGCTTGGCCGGCGGCTCGCTGGGGCGATGATTCATCCGCCGGGCCGCCTGCGTCGATGGTGTAAATCGGCACTCCCAGATTGGCGGCAATCTGGGCTGCCTGCCGCGGCGTCCAGCCCGAGGCGGGCCGCGGGACGTTGTGCTCGCCGTCGCTTAGCAGCACCAGCACCCGCCGCGGCACCCCCGCCCGCTGCAACCGCTCCAACCCCACCACCACCGCGTCGCTGATGTTCGTCTCCGACTCCCCGGCGCCCACCCGCGGCTGTTCCGCGTCCAGAACCTTCCCCAGCACCGAATGACTCAGGGTCAGCGGACAGACACACTCAGGCCGCGTCGCAAACACGACGAGGCCTACGGCGTCGTTCGGCCGACCCTCGAAGTGCTGACCATCCGGTGTCACGCCCCCGTGCACAAACAACCCCAGGGCTTTCTTGGCTGCCTCTAGCCGGCTGATGGCCTCGTCGTGCCAGAGGAAGTCGCGCTCGTTCATGCTGCCGCTGACATCGAGCACCATCATCAGGGCGATGCCTTCGGTGGTGTAGCGCGTTCGCCGGTCCGGCGTCCGCAACCCCGCCACGGCCAAAAGCAACAGCAGCAGGATGATGGCTCGGCCGATCAGCCCGACCAGGGGGACCCAGCGACTCCGGCCCGGCGGTAAGTCGGCCAGCAAGCCGAGGTCAGAAAAGCAGAGTGCGGCCCGGTGGCGCCGCCACCAACACCACAGGATCGGCGGAATCGCCACGATGGCCCACAACCATGCCGGCTCCGCAAAGTCGATCATTGACTGACCCGTCTCCCCGAGCATGCCCTCCATCGCCATGATAACCATGGCTCTGTCCTGCCGATACTCCCGGACCCCGACCGGGTGGTATCATGCCGCTAAGTCGCTTTGCACGGATGCCGCCGATGACGGCCCCCACGCGGCGAGCCCGAGAGCAAGCCTTTCACGACGGCCAGGCCGAACGCCGCTGGCGGACCCTGGCGGCCGAGCCGGCCCGGCTGGCCGGCTCGGCCGAAGAGTACCTCGATCATGAGAGCTGGATCCGACCGGCATTCGCCCAGCTAGGGGACGTGGCCGGCCGCCGCGTCCTGGACCTGGGCTGTGGCCACGGGCTGGCGGCCATCGTGCTGGCCCGCCGACAGGCTCATGTCACCGCCCTCGACCTGTCGCGCGGCTACCTGCGGGAGGCGCGAGCACGGGCGGCAGCGCATGCCGTCCCTATCGACCTCGTGCAGGCCGACGCCGAGCGCCTTCCGTTTGCCGACGCCTCCTTCGACGCTGTCTGGGGGCACGCCATCCTGCACCACCTCCGCGTGGACGCGGCAGCAAACGAAGTGCGGCGGGTCCTCCGCCCCGGCGGTGTCGCCGTCTTCTGCGAGCCGTGGGGAGGCAACCCGCTGCTGGGCTGGGCCCGCCGCTGGCTCCCCTACGCCCACAAGGAGCGAACCCCCGACGAACAGCCCCTTCGTCCCGCCGATCTCCAAGTTCTTCGCGGCCTCTTTCCCCGGCTCGAATGCCGGGGCTTTCAGTTGATGTCGATGCTGCGGCGGCTCGAGCTCCCCGATGCCTGGGTGGCCGCCTTGGATCGCTTTGACCACCGCCTGCTGGAGGCTTGGCCTCGCCTGGCGCAGTGGTGCCGCTATGTGGTCCTCACTCTCTATCGTTGACCGCCTACAATAGCTTCAGCTTTCTGTCCCCTGAGAGTACGGCTTCATGGAAGACACGTCACCGTTCGTGTCGTCTGTGCCCGGACGCCCGCCGCCCACTGCATGGGCGGCCGCTTGGCCCCCAGCCGCGCAGACCGCCCTGGCCGTCAGTCTGACCGTGTCCGCGGCCATCCTCGGATGGCAGGCGTGGGACTCGCTTCCATTCGCCGCTCGTCCCTCGGAGTTGGAACAGGCCGCCGCGCCCGATACGCGCTTCGACCTCAATATGGCGGGCAGGACCGAGTTGCTTCAACTCCCCGGCGTCGGTCCCGCCCTTGCCGACCGCATCCTCGCTTACCGGCAGGCCCACGGCCCCTTCGGCTCCGTCGCCGAACTGAACCGTGTCCCCGGGATCGGTCCCGGTCTTATCGACCGGCTGCGCCCGTGGTTGTATGTCAAGAGGGTGCCCGGCATGCAGGAAGACGTGACGGCCGGGCTGACACCCACACCGCCTCCGCTTGTGTCCACCGGCAGGCCCGAACTTTTCGCCTCGCCCATCGACCTTAATTCCGCCACGTTCGAAGACCTGCAACGCCTCCCGGGCATTGGCCCAAAGCTCGCCGAGCGCATCGTCGCGGCGCGCCGTGAGCGCCCTTTTTCCTCCGTGGACGACCTCCGTCGTGTTCCCGGCATCGGCGCCAAGACGGTGGAAAAACTTCGGCCTTTCGTCACCGCGAACCCGCCATGATCGGCTGCGCCCGCCACGGAAGAGCGCCTGTCGCGGGCGCTTCCGGCTACGCGGGGACGAGGTCCAGTCCAACCAAGCGGTCGAAGGGTGAGCGCACCGGAAAAAGGACCGGCAGCACGAGGTAAGCAAGCAGCAGCAGGATGGCTGCGGCTTGAGCGAGCCAGCAAAGCCAGATCCCGGGCGCCTCGGGGAACTCGGTATAAAGCCAGGCCGCCAGCATGAGCAACAGCGCAACCGGAAGCCAAAGGAGGAAGCTGCGCCAGGCGCGAAGGAACGCTCCCAGGCGGGCGCTGAGACCGCCGAACGACAAGTGGCCCGGGAGTAACGCCTGCAAGGCACGGCGGAACTCGGCCAAATCGCGCCATCGCTGATCGCGGTCGCGTTGCAGGCCGCGGAGGACCACCCGTTCCAGAGCAGGCGACAATCCAGGGCGGACGCACCGCAGCGGTGGCGGTGGCTCGGAGACGATGCGGGCCAGCGTGGCCGCTGGCCCGGCACAGTGCTGAAACGGCGCCCGCCCCGTGAGCAGAAAGTACAGCGTCGCCGCCACGGCGTACACGTCGCTGCGGACATCGATCCGCTCACCCTTGATTTGCTCCGGCGAGGCGTACAAAGGCGTGCCGAGGAAGGCCCCACTCCCGGTGAGACTCAAATCACTCACCAACGACTTCGACAGGCCGAAGTCGCCGACCTTCACCCGGCCATCGGGCAGGAGGAAGCAATTGGACGGCTTCACGTCGCGATGGATGACCCCGAGGCGATGCGCCTCAAGCAAGCCCTCGATCACGTCGAGGATCTTAACGATGGCCTCTTCAGGCGGCAGCGGACCCTGCTGCTCGACCAGGTCCTTGAGCGTGCGACCGGACATCAGCTCCATGACGATGTAGGGCCGGCCGGCGTCTTCGTCAGCGGAGACGACGAAGACGCACCGCGGATGGTTGATCATGCTGGCGAGGCGCCCTTCTTGGCGGAAGCGCTCAAAGGCGATCGGCGAAGCGTCCTGCATCGGGGCCAAGAGCTTGATGGCGACGTGCCGGCCGGTTTCCGGGGCCTCAGCTTCGTACACAATCCCCATGCCGCCGCTGCCGAGAACACGGATCAACCGATAACCGCCGATCTCCGGGGGCATGGCCGGCGGGCTGCTCGCCGGTGGGCCTGGGCCCGCCGGCGACGGAGACACGGGGTAGGGTTCCGTCGAAGGGAGAGACGGCTCGCGCAGGGCGTGACCGCAATAAGCGCAGAACGACGGCGGATCACCAGAATATTCAGTGACTCGGCCGCAGTGCCCGCACTGCACCTGCTGCGGAGAGGGCGGGCGCGGGGCATTCGGCGCGGGGGTCGAAGGGTCCATAGATCTGGGGCCTTTCAGCCGTCCTCTTGAGGAGACCAAGGGGATCGTACCACGGGGCGAGAGGCCCACCAATCAGAAATTTGGCCGCGGCTCCGGCCGTCGAGCCCACCGCCCCGACGGCGGTGGCCCTTTGCGCAGCTTGACTCATTTTTGACCTGCTCCTATAATCCGTGCTGGATCGGCCGACCTCGGCGACTGATGCAGCGACGCCGAATCACGCCCGTTGACTCGACGATCCAGGATCAGAGTGACGGCTGGCCGGGGCGCTTGCTTGGCGAGCGCCGCAGGGATGGGACCGACGCCAGAATCGAGGCCGTATGGCGACCGGCGGGCAAGGATGCTTGCGGGAGCGGATCTTCCTCACGGCGGGGAGGTATCGCCCGGGGCGATCCACCCACGCTCGTCCTCGAGGACTTCCGGGACGAACTCCCTTCTTGAACCACGGCCGACCTGAAAGGCGCAACGCGCGACCGACGCGGGTCTTAACGAACGAGCCGACGGGACGAACCCTCCTCAAGCAGCGGCTCGGAAGAGTCGGGCCTGTTTCCGGGTGGCCTGTGAGCGACGAACGGCTCGAGCAGATCCGGCGCGTCAAGGAGGCCAACGACATTGTCGAGGTCGTTGGCAGTTACGTCACCCTGCGCCCCGCCGGGGCCACCTACAAGGGCCTGTGCCCCTTCCACGACGACCGCCATCCCTCCTTCGACGTCGATCCCCGCCGCCAACGCTACCGCTGCTGGGCGTGCGGCAAGCACGGCGACGTGATCCAGTTTGTTCAAGAGTTCGATCGGGTCGATTTTCGCGAAGCGTTGGAACTGTTGGCGCGCCGCGTCGGGATAACTTTAGAAAAAAAGGGCGATTCCCGACAAAATCTCGGCCGCGCCGCTATGCTTGAACAGATGCGATGGGCGGCCGAACAGTTCCACCATTGCCTGCTCGACGATCCCATCGCGGAAACTGCTCGGCTCTATCTTGGGGAACGAGGGCTGACAGGGGAAACCGTCCGTCGCTGGGGGCTGGGCTACGCCCCGGCCTCCGGCGACTGGCTGGTGCAGCGGGCCCAACAGGCCGGCATGGCCCTCGAGGGGTTGGAAAGGATCGGCTTGCTGGCGCGCCGCTCGGATGACGGCAGCTACTACTGCCGCTTCCGGGACCGGATTCAGTTTCCCATCCGCAACACCCAAGGGCAGATCGTCGGCTTCGGGGGGAGGATTTTGCCCAACTCCCCTTTATCGGAACGAGGACCGAAGTACTATAACTCGTGCGACACGCCCTTGTTCCGCAAGAGCGAGCACCTGTACGGGCTGGACGTGGCCCGACACGCGGCCGCCAAGGCTGGCTACCTGGCGGTCGTGGAGGGATACACCGATGTGTTGATGGCGCACCAGATGGGCATCCCGCAGGTGGTGGCCACCCTGGGCACGTCGCTGAACGCGCGGCACGTGCGGCAGCTGCGGCGGTTCGTGCCGCGGGTTGTGCTCGTCTTTGACGCAGACAGCGGCGGTCGAACCGGCGTTGACCGAGCGTTGGAAATTTTTGCCAGCGAGGACGTGGAGTTGGCCGTGGCGACCCTTCCCGAGGGGTTGGACCCATGCGACCTGCTGGTCCGGCAGGGACCGGGGCCGTTTTTGAAGGCCCTGAACGAAGCGGTTGACGCCCTGGAGTTCAAGCTGAATCAGGTGTGGGCGGCGGAGGCGGAGCGGGGGATCGAAGGCCGCCGCCGGGCGTTGGAAGCGGTGTTGGCCATCCTGGCGCGGACGCCGCCCCCGGCCGACCAGGGGGCGGCGATCAAGCAGGAGTTGCTCGTCAGCCGGCTGGCGCGCCGCTTTGGGGTACACGAGGAGTCGGTGTGGGCGCGGCTGCGGGAGCTGCGGCAGGCGGGGGATCGGCCGACGGCCGACCCCCCGACCCCCGCCGCGGCGGACGACGCGAGCCCGCGATCGGCTCCGGCCGCCCCGCGGGAGCGGGAGCTCCTGGAGTTGCTCTTGGCCGACCCAGAGTTGGTGCCCACGGCCGCCCAGGAGGTCCGGCCCGGCGAGATCGAGCACCCGGGGCTGCGCCGGCTGTTGGAGGGGTTGTACCGCCTCCACGCCGAAGGACAGCGGCCCGACCTCGACCTCCTGCGCGACCGGATCGACAATCCGCCGCTGCTGGCCTATGCCTTGAAGATGCAGGAGCGGGGCCAGGAGGTGGCCGACCGCCCCAGCGCCCTGAGCGACTTGCTGAGCGTATTTCGGCAACGGCGTCAAAGGCTCCAGACCGAGGAGCTTCGGCATCAGTTGCACGGCGTCCACGACCACGCCGCGGCGCGGGAGTTGTTGCGGCAGCTGCAAGATCAGCGGGAGGTCCGGTGAGCCCCGACCGGGGAAGCTTGCCTGTGGCGCCCGACAGCCCCGGCCGGTCGATAAGCTACAGAGGAGGGTGTTGATGGAGTTGAAACTGGATGAGGGCCTCAAGGCCCTGATCGAATCGGGCAAAAGCAAAGGCTATTTGACCTACACCCAGGTCAACGACTACTTGCCCGACGATGCCGTCAATCCCGAAAAGCTCGACCAGCTGCTCCTCATCCTCGAAGAGCACGGCATCGAGTTGATCGACGAGGCGGAGGTCGAGGAGCGTGAAGGGGGACCGGATGAACCCGCGGGGGACGACCTGCGCGGCGACCTCGACTTGAGCTTCATAGACGACGAGGAGAGCCGCCGCATCGACGACCCGGTGCGGATGTACCTGACGCAGATGGGCGAGATCCCGTTGCTGAAGCGCGAGGAGGAAATCGCCCTGGCGAAGAAGATCGAAGTCACCCGAAAACGGTTCCGCCGCAAAGTCCTGGAATGTGATTACGCGCTCAGTAGCGTGGTCGAGACCCTGAAGCGCGTTCATCTCGGCGACCTCCCCTTCGACCGCACCGTGAAAGTCTCCCTCACGGAAAACCTGGAAAAGGACAAAATCCTCCAACGCATGCCGCACAACCTGCGGACGTTGGAGCGGCTCATGGAGCAAAACGTCGAAGAATTCACGCGGATGATCGACCCGCGGACGTCGGAGGAGGAACGCCGGCAGCTGCGCCGCAGCCTGCGCATCCGCCGCCGCAAAGCCTGCACCCTGGTCGAAGAGCTGTCGATCCGCACGCAGAAAGTCCAGCCGCTGATGAAAAAGCTCGAGCAGATCTCGGCCCGCATGACCGAGCTGGAGCGGCAGATCGAAGAACTCAAGGGGCAGCGCTCCGCCAAGGACGATCGGGCCAACCTGGAAAAAGAACTCCGGGATTTGATGCTCATCACCCTGGAGGAGCCGGCATCGCTGCGGAAACGGGTCGAGATCATGCGGCGGCGCTTCACTGAGTATGAACAGGCCAAGCGCGACCTGTCCGGCGGTAACCTCCGCCTGGTCGTCAGCATCGCCAAAAAGTACCGCAACCGCGGCTTGTCGTTCCTCGACCTGATCCAGGAAGGGAACACCGGCCTGATGCGGGCCGTCGATAAGTACGAGTATCGCCGGGGCTACAAGTTCAGCACCTACGCCACCTGGTGGATTCGTCAGGCCATCACCCGGGCCATCGCCGATCAGGCGCGCACCATCCGCATTCCGGTGCACATGATCGAAACGATGAGCAAGCTGCGGAACGTCACCAAACGCCTGATCCAGACCCTGGGTCGCGAACCCTCCATCGAGGAAACCGCTCAAGAAGCCGGCATCAGTGTGGAAGAGACCCGCCGCGTCCTCAAGATCAGCCGACATCCCATCAGCCTCGATCGGCCCGTGGGCGAAAGTGAAGACAGCTACTTCGGTGACTTCATCGAGGATGATTCGGCCGAATCGCCCGTCAATGCCGCCACTCAGGAGATGCTCAAAGATCGCATCGAGCAGGTGTTGAAGACCCTGACCTATCGCGAGCGGGAAATCATCAAGCTCCGCTACGGACTGGGTGACGGCTATACCTACACCCTCGAAGAGGTGGGCCGCATCTTCAAAGTCACCCGCGAGCGTGTCCGCCAGATCGAAGCCAAGGCGGTCCGCAAGTTGCAGCACCCGGTACGCAGCCGCCAGTTGGAGGGGTTCCTCGACGGCAGCCCGCGCCGCTGACCGCGCACCGCCGGTCGCTCGACCGGCGGTTTTTTGTTGCTCTGGCCCGCCGTGGCTGGCGGGCGGCGTGTTTGGGAGGAATCGACCGTGGCTGGCCCCGCCGCCATCTTGCGGGAGGTGCATCGGCTCCGGTGTTACGCCCGGGACTTGCAGAACGAGATCGACCGCGGTCCGCGGCAGCACAAGGCCCAACAGCTCAAGCTGGCCCGCCAGGAAGAGGCCCTCGCCCAGGCCCACGAAGCCATCAAGCAGCTGAAAATCAAGCTGCACGAAAAGGAACTCTCCGTCAAAGCCACCCAGCAACAGATTGCCAGACACGAAAAACAACGCAACGAAGCTACCTCCAAAAAAGAGTACGACGCCCTTCAGACCGAGATCCTCAACGAACGGCAGAAAATCCGCGTCCTGGAGGATGAAATCCTCGAGCTGATGCTGGCCATCGATGACAAGACCGCCACGCTCCCCGAGTTGGAAAAGGCGGTGCGCCAGGCGAAAGACGAGTTGGTGAAATACGAGCAGACGAGCCAGACGCGGCTGGCATCGTTCGCCGAGGAATTGGAACAGACGTTGAAACAGCTCGCCGAGGTGGAAGCGTCGTTGCCACCGGACGTCCGCGAGCAATACGCCCGGCTGGTGGCGGCCAAGGGAGAGGATTCACTCGCTGCCGTCCGCGACCGCAGCTGCACGGCGTGTTACACGGCCATCACCGCCCAGCAGCACAACGATCTGCTCCAGGGAAACTTCGTGCTCTGCAAGAGTTGCGGCCGCATTCTCTATCCCGTGGACTGAAGCAGGGCTCGTGGGCGAAGCGGCGGCGCGGCGAGGAGAGGCAGGACCTCTCCTCGCCGCTGCGCGCGGGGCTTGCTCTTAGTAGCGCAATTCCACGCCGAAGTTGATTCCCTGGGCCCAGAAATCACTGCGATCAAGCTGGAATGCCGGCCGGGCGGGCCCCACCAGCGTGCCGGGGGGAATCTGCGTCGGATTGACCGCCCAGTCGATCTGGTCCCCCGGGCGGGCCACGCTGCTCCAGTAGATGAGCGTGTACCCGCTGAAGAGCCGCAAGCCGGGGAAGACCTCGAACCCCAAGTTCAGCCCGATCTCCGGGACAACGGCGAAGGTGCTGGTGGAATAGCGGCCGATGTTGGTCCCCTGGGCGAGGAGTCCGCCACGGCGGACGGAAACCGGCTGGCCGGGAACCCGCACCGTCGTCGAGCCGGCGATTTCGACCACGCTGTAAGTGGCGCCGAAGGCACACGAACCGCGGAAGCCGACGAACCAGCGACCGGCGCGGTACTCCCCGCCCAAGCCGATCTGGCCGCCGTGGAACTGGTTGTTGGTGTTAAAGTTGTCGTTGACGAAGATGAGCGTCCCTTGGGGCACGATCTCTTGCTCGCCGAGGGTGTTCAACGACTCGTCGATGTTGAGGTCTTCGTCGAGCTTCAGGAAGCGATAGCCCAGGAGGAGGTCGAGGCGGTAGTTGCAGTCACAACAAATGTTGCCGATCCCCAGCACTCCGGCCCCCCAGAAGGAATTGCTGGCCCGGACATTGGTCGCCCCAGCAAGCACGTCGGGATAGGCCACCAGCTGGGCGTCGTTGCGACCAAGGTATGCATTATAGAACGGGCGGGCCAGGATGGTCGTTCCGCCGGAGGCGGCCCGCAGTCGCACGTCGTCATCACACAGGAAGAAGAAATTGCCTTCCAGGCCGATCGTTTGCTGGCGATCCAGCCACATCCCGGCCAGGAACCGACCGCCGGAGCGCACGCCGTCGCTCAGGTAATCGTCGCCCAGGACGATGGTTGTACCCGGCACCCCGAGGACGCCGGCGTCGACCCGCGCCGTGCCCGGCGGGCTGGTCGTGACCAGCGGCGGGACGGCTTGCCCCTTGGTCCACCACAACAGGTAGTCGGCGGTGGCCCAGATCGTCCCGACGGGACCGCAAAACGGCTCGGAACACACGGGGCAGGCTTCCACGACTAACCCGGAAACGACCTCCATGGTCGCGGGTTGCGGGCTGACCTTCGCCGCCGGACTTGCGCTTCCGTTCGGTGCGCTCGGCAACCGCTGGGGCGGCTCGGCCGCTGGCGTCGCCGTGACGACGGGCGGCAACTCCGGCTCCGCCGGTTTCCCGATGTCGGCTGCTTCGGCTGCCGCCCAACTCGCAGCCGTCAACATCCCGATGGCACCTAACCATGACCTTCTCATGTCCTGATCCCTCGACCTGCGGCCACATTTCGTCTTGTACGTCGTATGGATCGTCCGGGCCGCGATCCGGTTATGTCGCCCGCAGCCGAGACGGTCGATCCGCTCACAGGTATCGGAAGAGGGAAAAGTGCGGCGTTAAACGACGGGATGGATTCGAGCGATGGGTGCGGCCAAATGGGGTAAGCTGTAAGGAAGGCGGAGTTTCGGCTGCGGGGCGCCACCCGGGCCAACAGGCGCCGGCGCCGCTTGGCGGTGCCGGCGCCTTGGCTCAGGCCGCTCGTTACGCCAGGTTCATGCTCATCAGGAATTCAGCGTTGCTCTTGGTTCGCGCCATGCGGTTGACCAGGAGTTCCATCGCTTCCACCGGATTCATGTCACTGAGGACCTTGCGGAGGATGTAGACACGGCGAAGCTCCTCCGGGTCCATCAAGAGGTCTTCCTTGCGGGTACCGGAGCGGTTGACATCGATCGCCGGCCACACGCGCTTATCGACCAGCCGACGGTCGAGGTGCAGCTCCATGTTGCCGGTCCCTTTGAACTCTTCGAAGATCACTTCGTCCATGCGACTGCCGGTGTCGATCAAGGCGGTGGCCAGGATGGTCAGGCTGCCCCCCTCCTCGATATTGCGGGCCGCCCCGAAGAAGCGCTTCGGCTTGTGCAGGGCGTTGGCATCGACGCCGCCGGAGAGGATCTTCCCCGAGTGCGGCACCTCGGTGTTGTACGCCCGGGCCAGCCGCGTGATCGAGTCGAGGAGGATCACGACGTCGGACCCGTATTCCACCATCCGTTTGGCCTTTTCAAGGACCATCTCGCTGACCTGCACGTGCCGACTGGCCGGTTCGTCGAAGGTCGAGCTGATGACCTCGGCGTTCGGGCCTTTGACCGTGCGCTCCATCTCGGTGACTTCCTCGGGGCGCTCGTCGATCAGCAGCACGATGACGTAGCACTCCGGATGGTTCCGCAGGATGCTGTTAGCAATTTTCTGGAGGAGGATCGTCTTGCCGGTGCGCGGCGGGGCCACCAAAAGGCCACGTTGTCCCTTGCCGATCGGCGTTACCAGGTCCATGACCCGCATGTTGATTTCGCCAGGGTCGGTCTCCAGGACCAGACGCTCGTCGGGATGGAGCGGCGTCAGGTCTTCAAAGACCACCTTTTGCGTCAGCAACTCGGGATCCTGGTAATTGATCGCCTCGACCCGAAGCAAGGCGAAGTAACGCTCGTTTTCTTTGGGAGGCCGGATTTGGCCGGCGACCACCGACCCGGTGCGTAGGCCGAAACGGCGAATCTGGCTCGGGGAGACGTAAATGTCGTCGGGGCACGGCAGGTAGTTGTAGTCCGGGCTGCGGAGGAAGCCGAAGCCGTCGGGCAGCACCTCCAGCGTGCCCTCGCCGAACATCAAGCCATTCTGCTTGACGCGCTCCTTGAGGATTTTGAAGATCAGGTCCTGCTTTTTCAGGCCGGCGATGTCGGTGATGTTCTCTTCCTTGGCGCACTTGATCAGCTGCGCCATGGTCATGCTTTGCAACTCGCTGATGTGCGTGCCGCCGCGCTTGATCTCTTCGTACCGGCTGTTGATCTCAATGTCGAGGCTGATGTCTTCCTCCTCGACGGCACTGGGGGTCGCCGCGGCCGACGCCGCGGCGGCCTCAACCCCATTGGCCCCACGCTCCCCCGCATGGCTGCTCGGCGGCGCTGGCTCCAGACCGTTGCCCACGGCGGGCTCCGCCTTGACACGCGACCGGCTGCGAGCGGCGGATTCACGACGACCTTTCGCTTCAGGCATGATGAGTCTTCTCCTCAGTGGGCTGGCGCGAGAATCCAACGCCGGCTCCAGGCAATCACCCGGCAGTCCGGCGAAAGTGGCACGGAGGCACCGATGTGGCTCCCGACGGGTGTTCCGCGTGGCGGCGCCAGCGGCAGGAAATCCTTCAGTTGAGAGTGAAACCGTTTTCCGTCGTTAATCGGATAGGCCGTAGCTTGCGGCTTCGTGCGGATTTCGCGGATGTATTGTATCATCCGCCCCGGAAAATGCAATGCCCCATTTTGCTCACTCATGGCGGCTGGTCGCCGGCTTCCCTCACCCGTGAAGCGCACGCGAAACCCTATTCAATCAAACGATAAGTCGGTCAGCCGATGATGGCAGGAAACGACAACTCGGCGGGGCAACCGCTCGGTTCACCTCAGCGGTCCGTCGTCAGCCACACAGGCTGTGTATACGCGCCGTTGACCGCCACGTCCCAGACCTCAAAGCGGACCCAGGTCCGGCCCGTCAACTCGATCGGCACGCTCAACATTCGGCGGCCAAAGGGGCCGGTATCGCTCAGGTCGATGCGATGGCGGTAGACGTTGCGGCCGTCACCGGAGATCAGCTCCGCGAACCGCAGGGGAAACGTCCATTCCAGGCTGATACGCGCCTCGACTCGCCCACCCTTTGGAAGGGTCAACGTCTGGCCGCTCGCCTTGCCTCCGACCGTAAATTCGGTGATCAGCACCTCGCCGGTGGTGACGAAGAAGCGCCCGGCGCGCAGCGTGTCCAGGACAGATTGCCAACCATCGTCGAAGCGGGGCAGCCGGTCGAGTTGCAGGTAGTTGATGTTCATGTGGCCGTACAACTCGTGGGTGTGATCGATCTTGAAGACGTCAACCTCGCCGGGAAGGTACTTTCGCTGGCCCCAGTTGGCCATGTCGTTGAGCAGGTCCAATGCCCGTTCGCCCAGCCGCAATCGGGAGCAGTCCGCGGGCATGGCTTTCCAAGCGGCCCCGAGCCAATAATCGGCGAGATAATACGGTTCGTGGCGGATGCTGTCCGGCGTCCAGTGCGAGGCCTTGATCCTTGGGTGCGCCACCCAGCCGAGACCGACTTCCCGGCGAAGCAGCTCCATCATGTCGGCGGCGCTACCGACCCGATAGACGTTCCCATAACGCTCGGTCTGCTCGACGAACGGCTGGTCCGGGTGGCGTTGCATGATCCAATAAACCGGTTTGGGAAAGAGGCTCATCCAATGGCCGGGATGCTTTCCCGGCGCAGTGACGCCCAGGATGCCGCTGATTTCCTCGCCGGGGATGAGGAGGAAGTCGGCGTCCGAGAGTCGGCGGCATTCCGCAAACAGGGCCTCCAGCTCCGGCAGCCGCAGGGGGCCGGGATCGCGGGGATGGCCGTCGCCGTGAAAGTCGGCGAGATGGACCATGTTGACGCCCATGTCCTTGAAGACCCGCACGAACTCGGGCACCGGCAACGGCCAGCGGTCTTTCGCCTTTTCCTCCATCGCGGTCACTGCCACGGCCAGGTGATAATGGCTGGTGAACGTGCGATGGCCCGGCAGCGCCGGGAAGCGATCGCCGTGGGTGTAGCGCAACGTCTCGTGCAGAGCGTCTTCGGCCTTGCCGCGGCTGAGCAGAAGGAAGCAGCCGAGGCGTTGCCGGCTGCGGGGCGGGGCATTGACCCACGGGACGAAGCGGCCGGCCTCGGGCCCTTGGGCGATGCCGAAGCCGAAGCGGTCGTTGGCCAGCCCCTTGTGGCCGCGGCCAAACCAGACACAGCGATGATTCGTGGTGTGATCGACCGGGAAATAGAACTGGTGCGGCGGAGGAAAACAGGCCACGCAGCCCTGCGCTCCCTCGACGATCAGCGCCCGGTGCCGGACCGCCAGCCGGCGGGCATCGACTCGCGGATCAAAAGGCGTTCGCTGCAATCGCCCTTCCGTGTCCATCCAGGCCATCGCGCGCCAGGTCGGCGAGGCACCGTGCAGCCCCGCATCGTAGAGGATGGCCCGTTGATCTTCCTCCGTGGCGACCACCGCCTCGAGATGAACCAGCCGGCTTCCGCCATAAACCGTCAGCAGCAGTTCGCCGCGAAAGGAGCCGATGGTGAGGTCGCCCACGGCCACCGTAGCCCGTGACCCTTCGCTGGTCACGCGGACGTGCCGTCGCGCCAGCTCCGACAAAAACGGTCGATGTGGCCGATCGTTCGGACTGTCAAAGAATACCGTCCAACCGTCGCCCAGGGCGTTGTTCGGGGCCAGTGCTCGAGTGCCGACGGTGAGGTAATAGACCGGCTCGGCCGACCGCAGCAGGGCTGCGGCGGCCCCGTCAGCGCTGGGGGCGATGCCAAGCTCTTCGATGAGGGGCTCGCCCGGCGTCAGGTTGAGGGTCAGCTGACCGTATTCCTGTCGGTCCATCGGCCAGGAAAGCCGCAGACGCGATTCCTTCTGCTGCACAGCGACCCCACATTGGGGAGAGTAGCCTGAAAGGTCCACGGGAAGGGTCGAAGCCGCTTCCGCGGCCCCGACGAGCGCAAACGCCCCTGCCGCAAGGAAAGCCATCGCCTGAAGCGGTTGTCGAACATCGGACATGCTAACGTCCCTCTGCCTGCCACAAGCCGTGGGACACGACCGATGGTGGCATTGTCTCGTCCCACGTTCACGGTCGCCAGTCGCTGCCGCCGGTCTGCCGCCGGCGGCAGCGAGCGCTCCGGCGAGTACGCCGCGACAGTCCGTGGCGCTCCCGCAAATCGGACGTCACGATCGGCCGCGACCCTCGACCACCGCCGGCGGAGCTGGGATCCTCGGCTCGTTATGGGCGATTGGTCGGGGCCACCGCCCATAACCGCAGCAGGTCGTCTACCTGACGCGCCAGCTCGTCGCGACCGCCGCTGTTGTCCACGACCCAATCGGCGCGGGCGACTTTCTCGGCCAAGGGCCACTGAGCGCGTTCCCGAGCGAGGACCTCGGCCTCACTCCAGCCGCGGTGTTCCGCCAAGCGTTTCAGTCGCAGGGCTCGCGGAGCATGGACGTAAATGATGGCGTCGCAGACCGAATCCCAGCGGGCCTCGAGCATCACTGCGGCATCGACGATGACCAAAGGCACGGCGGGGTCGGCCACGGCGGCCGCGATCTCGGCCTCCAGCCGCTGGCGGATCCAGGGAAAGACCCACTCCTCGAGGACGCGGCGCTCCGTGGGGTCGGCGAAGACAATCGCCGCCAATCGCCGACGATCGACCTCGCCATCAGGCCCGACGACTCCTGGTCCCCAGCGCTCGACGATTTTGCGGCGGAGGCTGGGCTGGCGCAGGGCCTCGTGTCCGGCCTGGTCGCCGGAGATGATGCGAGCGCCGCGTTCCGCGAAGAGCTGGGCGACGGCGCTTTTGCCGCTGCCGATGCCGCCGATCAAGCCGACGACTCTCGGGCGGGGCGGTGGCCGGGCAGGTTGGGGCGTCGTCGGGGTGGTGGTGCTCATGTCCGGGTCTCCGCGGCCGACGCCTCAGGGCGTCGGCCGCCACGCCGCCACGTCGAGCCAGTTCGGCCCCACAGCCAGGTCTACCCTCAAGGGCACCTCTAACTCCAAGGCCGTCGTCATGTCATGGCGGACCCACTCGGCCACGGCCGCCAGCTCCTCCGGTGGCACCTCGAGCACCAACTCATCGTGGACGGTGAGGAGCAACCGCGCCCGACACTTCTCCCGACGCAGCCGCCGGTACAGGTGCAGCATCGCCAGCTTGATCAGGTCGGCCGCCGAGCCTTGGATCTCCATGTTGATCGCCTCGCGTTCCGGCTGGTTTCGCTGCTGGTACGACGACTCCGGCCGCACGCCGGCGATGGCGCGTCGTCGACCGAGGATGGTGCGGACAAATCCGGTTTGGGCGCACTCGGCCAGGAGCCGGGATTGATGCTCCAAGACCTGGGGATAACGGGCAAAATAGGCGTCGATGAAACGGGCGGCTTCCTCCCGCGGGATGGCCAGTCGTTGAGCCAGCCCGTGGGCGCTCATGCCATAGATCACGCCGAAATTCACCGTCTTAGCCACGCGGCGCTGCTCCGGCCCGACGGCTTCTTCGGGGATGGCGAAGATCTCCGCCGCCACGGCGGCATGGATGTCGCGGTCCTCGGCGAACGCCCGCCTTAAGGCGGCGTCGCCGGAAAAGTGGGCCAGCATCCGCAGCTCGATCTGCGAGTAATCCGCCGTCAACAGTTGCCAACCCTCCTCGGGGATGAATGCCTGCCGGATTTGCCGACCAACTTCGCTGCGGACCGGGATGTTCTGCAAGTTCGGGTCGCTGGAGCTGAGCCGGCCCGTGGCGGCCACCGTCTGGTTGAAGGAAGCGTGGATGCGCCCGGTCTGCGGGTTGACCAGGGCGGGGAGGGCATCGACGTACGTCCCTTTCAGCTTGGCCAGGTGCCGGTGCTCGAGGATTCTCCGCGGCAGTTCGTGCCCGAGCGCCGCCAGGCGCTCGAGCGTTTCCTGGTCGGTGCTCGCCTCGCGGGTGGTGCCGGTCCGCCGCTGCGTCGGCAGCTGCAAGTCGCGGAACAAGACGTCCCGGAGTTGCTTCGGCGAGGCGATGTTGAACGGCCGACCCGCCAGCCGATGAATGCTCTCCTCGATTTCCACCAGCTGGCGGGTCATTTCCTCGCTCTGCCGCTTTAGCAGCGGCACGTCGAGGCGGATGCCGTTGAACTCCAGCTCCGCCAGCACTTCGATCAGCGGCACCTCCAACTCGTCGTACAGCCGCTTGAGGCGGGCGTCGGTCTGCGCCAGCTCGGGTTCGATGCGGTCGCACAGTCGCCAGGCGTAGTCGGCATCCTCGCCGGCATACTCGGCGACCTGGGCAGTCGGTACCTCGTCCATCCGCTTCTGCGCCCGGCCGCGCTTGCCGATCAGGTCGGTGATGGGGATCATCCGATGGCCGAAGTACCGCTGCGCCAGCTCGTCGAGGTTGTGGCTGCGTTCGCCGGCGTGCAGGAGGTAGTCGGCGACCATCGGGTCGCCGACGACCCCCGCCAGCTGGATGCCGTGCTGCCGCAGGACCAGGAGGTCGTATTTGATGTTCTGGTTGACTTTGGCGACGTTGGGGTTTTCGAGGATGGGGCGCAGCTTGTCCAGCGTGCTGGTCGGCTCAAGGACCGGCGTGGCCGCGGGGCCGCGGATCGCGACGTACCAAGCCTCGCCTGGCTGCCAGCAGAAGGCGAGGCCGACGATGTCGGCCTCGCGTGGCCGGAGACTGGTCGTCTCCAAGTCGAGGGCCAAGCGGCGTTGGGCGGAAAGCTGCCGCAGGAAGTCGGCGAATTTCTCCGGGGTATCGACGAGGTGGTAGCGGTGGTCGGCGGCGGCTGCTTCTGCGGCCGCCGACAGCCCCTCATCGGTCGTCGGCCTAAACGGCAGCGTCGCGCTCCCCGAGCGCGTACCGGCCGTCGGCGATTCTTCGACCATCGCGGCAAAGCTGCGGAAGCCCCAGCGCCGGAACAGCTCCCGTAGCCGCGGCCCGTCCCACTCCCGCAATCGCCACCCCTCCCAGTCCATCGCGAGCGGCACGTCCGTCGCCAGGCGCACCAGCTGCCGGCTGCGCACGAGCGTGTCGGCGGCGGCCCGCAGGCTCTCGCGCGTCTTCGCCCCCGAGATGCGCTCCAGCTGCGCCAGCAGGTTGTCCAGCGTGCCGAATTCCTTGAGCAGCTTCGCGGCCGTCTTCACGCCAATCCCCGGCACACCGGGCACATTGTCCACCGGGTCGCCCACCAGCGCTTGCAGATCGACCACTTGCTCCGGTGTGATGCCCCAGTCCGCCAGCAATTCCTCCCGGCCAAAAACCTGTCGCTTCCGCAGGTTGTAGAGGTGGATGCGGTCGTCGATCAGCTGCCGACAATCTTTGTCGTTGGTGCAAATGAAGACGTCGAGGCCGCGGCCCGCGGCGGCCTTGGCCAGGGTGGCGAGCACGTCGTCGGCCTCGTAGCCTGGGTGGCTCAGCTGGGGGAGCCGCATCGCCTCCAACAACTCATGCACCCGCGGGATTTGCGCCTGCAAATCGTCCGGCATCGGAGCGCGGTGGGCTTTGTACTCCGGGGCAATTTCATTGCGGAAGGTCGGCCCCGGCAGGTCGAAGACGCACAGCAGATACGCCGGCTTCAACTCCGAACGCAGAAACAGCAGGTCTTTGGTCAGGCCGAAGAGGGCGTTGGTCGGCAGGCCGTCGGGGCTGGACATGGGCGGCAGAGCATGGAAGACCTGGAACAGCAGCGAGTAGGTATCGACGAGGAAGACCGACCCGGGCGACGGCGGCTTCGACCCGGTCCCTTCGGTGGGCGGTGGCTTGTCGGCTTTCATGCGGCACTGACCACTGGGGCCGGCCCCGTCGGCGCGACGTTCGTCGGCGGGTCGGGGCCTCGGCCGGAGTGACGGGAGAGGCCGCCGACGCGTCGCCGGGCGGCTCGAGGAGGCGGCCGGAACCCGAGGGGCAATCTAGCAGCCGCGTCGCGGCAGGGCAAGGAGCCTGAAGGCGGGCGGCGGCCCAAGCCGCGGCCCGCACCGCTACAATCTTCCCAAAGGGCCACAACCCACGACCCGGCACCGCCGGTACAGACCCATGACCTCGGAGCTGTTCGCCGATCCCGCGCCACCACCCCCTCTCAGTCACGACTTGTTCGCCGAGGTGGTCTTCGACCGCCCGCTCGACCAGGCCTACAGCTACGCCGTCCCCTCCGCCGACGCGACACGCATCGCCGTCGGCAAGCGCGTGCTGGCGCCGTTTGGTCGGGGCGATCGGCCCACCGTCGGCTACTGCATCGGCCTGAGTCGCACGCCGCCCGAACGACCAGTCAAGGGATTGCTCCGCGTCCTCGACGACGAGCCGTTGCTGACACCGGAGTTGCTCCGGCTGACGCGGTGGATGGCAGACTATTATTTTTGCGGCTGGGGGCAGGTGCTCAACGCGGTAGTGGGGGGCGGGGGGCGGGCGCGGGCCCGGCCACCAGCGAGGGGGGGAGGGGTGGCGGTTGCCGAGGGGGTAAGGGC
>JANWYO010000270.1 GCA_025055215.1 Gemmataceae bacterium
GCGGGGGCGGCCCCGCGGGGGGGGGGGCCGACCACCTTCAGGCCGCCTTGCGAACCGGCCGCTCCAACGCCGTCGGATGGCTGAGCAATTCCGCGAGACATCGCGACAAGTTTTCCCGCGGCACCGGCGTCAGCTTGCCGGCCACGGCGATGGAGATGCGGCCCGTCTCTTCGCTGACCACAAGCAAGACGGCGTCGGTCTCTTCGCTCAGGGCCAAGGCGGCCCGGTGGCGCATGCCGATGTGCGACTTGGTGCGGTCGGGGGGCTGTCCCAGCGGCAATTGGCAGGCCGCTGCCGTCAGCCGACCGTTGCACAGCACCAAGGCCCCGTCATGCAGCGGGCTCCGCGGACTGAAGATCGTGCGGATCAGCGCCGCCGACACCTCCGCGTCGATCCGCTCGCCGGTTTCCACATACGGCTCCAGGCCGACTTCCCGCTGAATGGCAATCAAGGCCCCGACGCACTCGCGCGACAAGGCCTCGGCGGCGTCGGCCAGCTTGTCGGCCAGTGGATAACTGTCGCCGACGAAGTATCGGAGCATGCGGTATCGGCCCAGCAGCATCAGGCCGCGGCGCAGTTCCGGCTGAAAGATAACGAGCAACGCAACCACCACGGTGGTTAACAGGTAGTCGAAAATCTTCCCCAGCTCGGTCAGGTCCAGCCAGGCGATGATCACCTGCGTGGCCAGAAACAAGCCGACGATGATGAGGGCCAGGCCCCGGACCATGCCCGAGCCACGCGTCTTGCCCAGGAAGCGGACGATGGCATAGATGCCGACGGCGAGCACGGCAATCTCGATCAGATCGCGGACGCCGATGGAATCAACGAGTTGGGTGAGTCGGTCTGTCACGCCGTTCTCCCCAAGCCGGCGTGCGGTCCGTGCCGCCGCCGGCGCACCTCCCGGCTGCCGTAATCGCGCTGGGTCGCTCCGGGGCGGCAGAAGAGGGTCCCCAAGCCGGGGCCGAGGCCGCGGTGGGATGCCGTCCTCGGGTGGTTGCCGCCGGCCTACGTGGGGGCACCAGCCTTGTCGGCCCCATCCTGCAAGGCCTGGTAGACCGTGACGGCGTCGCGCGTTTCTTCCACGTCATGAACGCGGAGGATTTGCACGGCCTGTTGACTCATGGCAAAACAGGCCGCCGCCAGGGAGCCGGCCAGGCGCCGCTCGATGGGGCGTTTCAACCAGTGGCCAAGGAATCCCTTGCGGGAAATCCCCAAGCAGACGGGTCGGCCCAGGCGTTGAAACTCCCCCAGCCGACGGAGGATCGTCCGGTTGTGCTCTGCCGTCTTGCCGAAGCCGATGCCCGGATCGACGGCGACGTAGCGGCGGGCTATACCGGCTTGGTCACAAAACTGCAACCGCTTTTCCAGAAACAGGAGGATTTCGCCGACCACGTCGTCGTACTGCGGGTTGAGCTGCATGGTGGCCGGCGTGCCTTGCATGTGCATCAGGATGACGCCGGCGGCCGCCTCGCGGACGACGGCGGCCATCTCCGGATCCCCTCGCAGGGCGGTGACGTCGTTGACGATCCGCGCCCCCGCGGCGAGACACCGGCGAGCCACTTCGGCTTTGGATGTGTCGATCGAGATGGGGACAGTCACTTGCCGGGCCAGCGCCTCCACCACCGGCACCACCCGGCTCAACTCTTCCTCCAGCGGCACGGGGAGCGACCCGGGACGGGTGGATTCCCCGCCGATGTCGAGGATGTCGGCCCCTTGGGCCGCCAAGGCCAGCCCGTGTGCCACCGCGGCTTCGCAAGTGGCATAACGGCCACCGTCGGAAAAACTGTCCGGCGTGACGTTGACAATTCCCATGACCAGCGGGCGCTCGAGCCGCCACAGCTGGTCCATCACCTGCCATTCCTGCGTCATACGGCCGGACCCAAAGCCGACTTACGGCTTCGCCGCCAGCAGGGTGTCGAGGAACTTGTTGACGTCGTCGTAGGTGAATTGATTGTCCGGATCGTCGTAGTCGAACTTGCGGGCCAGTTCACCGTCTCGGCCGTAGACCAACACCACCGGGATTCCCTTGATTTTCCACTTGTTGCCCCAAACCTCCTCCGGCTCGTCGAGGAGGAAATTGGGAAAGGTCGCCCCTTTGGAGCGGAGGAATTCCAAGGCGGTTTCCTTGGCATCGGGCGTATCGACGGTCAGCGAGACGCAGACGACTCCCTCCTTGGCTCGTTTCTGGTGAAGCTCCACCAGGTGCGGAAACTCCTTCTTGCAAGGGACGCACCACGACGCCCAGATGTCCACCACGACAATCTTGCCCTTGTACGACTCAAGGGCCTGGATGAACTGGTCGAGCTTGACCACCTTCAGGTCCACGGGCGTCTGGCCAGCCTCGAGCACCGCCTTGGTCGACGGCGCCCCCGTGCAACACGGCCCGCTCTTGGAACCCGCGGCGCCAGTCGCCGGCCGGTCACCAGGCTCTGTCGAAGATCCCTGGCCGCAACCGGCCAGAAGCAGTGCAATGACGCCCGTGACGAGGATGGCGCGACATCGGCCTGGTGAATGACGAGAGCCCATCACGGCGAGCCTCCCTGGTCGCAGCCGAAGTCTCGGACAAGCCCCCGGCAGGCGCGAAGCCCACGGGCCACAGCCCGTGGGCTTCGCTAATTCGCCGGGCGACGTCCCTGCAAGGCTTACTTCTTCTCGTATTTCACCGAACAGCCACGGGCCTTCGTCTCCGCCTGGGACGGCTTATCACCTTTCAGCGCGGCCTCGACGGCGGCTTCCAGATAGTTCACCTTGACCTTCGAGGGATCGTTGCTGTCGTCCATCGCCCCCATGTACACGACCTTCCGTTCCTTGTTCAGGACGAAGAACTCGGGGGTGACGGTGGCACCAAACTCGCGGCCAATCCGCTGGCTTTCATCGTGAAGATAGGGGAAATTGAAGCCCTTTTCCTTGGCCCGCTCGATCATCTTCGGCAGCCGGTCGGCTTCGAGGTTGTTCACATTGATCGCCACGAAAGCGACCTTGCTCTCGGGACCGCAGTGCTTCTTAACAAAGTTGATGATGCGGTCTTCGTAAGCGACCGCCACGGGGCAGTGATTGCAGGTGATGCAGACCACCACCACGTCCTTGTCCTTCAGGTCGGACAGCGAGTGGTTCTTGCCATCCACGCCCGGGAGGTTCGACCACGACGGGGCCGGATCACCGATGTTCAGCTTCTTGTTGAATTCCCCCGCACTGACCGGAGTGGCCAGGGCCAATCCAGCGGCGACCAAAGCAGCAGCTGCGAGACGAAACATGCGTGACTCCTTGCTGTGAAACCCGGGAAGTCGAGACCGATGCCTCGACACACTCACTCCGTTAGACGTCCTTCACGTCTGGTGTTATTCGATGGACCGATCACCCATCAAGACCGCCAGCCTTGACTGCGGCGGCACGGCGACCATCCTATGGCCGCCCCTATCTGTCGTCAAGCCTTGGGCATTCGACGCTCCCGGGAGGAGCACCCTCGCACACGCAGGTGATCATTTCACGCTCTTATCATCGATTCGCGCTCGCGGCGTGCCCCGCCGAACGTCTCGCCTCATCAAGCAAGCGCGAACCGATCACTCCTACCCCGCCCCGCTGAAACTAGCCCGGCGAAGTTCAGCGGGACGCGCCAGGCGACCTGGGCTTGCGTCCGCCCTCAAGGTGCGGATAATGGGGGACCATGCAGGACGTGTCGCGTCCAGGCCACGGAGGGTGCATTGGCCGACAGATCCACCCAGCTGATTCTTGACGCCTTGAGCCGTGCATTGGCGGAGCCGGCGGGCCTGCCGCTGCACGCAGCGCGCGGCCAGCCGGGGCTGCTGCCGGCGACGGTGCTCGGGCGGCAGGTGGGACAACGCTGCCTGGAAGCCGGGTGGCTGCGACCGGCTGGCGACGGCCGACCCGGCGACCGCGTCCTCCTCACCGACCGCGGCCTGACCTATCTCCTCCAGCAACGGCATCCCCGCCTGCTTCTGGAAGACTTGGTGCGCGCCCTCGAGGCCCGCCAGGAGCAATGGGCCGATCTGTTGGCCGTCGTCCACGCGGTGCAGCGCGATCTGGAAGGGCTGAGAGAATCCATCCGCCGCATCCTGGAAGAATTGGCCTTGTCGCCGACCGATCCGGCCCCGGCGACGAGCAACGGCACGGCCAGCGAGTCGTCGGACCCGGTGCTGACGGAGCTGGCCGACTGGCAGGCGGGGCATGGCGGGGAGGACTGCCCCCTGCCGGAGCTTTATCGTCGGGTTGCGGCCCGGTTGCCGGCGCTGACGATCGGGCGTTTTCACGATCGGCTGCGGCGGCTGTATGCCGACCGGCGTGTGGCGCTGCATCCGTGGACCGGGCCGTTGCCGGAGATGCCGGAGCCGGCCTGTGCCCTGCTGGTGGGGCACGAGGTCGCGTATTACGCCAGCAATCGGGCGGGGTGAGGGGCGGTGGGGGCGGCTTGGCCGCCCCCCCCGCCCCGCCCCCCGGGTCCAAGGAGGGAACGTCCCAAGTCCGCCGTCGCGTCCCCTCCCCTCACCCACCGCCCCCACGACCAGCTCCGCCGGGCCGGCAACCCCTTCCGCATCTACTTCGCCCGCCACCCCGACGACGACGTCTGCGCCCGCTACCACGTCCCCGAACTGTTCGCCACCGAACGGCAACAACTCCTCGGCGTCGTCGATCTCTACCGCTACGACCCGACCACCCACTCCGAGGTCGTCCCCATCCTCGGCAACAAAGGCGCCGGCAAAACCCACCTCCTCTATTCCATCAAGCACGGCTCCGACGCCGGCTGCCAGCTCCTCGTCACCCCTGGGACCTACCAGAAGGACGCCGACTTCCTCGAATACCTCCTCTTCCAGATCATCGACACCCTGCTGGGGGGCGGCCAACAGAAAGGCGCCCGACCCATCGAGTTCGTCGGCGATGAGTTGGTCCGCACCCTGCTCATCGACGCCCTGAATGCCCTGTCGGCGGAGCAACGCCTCGACCTGTTCGCGCTGCCTAGCCTCGGCCGGTGGGCGCGGAAGCTCGGGCTGGGAAGTTCCCAGGCCCAGGAGCGGACGCAATGGCTGCTCGAGACGCTCGCCGCCCCGCCGCGGGCCACCAACCACGCCGGCATGTACCGCAGCTCGTCGGTCGTCCAGAGTCTTCAGGAAGTCAACCTTTCCCCCGAGCGCGCCTGCGAACTGGTCTGCCGCCGGGTGGAACAGACCCAAGGCCATAACACCGCCGGCCTGATGCGGCGCCACATCTACCAGGGGTTTGCCAAAGCGGTGCTGCTCGGCGACGAAACCGAACTGGCCAACTTCCTGACATTCGGCTTCGCCGAGCTGGAGTATCGGGTTCGGCCGACCCGCCAAGACCTGGTCCTCGCCCTGGCCAAGGCCCTGATGGAAGTCTTCCTTCGCCTGCGCATCCCCGTGGTCGTGGCCTTCGACCAGCTCGAAGACCTCCTCCTGGCCCGCCGCAGCGACGACGCCCACCGCGTGGCCGAGGCCTTCTTCGCGGGCATCGTCCAGGCCATGCACCAGCTCCCGGGCCTGTGTTTTCTCATCTTTGCGGAGCGCGGGCTCTGGAACCGCTTCGTGCCGTCGCTGGATGGCTATATCCAAGACCGGCTCAACAATCCGGTGCACGTTCCGGGGCACGGCACCATCAAGGCCCTGCGCCTGGAGGCCCCGCCGCCCCCATTGGTCCGCCGGGTGGTCGAGGCGCGACTGCGGCCGACGTTGCAGGAATTGCCCGATGCCGCCGACGTGTCGCCGATCTTCCCCTTCACCGAAGAGCAGGTGACGCGGATCGCCCGCACCGAGCCGACCCTGCGAGACATGCTCCAGCAGTTCCGGCACCTGTTCGATCATCTGGTGTATGGGGCGGAGCAGGAGGTGGGCCTGCCATCGGCGGGCGGTGGCCCTTCGACGCTGGCCGAACTTAGCGCGGCGGCGCCGGCGTCGGCCGCGCTGGAGCGAGCAGCGTCGGAGGTGGCGGGCAGCCCAAGTGCCGCGTCGCCGACGGCCACGCCGCCGGCGGCCTCCGCGGCCCTGCGGCGGCAACTGAGCGACCTCTGGGACCAGGAACACCGCGCCGGTCGACGCAAACTCGAACCCGATGGCGCCCTCACCGGCGCCACCCGCGAACTCCAGGCCGGCCTCGGCTCCTTCCTCCAGGTCTGCCACGAGCACGGCGTCAAGGTCGGCCCCTGGCGCCTGCAACACGTCGTCCCCGAACTCTGCTTCGGCGACCACCCCACCTACGGCGCCCTCACCATCGCCCATTGGGTGTGCAAAGACGGCCAACCGTGGAAAGTCGGCATCGGGCTCTTCCTCGGGCGCGGCAATGGCAAGCCCAAGGACCTGGAAATCAAACTCGCCGCCTTCGACGCCGAGCCGCCCATCATCGACCATCTCATCCTCCTGCGGCCCGAAGACGACCTGAGCATCACCGGCAAAAGCAAGACGCTCTGGCAAGCCGCCGAGCGACAAGGACGGCACGCCCGGCTGGAAGCGGTCAGCCTCGACAATTTCGCGGTGCTCTACAGCTTTCCGCGCTGGCTGGCCGCGGCCACGGAGGCTTTGCCGGATGGCCAGCCGCTCCCCAACCTGGCCGATCTGATCCAGGAAAAGTGTGAGAAGCTGCTGGAGCAGGTGTGCATGCCGGTGCAGGGAGGCTGAGCCAGGAAAAGCCCCAAGGGCCGCTGCGAGCGGCGGGCGCACCCCTGCCGCTCGCCGCCGCGGTGTCAGGGTCGGTCGCGGAGGATTTCCCGGGCAGCGTTGTAACCGCACGCTCCCATGACGCCGCCACCTGGGTGCGCCGCCGCGCCGCACAGGTACAGGCCGCGGATCGGAGTGCGGTAATTGGCGTAACCTGGGACCGGCCGCAAGAAAAACAGCGAGTGCAGGTGCATCGCCCCTTGGAAGATGTTCCCGCCGGTCAGGCCGAAGCGACGTTCCAGGTCAAGCGGCGACAGCACCTGCCGGGCGATGACCGCCCGGCGGATATTCGGGGCGTAGTCCGCCAGAACGTCCAAGCACCGGTCGGCAAACTGCTCCTTGACGTCATCCCACGAAGCGTCGCGCAGGTGGGTCGGGGCGTATTGCACGAACATCGACATGACATGCCGGCCGGGCGGGGCCACCGTGTCATCGACACTGCTGGGAATGGTGCATTCGAGGATGGGGGCCTGCGACGGTCGGCCGTATTTGGCGTCGTCGTAGGCCCGTTCCATGTAGTCGAAGGTGGGGCAGATGTGGATGGTGCCTCGGTGTTGCGGCCCAACCTCATTGCCGGGGAGGGCGGTGAAGTCAGGCAACTCGCTGAGGGCGACGTTGATTTTCAGCGACGGGCTGGTGTAGTCGATGGCCCGAACGGCAGCGACAAACTCGGCGGGCAGCTGGGCCGGTTCCAGCAGCCGCAGGAAAGTGACGTGGGCGTCGGCATTGGAGGCGACCCGCGGGGCCAGGAATTCGGTGCCGTCGGTGAGGGCGACGCCGCGGACGTGGCCGTCGCGGACGAGGATGCGGGCCACGGGGGAGTTGCAGCGGATGTCGGCACCGTAGCTACGGGCGGCCGCCGCCAGGGCGTTGCTGATGCCCCCCATCCCGCCCCGCACGTACCCCCAGACTCCGCGCACACCGTCGCATTCCCCCATGACATGGTGGAACAGCACGTACGCCGTTCCCGGCATCGACGGGGAGGCCATCGCCCCGATGATCGCATCGGTGGCGAGCGTCACCTTCAGCTGTTCGGACTCAAACCAGCGGTCGAGGATGGTGCGGGCCGCTCCCGTGAGGATTTCGATGGCCTCGGCGCCGGCCCGGCCCAGCCGGCGAAAGCGCCAGCCCAGGCGCAGCAGCTGCCAGAGATCGCCCAGCCGGTTCGACCAGGGGTCGGGCGGCGTTTGCATCAGGGTCGGTTCAATGAACTCGGCCACACGCAGGAGCATCTGCTCGTACCGCGGCAGCGCCTCGGCGTCCCGGGCCGAGAACTTGCTGATCTCGCGGCGGTTCAGCGCGGCATCCGGTCCCAAGAGGAGGTAGCGGCCGTCCGGGAACGGGGTGAACGAGGATGGGTTGCGCGGCAGCATGGCGAAGCCATGCTTTTTCAGCTCCAGGTCGCGGATGATTTCTGGCCGCAACAGGCTGTTGACGTAGGCGGCGGTGGAGACCTTGAAGCCGGGCCACAGCTCCTCGGTGACGCAGGCACCGCCGACCAGCTCGCGCCGTTCCAGGACAAGGACTTTCAAGCCGGCCTTGGCGAGATAGGCGGCCGTCACCAGGCCGTTGTGGCCGGCGCCGATCACGATGACGTCGTAGCTGGAGGCCATGCGCGCAGGCTCCTGGAGCGGAGGGCTTATAAAGGCGGAGGGGCCCGGACCGGGCCCCTCCGCGTCGTCCCCATAGCTGCCCCCGGTCGCCGCCAGGCGGCGGGGCCGGTGTCGTTACTGCCCTTCTTCCTTTTCGAAGGGGATGATCCACAGGTACAGCACGTGTTCGCGCTGGCCCTCACCGGGTGGCGTGAACTTCACCACCTTCTTGGGCTTCATCCCCTTCATGTCGAAGTCATGGGAGACGATCCGCGAGCCGGGTTTCAGCTTCTCCAGTTGCGGAATCAGCTTGACATTCAATTCCGGCAACAGGTAGAGCGTCACCACGGTGGCCCCGCTGAGGTCCTGGGTGAAAATGTCTTCCTTCTTGATCGTCACCAGGTTCTCGACGCCGGCTTTCTTGACGTTCTCCAGCGATTCTTTGATCCGCTCCGGGTCCACGTCGAAGCCCACGGCCCTGGCGCCGTATTTCTTGGCAGCGGTGACGACGATGCGGCCATCGCCGCAGCCGAGGTCGTACACAACGTCATTCTTGGTGACCTCCGCCAGCTCCAGCATCTTTTCCACCACTTCCTGCGGGGTCGGGACGTAAATGACGTCCGGCTCCTTCTCCGGCTTGTTCTCTTCCTTCTTGGCGTCCTTGTCTTCGATCTTCCAGAGGTAAAGGGTGTGCTCGGTGCCGTCGTTGTCGGTCACATTGACTTTCTTGAGCGGCTTCCAATCCTCGCCCATGTCGAAGTCGTGCGACACGATCCGCGAACCGGGCTTGAGCGACTTTTGCAGGATCGGCTTCAACTCCCGATTGACGGAGGGCAACAGATAAAGCGTGACCACCGTTGCCGGTGACACGTCGGTCTTGAGCACGTCTCCCTTGCGGATTTCCACCAGCTGCTCGACGCCGGCTTCTTTGACGTTCTTGAGCGACTCCTCGACCCGCTTGGGATCGAGGTCAACGCCCACGGCCTTGGCGCCGTACTTCTTGGCGGCAGTCACGACGATGCGGCCATCGCCGCAGCCGAGGTCGTAGACCACGTCATCCTTCGTGACTTCGGCCAGTTCCAGCATCTTCTCCACCACTTCCTGCGGCGTGGGCACGAAGGGGACGGTCAGCTTGGGCTGGTCTTCGGTCTTGGGTTTTTCCTCGACCTTGGTTTTGTCTTCGGTCTTGGGTTTTTCCTCGACCTTGGCGACCGTGCGGCCCGGGACACGGAGATCGACGACGTTTTCCTCGCCGGGCCTGACGGAGAACTGACGGTCAACGACGATGTCGGGCTTGCCTTCTTCCTTGATGATGACCTTGACGGTGTAGTAGTAGTTGCGCCCCAACGGGACGGGCGGCGAGATAAAGTGACGGACTTCGCCCCGCGAAACGGTCACCTTCCCCTCGATGATCAGTTCGGCATCGGGATCGATGGTGACTTTCAGGGCCACGGGTTTGGCCTCGACCGCGGGCATGAGCTGTCCCTGAGCGGCGCTCCCAAGCGACAGCACGGCCAGGCCGGCGAATGTTCCGAGGATCAGGGTCCGAATGCGATTCATCGGTGCGTCTCCTTTGTGGCACGGGTCGGTAAGGCGCGTCGGTATCCGCGATCAGAATTCTTCATTGTTCAATGCGCCGAGCCAGGGCTCGGCCAGTCCCCGCGGCGGCGCTCGAGGTACGAGACGAAATACAAGGGGACCCCTGCCAGCAGCGGCACCACCCCGATGAGCGTCACCCAGCGGGCGTAGGTCGCCGCCGACCACAGCCCGTAGAGGCACATGCCGCAGAAGATCAGCGGCAGGAGCGGGAAGAACGGGACAGGAAGGGCGAAGGGGCGCTCGATCCCCCGGTCCTTGACGCGGAGGACGAAGAGGGCGATGCCGGTCAGGAGGAAGAAACCCCAGAAGACTGGGGCGGTGCCGGCGAAGAGGGTCTCGAAGCCGCCGAAGTAGCGCTCCCAGGGCATCGGCTCCAGGCCGAGGCGGAGCAGGGCGGCGTCGATGAGGTCGCGGCCGGCTTGGGCGCCAACCAGCAGGATCATGGCTACGCTGAGGACCATCTGCACCAGCAACGACCAGAGGGGCGAGCCGAGCAGCGGGTGCCAGCGGCCGAGCACCGCGAAGACGCGGTGCTCGGCCCCAAGGCTGGAGTAGAGCCGCGAGCCGGTGAAGATCAGGCCGTTGATCGCCCCCAGGGCCGCTACCATGACGAGCAGGCACATCGCCTGGAACCCCAGGCGGTGCAAGGGCAACGCGAGGACATCGGCGGCGATGGGGCGGAATTTTCGCGCTTCCTCGAAGCCGAGGCCCAAGAGGTAGGCGGCGTTGACCGCCAGGTAGATGAGCGTCACCAGGGCGGTCCCCAGGATCAAGGCCCGGGGGAGGTTTTTCTTGTCGCGGACTTCGGCGGCGACGAAGGCGGCATCGTTCCAGCCGCCATAGGCGTACAGCACCAGGATCATGGCCACGCCGAAGCCCACCTGGGGGGGAAATTCGACCGACCAGGCGGCCGCCGTCCGGTATTCGGCAGGTCCCCAGACCACGCCGGCGACCACGACGCCGGCCAAGCCCAACACCTTGACCAGTGACAAGACGTTCTGCACCACCTTGCCGAGGCTGACCCCCAGGATGTTCAAGAGCGACAGCCCCACCACCGCTGCCACTGCCAAACCCACCAGCAGGGGCTCGCGGCGCTCCGCTTCGATGCCCGCATATTCAACGGCATACTCGGCGAAAATGAAGGCCATCGCCCCGATGCTGCCTGTGAGGATGACGGCCAATTGCGCCCAGCCGAAGAGGAAACCGACGGGTCGGCCGAAGGCCCGCGTCAGGTAGACGTAGTCGCCGCCGGAGCGGGGGTAGGTCGTGGTCAGTTCGGCATAGCAGAAGGCGCCGATCAGCGACAGCACGCCTCCCAGCAGCCAGACCCCCAGGGCCATCCACGGCCCGGAGACGTTGCTGAAAATTACCGGCGGCGTGCGGAAAATGGTCGAGCCAATGACGATGCCGACGATGATGCTGACGGCATCCCACAGCCCCAGCTGGGCCTTGACCGGTTGACGGCGCTCGTCCGTTTCCCCCATGCCCGCCTTTCCCCTTGGCAGCAGGTCGGTTGGCTTTTTCTTCTAATTCAGGTGGCCCATGATTGCAAACAAAAACACCGCCTCGGCGACCCGCGGCACCCGTTCCCGGGCGCTCCCGTCTGACGGGAGCGCCCGGGGAGGGACACGCCGTCGTCACTCGAACGCCGCTCCCCTTCGCCGCGTTGAACAGGGCGGTTTGCCGCTCCGGGTGCTTCGCGGTTACTTTTCCCCACAAGGACGCACCATGATCGCTACAATCAGCCGTTCGTCTTTCTGCGTCTTGTAGCCGGTGACGATGGGGAAGAATTTGCTACAGCACGTTCTATAAGTGATCGGCCCGAGGCGCGGCGGCGTCACGGTGAGGCTGACGCGCCGCTCGGGATCCATGCCGCTTTGGAGTTCGACGACGGCGACCTGATTTTCCACCAACGGGAAGTTCTCTTTCTGTCCCGGTTTCAAGGGCTTGCTGGTCGTTTGCGCCAGGCGAAAGCCTTTGAGGGTCGGTTCCCGCTTCTGGACCTCTTCGGCGACGTGCTTGACCTTGGGATCGACCTTGGCAGCCGGGTCGGTGGAGGCCAGGATGGCGACGACCGTGACGCGGATTTCCTCGGCGCGGCCTGGCCGTTCCAGGCCCAGCAACAGGGCGATGGCCAACAACCAACGATTGCAGCCGAGCAGTTGCATCGTGGGCGGTCCCCTTCGGTCCGTCACGTCCCCCGCGCCGTGGTCGATGCCCGCGCCTCCTCGCCACCCCGCAACCTGGCTGGCGGTAACCCGCCTGGCAGATCAGCGACGGTTCGGGTCATCTTCCAGCGGCGCCCAGAGCATCGGGGGGCTGGTGCGATGATCGAGTCGCGGATCGTCGAGCGGGTGCTGAATGGTGATGTCTCCTGCCGATGCCAACTCCAACGGGTGGCGAACGGGTGGCTCGCCGACGACCAAGGCCACGGTGTCGCCATCGTCGATGCTGATGATCTCGACCTCGTGGGCAGCCAGGACCGGGAACGGCTCGCCGGGGTCGCTGGCGGTCGGCTCGGGGCGGCTGGGACGGAACAGGACCACGGCCAGCAGCACACTGGCGGCGAGGACGGCCACTCCGAGTCGCCCCCCGGCCTGCCCCCGCGGCGCTGCCGCGGCCGGCGGCACCGCCCCAAGTCGCGCCCGGATTGCCGCCTCGGCGGCGGCCCAGGCCGCCGCCGACGGCTCCGGCGGCGGCGTCTCCTGACACCACTGTCGCACCTGCCGCTGGCCCTCCGCCTCGGCCCGCGCCGCCGCGTCGGCCGCCAGCCACGCCTCCACCTCCTTGCGGGCCGGCTCCGCTAGCTCCCCGTCGGCCCAGGCGGCCAACAGCTCCGGCCGCCTGCGTTCTGGCTCATTCGATCGCGCTCGCATCGCTCTCGATCCGTGTCCGCAAATAGGCCCGCAGCCGCTGCCGAGCGTAAAAAAGTCGGCTCATGACGGTGCCGATCGAGATTTCCAAGATGTCGGCCACTTCGCGATAGCTCAGTTCGGCTTCCGCATGGAGCACAAATGTTCGGCGTTGGGCCTCGGGCAGACTGGCCAACGCCTCGTCGATCAGCCGCCTCAAGTCCGCCCGCTCCAGGGGCAGGGCCGGGTCTTCGAGTCGCGCGGGCGGCTCCGGTTCGTCAGCCGCCTCTAGCTTGCTTGCCTCGCGCCGCCCTCGCGCCCGCCCCAGGTCGAGGGCGGCATTGCTCACCACCCTGAGCAACCACGTCTTGAACGTGCTTCGCCCCTGAAACCCTCCAACGTGTGTCAGCACCTTGACGAACCCGTCTTGCACCGCATCCAGCGCATCCGCCTCGTTGCCCAGCAGCCGATAGGCGACCCGATAGGCCACCCCCCGATACCGACGGAACAACTCACCCAGCACCTCCCGGTCGCCTGCCGCCAAGCGGGCGAGCAGCTGCTCGTCGCTTTGAGGTCCTGCGGCGGGTGCCATCACGACAGCCATGACCTGGAGTGTTCCCCGGTGGTACAGACGCCCTGCCCCGGTGGGGTATTCAGGGTCGATTGTACCGTCATGCCCGCGCCGCGCCGAGTCAAAGAGGCGGAAATTGACGCTCTCGGGCAGGACCGGGCAAGCCGGGCTGCCCACGCGCGAACCGCCGCGCCGCCGGCGATCGCTCCGGGCGGAGGTCGCCTTAGCGCCCCGGGAACCGCCATCCAACCGGACCGGCTGGTAAAACCCGTCGCTAGCCGGCGGTCGGCTCACGGCACCATCTCCACATAATCGACCTCGGGGAGGTGGCGGCGCAGCTCCTGCTCGATGCCCATAATCAATGCCATGACGGAGCTGGGGCAGTGGCCACATACTCCCACCAAGCGCAGTTGCACGACGCCGTGATCGATGCCAACGACCTCGAGGGCGGAGCCGTCCATGCTCAGGGCGGGGGCGATTTCGTCGGCCAAGAGACGGCGAACACGTTCTTCGAGGGAAGGGGTCGGCTGGGTCATCGGATGTTCGTGTCGGTGGTGGGCCGTGCGGCGTTTTCGACGCCGCACGGCGTCGGTCCGTGTTCGCTGGCCTGGGGGCGGTTGGCGGCTTCACAGACTCGTCGGGCCTGGTCCACGTCGGCCCGCAGCTGTTCGGCCAAGGCCGCGGGGCTGGCGAAGGTGCGCGTGTCGCGCAATCGCTCCAGGAAATCTACGGCCAGGGGTTGGTCCAGCAAGTCACCGCTGAAATCGAGCAGGTGAACTTCGACTTTGCGGGCAGTATCGCCGAAGGTGGGGTTGGGGCCGTTGTGGGCGGCGGCCGGCCAACGGCCGCCCGCCGCCGTCACCACCACCGCATAGACGCCATCCCGCGGAACCAGCGTGGCCCATTCCCGCAAGTTGGCCGTCGGATAGCCGAGCTGTCGCCCCCGACCTTGGCCCGGCCCGACCACGCCCCGGAGGCGGTACGGTCGGCCCAGGCCCTCCGCCGCGCGCCCCACCTCGCCGCGAAGCAGGGCGGCGCGAATGCGGCTGCTGGAAATCAACTCCCCATGCCGTTCCACCGGCGGGACGATGACGCAGCGCAACCCGGCTTCCTGGCACAGCCGCACCAACGTCTCAACCGTGCCGCGGCGGTCGTGCCCGAAGCGGAAATTGACCCCTTCCACTACGGCCCGGGCTTGCAAGCCCGCGTGCAACACGTCGCGGAAGAACTCCTCCGGCGATTGTCGCAGCAGCTCGGGCGTGGTCCGCAGGACGACAACATGGTCGGCGCCGGCCTGTCGCAGCAGAGCGGCGCGGTCAGCCACGGTGGTCAACATCGGCTGGAACTGCTCCGGCCGAAGCAGTTGCAAAGGATGCGGGTCGAAGGTGATGGCGACGGCCGGTCCACCCACCTCCGTGGCCTGGCGGCGCAACTCGGCCAACAGGGCGGCGTGGCCGCGATGCACGCCATCGAAGTTCCCCAGCGCCACGGCGCCGCCACGCCAGGCCGCCGGGGCCGGTTCGCGCCCATCCCAGTGTGCTACGGTCATGCTGTGACTCACGGGGTGTTATTGTAGCCCGGCGCGATCCGCCCCGGTGCAGCCACCCCCCTCTCCAGCTTGCCGCCGGATGATGGCCACGTGGCACAAGCCAAACGGCGTCTCGCCCAGCCACCGCGGCAGCGCCGGCAACCACCGCTCGATCCACTCCGGCACCTGCAACGGCAACGCCTCGGCCTGGGCGATCGCCAGCGTCGAAGGCAGGAAATGCCGCAACCCCTCGAGGGAATGTCGATGCGTGCACAGGACCACCGTCTCCGGGTGCTGGTGCAACTCCGCGACCAGGAGATGGACGTGCTTGGAGCGATAGTTGCGGAGATCGTCCCGCTCCAGGTAGAAGGCCAAGGAATCGACATGCCGCGGGAAGCAGACCACCGGCCGGGACCGATCAAGCACATACGGGACGACCCGCTCCGGGCGCCCCCACGGCGAGCGGAGCCGCGCGTACCACGGCAGCACGAGGTGATGGGCGACCAGCAGGAGGGCGAACATACCGGCGATGGCCACCGCCGGGCCGCGCCGCCCGTCGGCGGCGCGGCGGCCGAGCACCACCCCCAACGCCAAAGCCAGCGGCGGAAACGCCGGCAGGATGTACGTCGGCAGCTTGCACCCCGAAAGCGAGAAAAACAGCACGCACCAGCCGCCGGCCAAGAGCAGAAAACCGAGTTCCGGCGGCCGGTCTTGACGCTGACACTCGTCGCCCGACGTCAGGAACCGCCCCAGGGCCGCCAACCACATCGTCCCCGGCAGCAGCCCCGCCAGCAGGATCGGCCCGTAGTACCACACCGGCTGCTGATGGTCGAACGGCTCCAGGTAGCGAACGACGTGATGCTCCCAGAAAAAGTGACGGACAAACGTCGGCAGCCGAGCTACCATGGCGCCGTACCACGGCAAAGATACCGCCACGGCCACCAAGCCCAAGGCCAACCAAGCCCGCGCCCCGAGGCCGCGGCCCGGACATTGCAAGCGGCGATATAGCCACACCGGTGGCACCACCAAGGCAAGCACCACCGGCCCCTTGGTCAATATTCCCAGCCCGCTGCTCACCGCCGCCACCACCCACCATCCCCATTGCAGCCGCCCGGTCCGCACCGCGAGCAGGGCCGCCAAGAGGCTGACCGTCGTGCACAGCGTCAACAGGCCATCAAGGACCAGCAGCCGGCCAATGCTCACGCAGCCGGGCATCACGGCCAGCAGCAGCGACCCCCAGAAAGCGGCGCGCTCACCGATGGCACGTCGGCCCAACAGATAGCTGGCCAGGACGGTCGCTTGGACGGCCAAGGCCGGCACCAGCCGGGCCGCCGCCGCCGAGATGCCGAAGCTCGCGTAGCTGAGCATCACCAGCCAGTACAACAACGGCGGCTTGTCGAGGTACGGCTCGCCTTGCAGGTACGGCACGATCCATTCGCCGCGGGCCCACATCTCCCGCGGGATCTCGGCATAGCGACCCTCGTCCGGCTCGAGCAAATGAAAGTCCAAACTGGGGTACAGAAGTGCCGCGGTCAGCGCGGCGAGCACGGCCACCGAACACCACGACAGCCGACCGCTTGGCGGCGCCGTCCCGGGAAAGAACAATCCGGACCAGAGCCATCGGCCGCATTCCCGCAGCGACCGCGGTCCCGCCCCGGTCATCGGGGTAGGAAGGAGTGGGTCGTTCATGGGGACACCGGAGTCGGCGAACGGCGGTGTTTACCTCGGCGAGCCACGAGTTACTTGACGGCACAGGCGCCATTGCGCGTCGGGACTGCGCCGTGCCCTGCGTCTGCCGCCGCCGGCGGCAGACGCAGGGCAAATCGCGTCGGGCCATCGGGGCAGCGCTCGAAACGGATGTCGCCCCCCTGCTCGTGCATCAGCCGCCAGGCAATCGACAAGCCCAAGCCACGGCCGCGGCCCGCCGGCCGGCCCGAATAGAACGGATCGAACATGTGCTCCCGTTGGGTGGGCGACGGTCCCGGGCCGTTGTCCTCGACGACGACATCAATCCCCTCCGACCCGGCGCGCTTAACGCGGACGCAAGCCCAGCCGTCGGCCGGCGCTGCCTCGATGGCGTTGCGCAACACCGCGCGCACGGCCGTCTCGAGCATCTTCGGATCGACCCAGACCGTCAGCGGCTCTTCCAATTCCGGGCACAGAAGACGCACCCCCCGCCGCTCCGCCTCCGCGGCCAGGGCATTGACAACATCCCGCAGCAGCTCCCCCAAATCCACCGCTTCCTTGTGCGGCCGCGGCGGCCGGGCAAACTGCATCAGCCCCTGGAGAATGTCGTGGATCCGCTGCGCTTGGTTGATGATCGTCTGCAACGACCGCTGCCGGCTTTGGTCGGCTTCCCGAGCCAAGAGATACTGGGCCTGGCCAGAGATGACGGCTAAGGGATTGTTGATTTCGTGGCCGGCGCCGGCGGCCAACTCGGCCAAGGCCGCCAATTTCATGGTGCGGAGGCGGTCCGGCTCGCGGCGTTGTTGCTCGACAACGACCTGGTGGAGGTAGTCGAAGTCGGTCTCCAGATGGTGCCACCCAGGGTCATCGCTCAGGCGACGGTTTTCCAAGGCGAGGTAGAGGAGGTCGCGGAGCCAGGGGGCCTCGGCGGGCCGCACCCACTCCGCGGGAAAGGGCGGATCGTCCACCGATAGGGTTGGGCTAGCCTGGTCGAGCATCGACCGCGTGAGTCCGAGGCTGAGGCAAGCATCGTCTCCCAGCGGCTCGGGGAGGAGACCGAGGTCGATCCCCTGGCGGCGGGCGAGATCGGCCGCCAGACGCACTAGGGCGTGCAGGGCCGGGTCGGTGCCAAGGCCCGCGGCTACCTCGGCCGGCAGGCCGAGGTGGCCAACCACCGTGGCCAGCCAGCGGGGCAACTGCCAGTGCCGCGCCAGCCGTCGAGCGATGGCGGCGTGGTCGAGGCCCCACAGGTCGCGCTCCACGGCCGCCGGTTCGACGACGTGTCGCGGTTCGGTCAAACACGCCTCCGCCCGATCCGGATCGACGGCGGCGACGGCCCACCAGCCGAGCGGGGCCAGGAAGCCGGCCCACCAGGCGCAGGCGGGATCGGTCTGACCGGATACCTCGGCCAAGGCCTGGGCCAAGTGGCCCAAGCGGTGGCTAGCCCGGTGCAAGAGGGTACCGACGGGATGCCCCGGGTCCACCCATCCGGCCGGGGAGTGGTCGAGGTGGTGGAGGAGGAGTTCGAGGAAGGCTGGCCGGCGCAGCCAGCGGTCGAGGTTGGTGGCGCGGGGGTTGGGGAGGTCGGCGACGGCCGACCGGGCCAGGAGCAGGAGCAATCCGGGGTCGCGCCGGACCGCGTCCCAGCGGGCTGCCGGGGCGGTTGCCCGGGCGAAGGCGGCCAGGGTGGCTGCGCTCGGCATCAGCCAAGGCAACCGGGCCGCCGCTTCCCCCACCGTTGGGGCTGTCACCGCATTCCCTCGGGTCATGGAGGAGATCACCACCGGGGAGAAGGGGGACCCCTTCTCCCCGGGCCTGACTAGGCTGACCGTGTCTTTAGGCCGTCGTCGAGACCGGCTCGATCTCCAACAACCCGCACATGCGGTCAATCAGTTCCTCGATGTCGAAAGGCTTGTGCAGGAAGTCGTCCGCTCCCGAGAGCTTCAGCTCGGCGATCTTCTCCTCTTCGATCATGCCGCTGATGCAGAGGATGCGCACGTCTTCCAGGGTGGGGTCGGCCCGAACGCGGTGGCAGACCTCCTTGCCGTTGATGTCGGGCAGCATGACGTCCAGCACGATGAGGTCGGGCCGGTATTCCTTGACCATCATGCCGGCGTCGAAGCCGTTGGCCGCCACCCGGACCTCGAAGCGGCCATCCTCTTCGAGGACCTTGGTCATCAACTCGACCAGTTCCGCGTCGTCGTCGACGAGGAGGACCTTGCGTTTGCCGCTTTCCAGAGCGTCGGTGGGGATGCCGTTTTCCTTCATGAAGCGGTAGAGGGCTTCGCGGGGGATGCGGCGGAAGCGCGACCCTGGGACGCGGAATCCTTTCAGTTGCCCGTTGTCGAAGCAGCGAATGATGGTTTGTTGGCTGACCTTGCAGATTTTGGCAGCCTCGCCGGTTGTGAAGACGGTCTTCATGCGTGTGTCCACCCTTTACTGGCCGGAGCCAGTCGCACGAGTGTGGTCCAGCCGATCCTCCTCCCGTGAGGAGCCGACGGAACCGAAATCATCCTTGATTCGCCTCTTGCCTATTCCTTGGCAACACCGTGACCTTCACGAAGGTGCGGCCGCACGCGGTGCGTCGGCAGTGGTGGGTGAACTCGTGTCTGCTCCTGTTCCGATGCGACTGCGACTAATGAGAAGGAGGGAGTTGCCAATCTTTCCACACGTAGCGATTATAACTCGCTTACGGATGGTGTCAACGCGAATCGTTTCCCCTCGGTTGCCGTAACTGCTTTTCACACTGCCACTTTCACGAATAGCCAAAATTCCGTTTCTCTCCGAAATTTTTTTCCTGCCCAGGTGTCTTTGCCCAGCTTGCGCCCCCCACGCGTGCTACCCTCGCGATGCTTCATCCCGACGCCACCCACAACCACGGTGACGCTAGTGCTCACCTGACATCATGATGTGTCTCCCTGGCTTTCGTCGGGTGTGGGGGCAGTGACGGAGACGGATTGATCGGTTCGGGTGTGTCCCTTCGATTTCGGCGGATGAGGATCCAGCGACGAAGAGGGATTGATCGGTTTGTGTCCCTGCGAGGGAGGATGGGAGACGCGTGCTAAGCACCTAATGAGGGTGACAACGATCTATCGTGAGGGCGACACAAGCAATCGGCGGGCAATGAGGAAAAACCCCCGCTTGGCGCGCTCAACCTCGCCCCAAGCGATGATAGAGGGACACCATCGAACCGTCCGACTTTGACGGTCTTTCTCGCGTCACGGAATCTCGGCAGGCTTCCCATCCTCCTCAAATCCAGCCATCAGCGGCCGATAAAACTCCCGCAGCGTGTCCTCGGGATAGAGACAAAACGCAAAGTCGCGCCGCCACAGGATCGCGTTGGCACGCAGTTCCTCTTCGCACTGCCGAAGCCGCCGGCGAGCTTCCCGAATCCTCTCCGCCACTGCCGGGCGTAACGCCTCGGTGATCGCGCGCAGGGCGTGGAAACGCTGCCGCCGGGCCGCCGCCTCCGTTGGGGCTTGTGCGATCCATGCGTTTTTCTCCGCCACCAGGCGGGCGACGTCGGGCGGTAGATTGGTCCGGTCGAGGTGCCGTTGCGGGTTGTAGTAAAGGTCGCGGACCAAGGCGGCGAGGCGGCGGCTTTCCGCCGCCGTCGCCGGCCAGGGGGGCAGCGGTAAATGGAGGGTCGCCGAAACAACCAGGTAGATGGGCGGCCCCAGACCGTAAAAGCGCTCGATCAAGGCATCGGTCAGTTCGTCGTACTTGGCCCCGCCGATGCCGTGGATGAACAACTCGGCGAGGAAGACTCGGGCGAAGAGGGTGGTCGCCAGGGCGCGTGGGCGGATTCGCAGGCCACGCTGCACAAGTTCCAGCCAGGCCGCCGGATCGGTGGCCCGAACGGTCGGACAGGCCTCGGCGTCGGCCCGGAGTTCCCAGTCGGGGCCGCGGCGACGAACGAACAGCCGGCCGCGTCGGCTTGCCCCCGGCTGCCATGCCCAAAGGGGTGCTTCCTCCCAGTCTTCCTCCACCGTCAACTCCGGCACTGGATGCCGCCGGCTGCGGACGCGATGCCGCTGCCGATAGTCGCGGATGGCGGCATTGTGCACTTGGCGAAAACGCGTCAGTTCCGTGATCAGGTGGCACACAAACCAGGCGAATGGCTCGGTCTCAGCCAGTCGGCTGATCGGAAGCTCCCAGTTGTGGCACCCCCACGCCCGCTCCCAGCAGCGCCGGGCCCCGGCGAAGCGCTCGCCGATCCTCGGGTTGGTGTGGCGCCGCACCTCGGTCCAGAAAGCCAACAGCAACGGCTTGACCCCCCACGCCGCCAGCAGCGCCTCGGCCCGTTCCCCGAACGTGGCGAAGGTCGCCGGGTCATTGATGCCCCGTTCTTCCCAAGGAACTTCACCCTCGCCGCGGTCGAAGGCCAGGCGTCGCAGGCGGACCGAGGCGGCACCGTCGTTTCGGCTAGGCACGAGGAGGCTGGGCGATTTCAGCGTGTCGTGGTCGGCGATAAGGAACAGGGGGGTCAGGCCGTGGCGCCGCGCCAGGGCGTGGAGGACGAAGTTTTTGATCCAGACTCCCGGGTGGAACAACTCGGGCTGATGGCCGGTCACGAGGAGGCGGTCGGCACCAGCCCGGTTGGGGATGGCATCGCCGGCGGCCTGGAGGTAGGCGCGGGCAGCGGCCAAAGCCGCCGCCCGCGCCCCCCGCTGCACCTCCGCCAGCGGCCGGCCCAAAATCGACACCTCGGCCCCGCCGCCCAGGCAGCGGCGATTGCTCTCCAGCAGCCCTCCCACCTCCTCCAGCGGTGGGTCGGCCAAAATGCCCCCGTGAACGCTCGGCGCTCGCCAAAGGTTGCGGCGGCTCACCGCCGACACCCCTTCCCGCCAGGCGCCGCCGCTTGCCGCGACCGCAACCAGCCCCGTACCTCCGCGTCGCTGTCGGCGATCACCCGCCGATAATAAGCCAGCCGCTGCGGCGCATCGTCCATCACCCCCCCGAACGCCCGGTTCGGATCGAGATAAATCCGCGGCACGGCCACTTCCTTGATTCGTAACCCCCAATACGCCGCCTGCACCCACAACTGGAGCGGCATCCCCCAGCCCTCCTCCGTGATCCGCAGGCGGCTCAACGCCTCGCGCCGGTATGCCTTGAAGCCGCAAAACGCGTCCGTCAAGTGCAGACCGTACCGCTCGTTCAGTTCCTGGGTGATCCGGCGGTTGATCTGGTAGCGATCCTGGGGTGGGGCGGAGTCTTGCCGAAAGGCGCGGAGGTACCGGCTCCCGGAGACGATGTCGGCATCGTGGATTGCCTCCAGGAGCACGGGAATGCGGGCCGGCTCGTGCTGCCCGTCACAATCCATCGTCACCAGCACGTCGAAGTTCTCCGCCACCGCATAGGCAAAGGCCGAGATCAGGGCCGCGCCATAGCCGCGATTCCGCGGGTGGGTGATGAGCCGAAGGCCCGGCTCCTGGGCGAGGAGTTCGGCGGTGCCGTCGGTGGAACCGTCGTTGACCACGAGGATTTCCGGGCTGTAGCGACGGACCTCGTGCAGCACCCGCACCAGGTGTCGCTCCTCGTTGTAGACCGGGATGGCGGTCAGCCAGCGATAGTCAGTCGCTGCCGGGGTGGGCTGCTGCATGATGTCCGCTTCCTGAAAGGGCGGTCGGGCTTCTTCATTATTGACCCCAGGGACGGGCCAGTCAAACAGCCGCACGCTGCCCCCGCCAAGCGCCCAAGGGCGTTGCACGACCCGTGGGGCGAGTCGGCCTCGGTGAAGGTTCGGGCGAGCGAGGCTGCGAGGATGTTCGGGCGAGTTGGTGGCGTCAACGCCGGGGAGAGTGTCGATGACGGATCGCCTGGGTGAGGGAGGTTGCGTCAGTGCCCCGTGTTGAGGCACCCCCGGGGCGCTGCCGCACCTTCGCTCGCCGACCGCTCGGGTCGCTGGCACGCGCCGCGTGCCGGGTCCGCGGCGTCATTTGTCGCCGGCTTTGTTCTCCATCGCCTGGTTGTTTTCCGCGGGTGGGTTGGGCCGCGACGGAAGGACGGGGGCCTCCGCCGGCCGCGCCGCCGGCGGGTCCGTTGGCTTCGGCGCCGCCTCGCTCTTCAGCACCAGAGGTTGCCGCAGGTTCCGGTCATGGAGGGCGAGGAGCAAGCCATCGTGGGCCCCGAGATAAATGCGATCGGTGACCTCGTTGCTGACCGCAACGGTGAAGTCCCGGGTGTCGAGGGCACCGAGCGGGGTGCCTCGGGCCAAGTCGAGAACCAGGAGGCGGCCGGTGCGGTCGAGGGCATAAACATATTGCCGGTTGCGGGCCAGGAAGCGATGGGCGGCGGGAGTGTGCCAGACCAATTCGCCGGTATCACGGCGGAGGCGGTAGAGGCCGGCAGAATCGGAGGCGGCGAAAACGTCCTCGTCGGTGACTTCCAGCCGGCGGAAGACGGTGGCAGCGGCGACGTGGAAGCGCCATATCGTCTTGCCGGTAAGAGTGCTGATGGCGGCGATGGTGCCGTCCTTGCCGGCGACGTAAATCATCGGGCCGTGGTGGCCCAGCGGGGCCGCCGGGGCCAGGTCGAGGTGGTAACGGCCCAACGGCCGACGCCCGTCCTTGCTGGAAACGAAAAAACTGCCCTCGCCTCCCACCAGGGTGATCGCTTGGGCCGAGAGCATTGGTGCCTCGGTGACGTGGGTTTCGGTGCGGTGTTCAAAGAGGAAATGGGGTTGGGGGGTGCCGGTGGTACGGCGGTAATGGTCGGCAATGTTGCTGTACTGGCCATAGGCGGAGAGGTTCAGGCCGCGGCGCCCCTTGCGTGCGTCGGAGAGGTCGGCCGCCGTGGGGAGTTGCGGCCCGGGACTGACCGCCGCCGGCCGCGGCGGCAGCTGGTACACATCGAATTGACCCCCGTTGAAGCAGAGATACAGCTTGTCGGCGTCCGCGACCGGCGGCGTGCTGGGGACGTTCGGCATGTCGAACTCCCACAGCTGCCGGCCCGTGGCCCGGTCCAGGGCGAACAGCCGCGTGCCATTGGCGATGAGCACAAGCGTGTCATTGTGTCCCGGGGGCACGCCCACGTGGTAGGCGACGCCCAAGCGCGTCTGCCAACGGATTTGGCCGGTCTCGGCGTCGAGGGAGATGACGGTGCCGCTGCGCAGCTGCACCAGCAGCTGATTGCCCAATCGCTGCACGTGCTCGATGCCATCGCGCAAACCATCCATCGGCAGGTAGCTGCGCCAGGCGAGCACCAGATGAAGACGGTCCAAGGCGGCGGTGGTCGGTACCACCGGCCGCGAATAACGGCGCGACGGTTCCTGGGCTGCCCCGGTCGCGGCCGACAACAGCACGACCGCAATCAATCGAACACGCATCATTCCGGTTCCTCGGTTTGGGGATCACGTTTGTCAAGAGGCCGCTGTCTTCGGGAAGGCACCCTCAGCCGTCGTGCTCAGCCGGGTGCCGGAACCGCCCGAAAACCGGTTGCCGACGGGACAGTTGCATTCTGGTCGGGCCGAGGAGACGGAGCAAGGAGAAACTGGAATTTTTCATTAGGGCCGGGCGAGGGTGCGCTGGCGGAAAGGGATCGATCGGTGGGCGCTGGTGAGAGAAGGGGAGACGCGCGCTAGGCCGACCAAGCCGGGTGACGTGAGTCCTGATGGCGCGGGATGCACTGAGCACCAACGCGATCACGCTTGCCGACACGCAAGGCGCTGACGTGGTTCGACCAGCCTTCGGGCTGGTCGGGGCGCTCCGATCGCTGGCCGCGACTGCTACAATGGCCGCAGTTGCCCAGCGCCGACTTGGCAGCGGAGGTTTCGCATGACGGAGCTACCGTGGATTGCTCCCTTGCGGCAGACACAGCCGCAGCCCGTGGTGCGCGATGTGGCTGGCGAAACCCGCCGACAATGGCAGCAGAGCCGAGCGCTGCGTCGGCTTCGGGCCGGCGACCGCGTGGCGGTCGCCGTCGGTAGCCGGGGCATCGCCCATGTCGCCGACATCGTCCAGGCCAGCCTCGAAGTGTTCCGCGAGGCGGGCGCCCGGCCGTTTATCGTGGCGGCCATGGGGAGCCACGGTGGCGCCACTCCCGACGGCCAGCGCGAACTCCTCGCCAGCTACGGCATCTCCGAAGAACTCCTCGGCGTGCCGGTCAAGACCGACATGGAGACCGTCCGGCTGGGGACCAACAGCTGGGGCGAGCCCGTCTATTGGGACCGCAACGCCTTCGAGGCCGACGCCGTCGTGACGATCTCCCGGGTGAAGGCGCACACCGATTTTCGCGGCCGATACGAGAGCGGCATCGTCAAGATGCTGGTCATCGGACTGGGAAAGCGCGACGGTGCTGCCCAGCACCACCGCTGGGGCGTCCGCGGTCTACGCGACATGCTGCCGGAAACCGCCAAGGTCATTCTCCGGACCACCCCGTTCCAGGCTGGCCTGGCCGTCTTGGAAAACGCTCATGAAGAAACCGCGCTGTTGCGCGTCGTTGACCGGGACGAGGTGCTCGAGGAAGAACCGAAACTCCTTATTCAGGCCAAGGAGCTGATGGGTCGGCTGCCGTTTGACCAGCTCGACCTGCTGGTGGTGGGGGAGATCGGCAAGAACTACAGCGGCGCGGGCATGGACCCGAACGTGGTTGGTCGCCTGCTGGTGGAGGGCGAGCCGGAGTTCGAGCGACCGCGCATCACCCGCATCTGCTGCCTCGATTTGTCGCCGGAGAGCCACGGCAACGGCACGGGGGTCGGGATCGCGGATTTGACGACGGAACGGCTGTTGGCGGCGATCGACCCCGTGCCGTTCCGGATGAATAATCTGACGGCGTGTTTTCTGTGGCGATCCAAGCTGCCGTTGGCATTCGCCACCGACCGGGAGTGCATCGCGGCGGGGATTGCCACCTGCTGGCAACCGAACCTGGATGCCCTGCGGCTGGCGATCATCCCGAACACGCTGGAGGTGGCCGAGCTGTGGGTGTCGGCGGCGCTGGTGGCCGAGGCGCGGGCGCGGCCGTACCTCGAGATCGGCGGGCCGCTCCAGCCGATGCCATTTGACGCGGCGGGGAACCTGGAGCAGGAGCGGCTGTTTCCGCGGAGTGTGCGTGGCCGGCGGCGGGGCGTGGCGGGGGCGGCCG